>DATJRU010000259.1:0-7523 GCA_035504455.1 Vulcanimicrobiaceae bacterium
CGCCGCGTCGAACTCGAAGAGATCGCTTCCGAAAGTTCCGAGGCCGAGCGCGGCGCGGACATGGCCGAGCGCGAGCTGATCGAATGGAAGAAGGCGCAGTTCATGGAAAGCCATCTCGGCGAAGAGTACGACGGCCTCATCATCTCCGTGCAGAAGTTCGGCTTCTTCGTCGAGCTCACCGACATCTTCGTCGAGGGGTTGGTGAGCATCGACCGCATCGAGGAATCCACGGATATGCGCTGCGAATTCCGCGAGCGCGACCATACGATCGTGGCCGAACCGCAGCGCGGGGGGCGAGGCCGCGGCTCATCGAGAAGCGCCGCGAAGCTCGTTTTCCGCCTGGGCGACACGGTCCGGGTGCGTGCCGAACGCATCGATCCCTTCCGCCATCGCGTGGAATTCGCGCTGGTCTAGCGCGTTTTACCTCGACAATAAAAAACAGAAAGCGAAGAGCCGCCGGGACGGCGGCGCTACAAATCGGCGAGCCGACCGCTGGGATGCGGCGTCGCGGGGCTACGACTCGGCGGCTTCAGGTGGCGGGGCGGGCGCCGGCGGCTTCAGGAATGACGGCACGGCTGGGATGGACTGGAGGCCTTCGCGGCCTTCGGCGAAGTCGATGAAGAATTGCTGGACGTTGAAGCGGAAGCCGTTTTTCGAGGCGTTCATTTTGGCGGACTCGTGCCAGCGGACGTATTCGCCGCTCGCGAGCAGGACGCGCGTTTTTTGCGTATCGGCGAGGTAGGGCGTGACGACTTCGGTGAGGATGCGTTGGTGGAGTTCTTGATCGCGCAGGTGGAAGATCACCTCGACGCGTTCGTAGATGTTGCGCTGCATCCAATCGGCGCTGCCTAGATAGATTTCGGTTTTGCCGCCGTTGCCGAAGACGTAGATGCGGCTGTGCTCGAGGAAGCGCCCGATCACGCTGCGAACGCGAATGCGGCTGCTGAGGCCGCGCACGCCGGGACGCAGGGCGCACGCCCCGCGGACGATGAGCTCGATCTGCACGCCGGCCTGCGAGGCTTTGTAGAGCGCGTGAATGATTTTTTCGTCGAGGAGCGAATTCATCTTGGCGACGATGAACGCGGGGCGGCCGGCTTTGGCGTGAGCCGCTTCGCGGTCGATGAGATTGACGAAATTCTTGCCGAGATTCAGCGGCGCGACGAAGAGCGGCGTGTAGCGCGGGCGCTCGGAGTAGGCCGTAAGGTAATCGAAGACGTGATGCACGGCTGAAGTGATCCCGGGCTCGCTGGTGAGCAAGCTGAGGTCGGTGTAAAAACGCGCGGTGGAGGGATTGTAATTGCCGGTGCCGAGATGGGCGTAGCGGCGGGTCTCGCCATCGGCTTCGCGGCGCGCGACGAGCGAGAGCTTGCAGTGCGTCTTGAGGCCGACCACGCCGTAGAAGACTTGCACGCCCGCTTCCTGCAGATTGCGCGCCCAGCGGATGTTGGAGGCTTCGTCGAAACGCGCCTTCAGCTCGACGACGACGGCGACTTCCTTCTTGGCGGCGGCTTCGATCAGCGCGCGGACGATCGGCGAATTCTCACTGGTGCGATAGAGCGTCTGCTTGATCGAGAGGACGTTGGGATCCTGCGCGGCGCTTTCGATGAAGCGCACGACCGTGGAATACGAATCGTAGGGATGGTGCAGCAGGACGTTGCGCGAACGCAGCATCTCGAAAATCGAGGATGGGCCGGGCTTGAGCGTCACTTCGCGCGCGACGAACGGGTGATATTTCAGGTCGGGGCGCGGCGTCTGGTCGTAGAGCTGGAAGAGGCGCGAGAGATTGACCGGGCCGTCCGTGCGGAAGACTTGCCAGGGCGCGAGGCGGAAATTGAGCGCGAGGCGGTCGATGATTTCCTGGTCGGCGCCGGCTTCAATTTCGAGGCGCACGGCGGCGCCCTTGCGGCGGCGGTGAATCTGCTGGTCGACCGATTCGAGAAGGCCGCGCGATTCCTCTTCGGTGAGGTAGAGGTTGCTGTTGCGCGTGACGCGAAACGCGGCGGCCGAGAGGATTTCGTAGCCGTGGTAGAGGCGGTCGGCGAAGGCGTGGACGATGTCGTGGAGGAAGATGTACTCGACGGTGCCTTCGGCGGACGGAATCAGGACGAGGCGCGGCAGCGCGCGCGGGACGGTGACGACGCCGACGTAGGTCTGCTGCGAGCCGCGGCGCTTGCGCTTCAGCAGAAACGCGAGGCAGAGCGCTTTATTGAGTACGTGCGGAAACGGATGCGCCGGGTCGACCGTGACAGGCGTGAGCAGCGGCGAGACGGTCTTCACAAAGAATTCTTCGATGTATTCCTTGGCGGCAGGGCGGAGCTCTTCGAGGCAGCGGACGCGGATCGATTCTTCGGCGAGGGCGGGAACGAGCTCCTCGCGCCAGCAGGTGTACTGGTCTTTGACGAAGGCGTGGATGCGCTTGACCAGCTCGGTGAGGACTTCTTCCTGAGTGCGGCCATCGGGGCCGGGGTCGCTGCTTCCCTGCTCTACCTGCTGCAGGAGTCCCGCGAGGCGGACCTCGACGAATTCGTCGAGATTGCTGGCTGTGATCGCGAGGAATTTGACGCGCTCGAGGAGCGGATTCGCGGCGTCGCGCGCTTCCTCGAGAACGCGCTCGTTGAATTGCAGCCACGAGAAGTGGCGGTTGAGAAAAAGCTCGCGGTCGGACAGACGAGTGGATGCCATTCGATTCGTGCCTCTGAGGCCGGAGAGGGTAGCCCGTAAGTGTTACGGGTATATTACGAAATCCGACCGCCCAAAACCTGCTTCATGAGACTAGCCGAGGCTGGGCGTTCCGCGCAAACGGGCGGAGTGCCCGGAGGCCCGAAGGCCCGAAGGGAAAATCAGGTTTCAGCGAGTTGCGGACGGAAGGTTGCGGAACCTGCGACTGGAGGCGAGCAGGCCGATCGCTCCCAAGCCGGCTAGCAGCAGGACGAGCGAGCCGGGCTCCGGGGCGGGCGTGGATCCGCCGCTGCCGTCGCCGCCGTCGACCACGAAGGTTGCCGAAAAGCTGCTGGAGTCAGAGCCGCCGCCGCCGAGCGTGGAGAGAAGCGCCTGGTAGGAGCCGGCGAACTGCGAAGTAATGGTTCCGGTAAAGGGGCTGGTTTCGCCGGTGGCGGTATTGACGGCCGTCCCGCTGATGCTGATCGATAGCGACGTGTCAAACCCTGTTCCCGCCGGGAGATCGACGAAGTCATAGGGCGACCCGGTAGGCGTGCAGATTTCCCCGGCTGCGGGAGCCGCCGTGCAACCGGCGGTGCCGAAGACACCGGGACCCAAACTATTCACATCTAAAGTTGCTCCGGGAACCGAGGAAAAGCCGGTGAGGAACGTCGAGCCAGGCATAGTCGTGGCGAAATTAAGGTCGTAGATGGTACCGGATTGCTCGGTAGTGGGGTCGCCGCTGTTCAGAGAGGCGAATGTGCCGGTGTTGGTGAAAGCGTCCGCCAGGACAGTGCCCGTGCTGCCCGAGGGCGCGAAGGCGATGCCGGTAGACGTTACGGTTATGGTACCCGTGACGTTTAGCGTCCCAGTGATGGGATCAGCGAATACACAAGCCGGAAGCAGGACGGCGGCAAGGACGAAAGCAAGACGCAAGGCCGATCGCTTGAAGATCATGAGCTAACTCCCTGGATAACCGTGACGCGAAACGCCCCGGGGCCCTAATCTGAGGGTCGATAGTGCAATCGGCCTGCCAACTGAACGGAGCGGGAGAGCGGCTGAGACGCGCTGTTTAAAATCGTGTTACTGGGAGATTTAGCGGCGTTCGATTTTTGCGCGCCGGTTTTGTCACGAGATGTGAAGTTACAAACCGTTGCACATTTCTTGCAACGCCGTTTCGCTGTAATCGCCGCTGAGCGGACGAACGGTTTACTGCTGCTGCGGGTACATGTTGGGCAGCGAGCGGAGGTAGGCGATGACGGCCTGCGCGTCGGCCGGAGTCATGTGGTAGATGTGCATGGGCGGCTGGATGGCGAGGCCGTTGGGACCGATGCCCTTCTCGAGGATGTCGGCGCCTTGCTGGTCGGAGAAGCCGTTGAAGCCGGCGAGTGCGGGGGCGCGCATGGCCCAGTTGGTCATCGGGTGTACCGGAGTGATCCAGATGGCGGCGCCTTCGAGGCGACGCGATTCATCGAGATTGCCGTCGGCGTCGCGCGGCGTGTGGCATTCCTCGCACATTCCGACGTCCTCGACGAGGTAGCGGCCGCGGTCGACATCGCCCTTGGCGGCGGGAGCGGCGTTCGCGGCCTTGGCGGGCGGCGTCGCTTTCGCCGGGGCCTGAGCGGGAGCCTGACGCGAGAACAGAAGCGACGCGCCGAAGGCGGCGGCGAGCAAGATGGCGAGGCAAACGGTCCAGCGATAACTTGCTTTCATAGAATTTCTGTCCTGGATTGAAATTATGCGGTCCGTTTCCGGAGAGGCGGTCGTCACCGCTCGAACGCGAAAGTATCTCATTCCGCAGAGCGAATTCGCAATCCCGAAAATGGCGGAATGTCCGTTCCTTAGCGGCGCGGCACGGCGCCAAAACCGGATGCGCGTGGTATAAGAGCGCTCGCGAGATGCCGTGGGGAACCGGACGCTTTTTCGCGGCACGAGGAGAGGAGATCGATCATGCGGAAGAAAATCATCGCGGGGGTTTGCGCGGGGATGCTGGCGCTGGTGATGGTGTGGGCGCAGCAGCGGACCGCGAAGGCGTCGCCCAAGCCGATGGCGCTGACGGCTCAAGACTACATCGACATTCAACAATTGACGGCCCGCTACGGTTACGCAATCGACAAGTGCACGAACAACGGTTACGACTATGCGGACCTATACACGCCGGACGGCGTCTTCGGCATCGCGGATGAAAACGGCGTACCCGGCACTGCCAGATTTCAGGGCCGCGATCGATTGGCCGAGGCGGACGGCGGAGGAAAGAACGGCTGCGTCGATCCGAAGACGGTGCCGGATCGCTATAGCATGGGCCACATGGTCGCGAACCTGGTAATCACGCCGACGCCTGAAGGCGCCACGGGGACAAGCTATCTCCTCGTGGTCGGCTTCGGCGATCCGACGGCGAAGGAAGGCGCGAAGGCGCCCGTCGTGGCGTATGCGTGGGGTCAGTACCACGATGTTTACGTGAAGACCGAGAACGGCTGGCGATTCAAGTCGAGAATCCACGCCTGGCCCGGGATGCCGGCGTCGCTTCGCGCGCACTAGAACCTTTTCGGCTGCTCGTTCGCTTGCACCGGCTCGACGGACGAGCTTTACAAGTTGAAGAGGTAAAGCATCAGCCGGGTCAGGAACAGGTCGGCCACGAGGACGGCGAGCGAGGCCACGACAAAGGCCACGATCGTGGCGCGGCCCACGCCTTCCGTGCCGCCTTTGACGCGAAGGCCCTGATAGCAGCCGATCGTCGCGACCAGGAAACCGAAGACGAGCGGCTTCGAGAAGCCGATGACGATGTCTCCGACGGCGAGGGCGCTGACGGCGCGGGTCCAGAACTGCTCCGCATTGAGTTGCAGGGTGATGCTGGCGACCACGAAGCCGCCGAGCAGGCCCGCGCAATCCCCTACGGCCACGAGCAGCGGCAGAGTGATTACGGTAGCGAAGACGCGCGGCGTCATGAGCTTGCTGATGGGATCGACGCCCATGCTGCGCATGGCGTCCACCTGCTCCGTCACGACCATGGAACCCAATTGGGAGGCCATGCCGGTGGCGTTGCGGCCGGCAACCAGGAGCGCGGTGAACACCGGGCCGAGTTCGCGGAGGAGCGAGAGCGAAAGGGCGTCGCCGGTCAAGACCGTTTCGCCGAAACGCCTGAATTGCGACGCCGCGTTCAGGACGATTACGCCGCCCACACAAATGAGAGCAACGACGATGATCAGCAGCGAGCCCACGCCGATCAGGTCCATCTGCTCGAGCAGGTCGCCCGTGTAGCGCGTGGTGGTGAAGAACGCGCGCACCGAGCGGATGGCCAGCAGCGAGTAATCCTGCAGGGCGAAAATCCAAGACTTCGTTGTGTTCTCAATGGTTGAGGAAGCTGCATTCGAATTCACTGTAACCCCTCGTCGGAATGGATGGCACTGCCGGGATGTCGAAGCCTTCCCAAGATAGCCTGAAACAGGCCCGGTAATTTCACGATGATTGCAAAAGACCGCATGATGGCCGCGGGAAGAGCCTGCGCAGGCCAGAGACGGACGAAGCGAGCTTCAGAGCCGCCGCAATCCAAGGGCTGAGGCGCGGTGGCGGTTGGTGCTTAGCGCGGCGCCAAGGATTGGGGCGAAGGCCTGGGGAACTGGGTGAGGGCCCAGCGGGCGTGTGTGGCGATGATGGCGTCGTCGGAGGAGGCGAGGCGGTGGAGTAACGCGGCGACACGTTCGCGCGCGGCGGGATCGAGCGAGGCAGCGGAATTTCCGAGGGCGACGCACGCGTTGCGGACGATGCCGCGCCACTTGGCGCGTTTGACGGCGCTCTTGCGGAAGACGGCGCTGAATTCTTCCTGCGTGAGCGAGGCGAGCCATTCGAGTTCGGGCGCGAATAGGCGTTCGCGCGGCTGGAATGCCGCGAGCGGCGTCGCGGGCGCTTTGCGGTTCCAGGGGCAAACGTCCTGGCAGATGTCGCAGCCGATGACAGCGTTGCCGAGGTGCGGGCGAAATTCTTCCGGAATTTCGCCGCGAAGCTCGATGGTGAGATACGAGATGCAGCGGCGCGCGTCGAGGACGTAGGGCTGCGGGAACGCTTGCGTGGGGCAGGCGTCGAGACAACGCGTGCAGGTGCCGCAGAAATCGGGCAGCGGCGCGGCGCCGGGAGCGAGCGACGGTTCGAGCGCGAGAGTCGTCAGAATCGCGCCCAGAAACAGCCACGAGCCGATCTTCGGATTGATGAGGAACGTGTTTTTCGCGAGCCAGCCGAGGCCCGCGTATTTCGCCGCGACGCGTTCGATGATGGGTCCCGTGTCGACGTAGGCGCGCGCGTCGAAGGGCTCGGGGATTTGCGCGCGCATTTCGGCGACGAGCGCGTTGAGTTTCTCGCGGAGGACGTCGTGGTAGTCGTCGCCCCAGGCGTAGCGCGAGATCCAGCCGCGGGGCGAGGCAGCGGCGGGATCGGGCGGCTTATGCGGCGTGTGGTAGTTGAGCGCGACGACGATGATGGATCGGGCGCCGTCGAGGGCCTGGCGCGGGTCGCAGCGGCGCGCGTCGTGCAGGTATTTCATTTCGCCGGCGTAGCCGCGGTCGAGCCATTCGGGGAGGCGCGCGAGTTCGGGGAGGGATTCGGCGGAGACGGGCGCGACGCCGCAGAGGTCGAAGCCGAGAGCGCGGGCGCGTTCGGCGATCCATTGCGTTTGTTGCGCCGGGGTCATGCGTTCATGATGCATGGCGGGATCGGAAATTGGAAATTTGAAAATGGAACGTTCAGCGGAGGTCAATCGTCCCTCCGGGACTTTTTCGCTTGCGTTCGCTTCCCCGGCACTCCGCTGCGCCTGCCGCACCGGCAGGCGTGCTGCGTGCCGGGCTCGGTACAATCGCGCTTGGGTGTGAGGAACG
>DATJRU010000260.1:0-6185 GCA_035504455.1 Vulcanimicrobiaceae bacterium
TTCGCTGGCGGCCGGCGGGCCCATCGTCGATCCCAGCCTCGACGCGTTCATCATCACGCCGATCTGCCCGCACATGCTGACCAACCGGCCTCTCGTGATTCCGGGCGCGTCGCGCATCGACCTCGACTTCACGGCGGCGGACGAGCCAGTGTACGTCACCCTTGACGGCCAGATCAGCATTGAGCTGGAACCCGAGGACCGGGTGCGGATCACGAAATCCGCGAAGCGCGTCGCCCTCGTCCGAAGCCCGACGAAGAGCTACTTCCAGATCCTGCGCAGCAAACTTCGCTGGGGCGAACGGTAAGAAGATCGGCCGCTTTTCTCTTTTGGGGCGGCAAACGCCGCCAAAACCGCCCTTGTAAGGCTTCCTAAGCCCGCAACGGCGTCAAAGTCCTTGCTCACTTTGCAGCAGAAAATACCGCGAAATTTTGCGGATCGCGCGCGTCGCGATCGCGACGCAACTCTCGCGAAGATCTAGCGAACTTTCAGGACGAGAAGCGTGCGGTCGTCGGTGGGATGCTGGCCGCCGGAGAATGTGTCGACCTCTTCGAGCACGTGATCGGCGATTGCGTCGGCGGTCAGGGCCGCGTGCTGCTCGATCAGCTGAGCCACGCGTTTGTGGCCGAAAAACTCCGCCGCGGAATTTTGCGCGTCCGCGATTCCGTCCGAATAGAGAACGAGGACGTCGCCCGGCTCGAGAATGTAGGTGCGCTCGTCGTACGTCGCTTCTTCGAAGATGCCAAGCGGAAACCCGGAAAGCGGAATTCGCTCGCATTTACCGGCGTGGCAGAGCAGCGGCTGCTCCTGCCCCGCGTTTGCGATGCGCAGGCGGCTGCGGCGGCGATTCCATGAGGCGAAGCACAGCGTCATGAAGCGGCCCTCGATCAAGCGCTCGCCCAGGAATCCGTTGACGGCGCGCAGCATGTTCGCGGGGCGCGGCTTCAGCGAGCCGAGGCTGCGCAGCGTGCCGACGGCGACCGCGCCGTACAGCGCCGCCGCGCTTCCCTTCCCGCTGACGTCGCCGAGTGCGATGCCCAAATCCTGCGGGCCATAGCGGAGAAAGTCGTAGAGGTCGCCACTGAGCTCGCGCGACGAAACGACGCGGGCGGCGATATCGAGGCCGAATTCCTCGCCGGGCAGATGCGGCAGCAGCGCGCCTTGAATGCGGCGGGCGGCGTTCAGATCGCGCTCCATGCGGCTTTCGTCGCGCGCCACCTGCTCGTAGAGGCGCGCGTTTTCGATGGAAATCGCAAGATGCGAAGCGAGAATCGACAGCACCTGGACGTGGTCCGGCGTGAAATAGTTGAGCTGCGGGCTTTCAAGGTCCATCACGCCGATCACGCGCGTCTTGTAAATCATGGGGACGGCGAGCTCGGAGCGCGTCTCCGGATTCAACATGCGGTAGCGCGGATCGAGCGAGACGTCCGGCACGACAATCGGACGGCGCAGTTTCGCCGCCGCGCCGACGATTCCCTCGTGCTCGGGCACTACCGATTTTTCCTGCACGCGTTGGCCGAATTTCACCGTGACGTGATGACGGAAGACGGCGGCCGCGGGATCGTGCAGAAGAATGCTGAAGATCTGGTAGTCGATCAGCCGCTTGGTCATTTCGGCGGCGCGGCGCAGGACTTCCTCCACTTGCAAGGTGGCGCTCGTCTCGCGGCCGATTTCGTTGAGGAGCATCAGCGTCTCGGCCTGCTTGCGCGCATTCTCGAAGAGGCGCGCGTTCTCGACCGCGGTGCCGATGCGGCTCGCGACCAAAGTGAGAATGGTCTGCTGGCCGGGCGTAAAGTAATCCGGCTGGCGGCTTTCGATGTCCATCACGCCGATCACGCGCCCGCGCACAATCAACGGCACCGCCATCTCGGAGCGGACCTCTTCGGCAGCGGGCAAGTAGCGCGGATCTTTTCGGACGTCGCCGACGCGAATGGCCTGACCCAGGCGCGCAGCGGCGCCAATGATGCCGTCGCCCATCGGAATGCGCCAGTGCTCGACAACCTCGCGCCGATGCCCGATCGCGAATCGGATGTAGAGATTGTCGGTGCCCTCTTCGGGAAGGAGGACCGCGAAAATCTCGTAGTCGATCAGGCGCTTGACCTGAGACGCGGCGTTCGCCAGGACTTCGTCCAGATTCAGCGAGGCGTTGATTTCGTGGCTGATTTCCGCGAGGACTGCCAGGGTCTCGGCAGGGATGTCCTGCGCCGCGTTGAATGTGGACAAATCCATGGAAGATGGCGATCCGAGCAGGACCTTGGCTCCTATACGACGCAGCGACAGCGGAATACGCGCGAGAGCCCCAATCTCACAGCGCTCCGAGTCGCACTATTATAACAGGCGAGAAATTTGCGCCGGGAAGATTGATGGCCCGGCTGTAAACAATCTTGCGCCAATTTGGTGGAGGAAGCTCATTACGACGGAAAAAGCGGCTCAGTGCGTGCCGTTTTCGGGAAGCTGAAGGACGTAGACGTCCTTCAGATTGCGGTAGCGCTCGGCGTAGTCGAGGCCGTAGCCGACCACAAATTCATTGGGAATCTTGAAGCCGACGTAGTTGGCCTCGACCGGCTTCAGGCGCCGCGAAGGCTTGTCGAGAAGCGCCGCCACGCGGAGGGTTTTCGGCTGCCGCTGCTTCAAGATGCGCAGGAGGTAGCTCAGGGTGAGGCCGGTGTCCAGGATGTCTTCGACGAGGATGACGTTGAGGCCGGCGATGTTGCTATCGAGATCTTTGAGCACGCGCACCTGCCCGGAGGATTCCTTGCCGCGGCCGTAGCTCGAGACGGCGATGAAGTCGATCGAACATTCGAGATTGATCTCGCGAACGAGGTCCGAGAGAAAAATGCACGCGCCCTTGAGGACGCCGATGAGGTGAACGCGCTCGCCCTTGAAGTCGCGCGTAATTTTGCGCGCGACGGAGCGAACCCGCTTGTCAATTTCGGTGCGTCGAATCAGGACTTTCCGCACTTCCCCTTGCGTGCTTGCCATACCCCGGCCCGCTTTCTCCATTGTAATTGCGACTTGCTCGCTACTGTATCGTACGGGAGCGGATCGAACAAACGATATCGCGGAAACTTCGGTAAGCGTGGCGCCTGCCGGGACGCATGTGGCACGCGGGGAGCCTTACGCCTTCTTTATTTCGTTTTGATAGCCTTTTTGTGCGGGACTAATTTTAGCGGCTTCGGAGTCCGGATTGAGTCGACTGACGTTGTTTGGGCTGTTTGCGGTGTCGGCGATGCTTTTCTGTTATGCGTTCGAAAGGCGCAGCCGCTGGTTCGTCCTCGGATTTGCGGGTGCGTGCGCGCTCGGATCGACGTACGGTTTTTTACAGGGAGCGTGGCCGTTTGGCATTGTCGAGGCGGTGTGGACGATTGTCGCGCTGCGACGCTGGTGGATTGCGGCGCCGAGCGGGCATTAAGCGCGCCCTCGCCAAAGGCCCCACCCTCACAAACCGAGGATGGGGCACCCGGAAAATCGAAAGCTATGAAAGTCCGACGACTTTGCCCGTCTTGAGGTCGAGGTCGATTTCGTAATAGCCGGGGCGGGTCGAAAGGCCAGGCATCGTGCTCATGGTGCCGACCAGCGGAAACAGGAAGCCGGCGCCGACGCTCGCGCGGATATCGCGGATCGGAATGGTGAAGCCGGTCGGAGCGCCCTTGAGCGTCGGGTCAGCGCTCAGGCTCAAATGCGTCTTGGCCATGCAGATGGGCAGCTTGTCGAAGCCGAGCTTGGTGTAGAGCTCGACTTTCTTTTCTGCTTCCGGTGAATATTCGACGGCCGAGCCACCGTAAATCTTCTGCACGATGGTTTCGATCTTCTTCTTGATCGGGATGTCGAGCGGGTAGAGGAACTCGAAATTGCTGGGCTTTTCGCACGCGGCGATCACGGCCTTGCCGAGTTCGACGGCTCCCAGGCCGCCCTGCGCCCAGTGGTTGGCCATCACGGCGTCGCTCGCGCCCGCCTCGATTGCCTTCTTGCGGACGAGTTCGATTTCCGCCGGCGTGTCGTACTGGAAGCGGTTGATGCCGACGACGACAGGAATGCCGAAGTAGCGGGCGTTCTGAATCATTTTGCTGAGGTTGGAGCAGCCCTTTTCGAGCAGTTCGAGATTTTCCTCGGTGTAGAGCGGGCTGAGCGGCTGGCCGGCGACGACTTTCGGTCCGCCGCCGTGCATTTTGAGCGCGCGAATCGTGGCGACGAGCACCACGCAATTCGGAATCAATCCGCTGTAGCGGCACTTGATGTTGAAGAATTTCTCCATGCCGATGTCGGCGCCGAAGCCGGATTCGGTGAGAACGAAGCCGTCCTTACCGACGAGCTTGAGCGCGATCTGATCGGCGACGATGGAGGAGTTGCCGTGCGCGATATTGGCGAAAGGTCCGGCGTGAACGAAGGCCGGAGTGCCTTCGAGGGTCTGCATGAGGTTCGGTTGGATCGCGTCCTTCATGAGGACGGTGAGCGCACCGCCGACGCCGATGTCATCCGCGGTAATCGGCTCGCCCGCCTTGCTCGTGCCGATGACCATGGCGCCAAGGCGCTCGCGCATATCGGCGAGGCTGGTGGTGAGCGCCAGAATGGCCATGATTTCGCTCGCGACCGCAATATCGTAGCCGGTCGACCGCGTCAGCCCCTTTTCCTCGGGGCCCTGGCCGATGGTGATCTGGCGGAGCATGCGGTCATTCGTGTCGGTCACGCGGCGCCAGGTGACGCTGTTGATGTCGATATCGAGATGCGCGAAGCGCAGGCGCTCTTCCGGCGTGAGGTCGTCGGGATTGGTCTTGTTGATGCCGAGCTTCTTCAGGCGGCGCAGCATGACCGGCGAAAAGCGGCGGCTGCCGTCTTTCGCGGGCGGGCAGAGCCGGTCGAAGAGGCCCTCGGGCTTCTGCGTGCTTTCGTGGAACCAGCGCGAGTCGATTGCGGCGGCGAGCAGGTTGTTGGCGGCGGTGATCGCGTGAATGTCGCCGGTGAGATGGAGGTTGAATTCTTCCATCGGGATGATCTGGCTGTAGCCGCCGCCGGCCGCGCCGCCCTTGATGCCGAACGTGGGTCCCTGGCTGGGCTGGCGAACGCAGGTGAACACTTTCTTGCCGAGATGCGCTCCGATCGCCTGGCTGAGGCCGACGGTCGTGGTGGTCTTCCCTTCACCGAGCGGAGTCGGAGTGATCGCCGTGATGACGACGTATTTGCCGTTGGGGCTGTTCTTCAGGCGGTCGCGAATTTCGAGGTGCACCTTGGCTTTGGTCTTGCCGTAGAGTTCGAGCTCGTCCGGGAGAATGCCCGCCTCGGCGGCGATTTTGTCGATGGCGATCGGCGTGGCGGCCTGGGCGATTTCGATGTCGCTAGGGACACGCGAGAGCATGTTCGTCAGCTTATGCGGCATTCCTGTATCCTCCCGGAAAAACGAATCATTGCTGAAACTAGGAATTTGCGAGGTCCCAAGAACTTGGCGATCAACAGGTTTCCCTGAAGCCCGCAACCCAAACGAGTACCTTATGTGGGTGCTGAGTCGATTGTCAAGACGCAAGGGCCGCTGCTCGCGCGGCGGGTGGGTCGGCAGTGCGCGCCTGGGAAGAGAGATGCCTGCCCGTCCGGCAGGCGTGCTTCGGCCGCATAACGTGTGGCCTTAGCACGACGACCGAGCAACAACCAGCGAGCGGGCGCTCGAAACCGGGCAATCGACGTTCCAGGCGCGGGATCAATGCGGCTTCACCGTGTTCGTTTGTAACACGGCTCCTATTAACTCTTGAGAAATAGTAACTGTAAGCAAAAATACGGATAAGCCAAATCCGCGAAGCCGTCTTTCGATAATCGACGTGTAGCAGGCATTCGTGTGGGAGCACGAAAAGGAGCAGGCCATGACGACGGCGATCATGAAGTATGAAGCACTGAGCGAAGTTCTGGTGCCCCTTACGGAGGAGTTCGAGGCCGGCAACCGGCACGGAGTAAGGATCGATGGGTCGCGCATGGCGCAGTCCGAGGCGTTGAGGGAATGCATCGCCGAGTTGCTGGCGGAGGGCTGGCTCGAACAGTGCGACCTTTCGAATTGCTACAAGCTCACGGGAGCGGGCTACCAGCAGTTCGGCGCGCGGATGAGGGCATTGCGAACGTTGGCCGCGTGCAGCGTCGCGTAGGCAGCATTCGATGGAAGAGCTTGCGCGAGCCTTGGCGGACAAATTATCAGGTGAGGCTGTAGG
>DATJRU010000261.1:0-4189 GCA_035504455.1 Vulcanimicrobiaceae bacterium
CCGCAGACTCGGGAAGAGGTGCGCAAATTAGTCCAGAAGGCCCTTGCGCTTGCGCCCAATCTGGCCCCCGTTCAGGCGGTGGTGTCCAGCCCGGGCGTTCTGATGACCGTCGGCACGGTGTTGAGTCCGGCAGCGGCCGACGAGCGAGAATCGAGCGAAGCGCAATCGTTCGATGTTCCGCTCAATATGTCCCCGCCAGACGACCGAAGCGCGCCTGGGAACGGTGACGTGATCACCTCCGATACCGATCCTCGCGGCGGGGATGCGGCCGTGCCGACGGAGAGAAGCGAACCTGGACCGGGCCCGGACGCGACAGAGAGAAGCCAGCTCGCTGCCATGAACGCAGAACTGTTGCGCGCGGTCGAGGCTGAACCCGACCTTGCCAGCAGCCACGTGGCCCTGGCACAGGGCTACGTCTCAACCCTCGAGTTCGATAAAGCGCAGAACGAACTCGAGGAAGCGCTCCGTCTCGAGCCGGACGATTCGGGACTTCACGCGCAGCTGGCAAACGTCTATTTCGCGCGCGGGGACGTGGATAATGGACTTGCGGAGCTGCGCGAGAAAGTTCGCATCGTTCCCTACGGCGACCAGGAACATATGACGCTGGCCCAGGCTCTCGACACGCTCGGACGGACCTCCGACGCGATCGCCGAACTTCAGGGCATCATTGCCGTGCACCCCACGCACATTGAGGTGAGCGGCGCGCTGATCGATCTGTATCTCAAAACCAACGACCGGAAGTCGGCGATTGACGAGCTGCGGCGTTCACTGAAAGCGTCGTCCGAAACATTCAGCGACGAGGCAAAGTTCGTCGACGCGCGCTTCGAGGACTTGAATCGCCTCGGCGCCCTTCTGCGGGAAAATCGGGACTTGGATGCGGCCGCGGAACAGTATCTCTATATTCTCCGGTTCAAGCCGGACGACGGAGGCGTTCACAACGATTACGCCAACGTCCTGCTAGATCAGCGCCACCTCGATGAAGCCATCGCCGAATACAGCGAGGCGCTCCGCCTGGAGCCGGACATGTCCACGGCGCACCACAACATCGGTCTCTGCCTTGCGATGAAGAACAATATCGACGGCGCGATCGACGAATTCCGGCAAGCTCTCGCCCTGAATCCGAACGAGCCCCACGCGCAGGCTTTGCTGGGAGCTACGCTCGCACAGAAAGGCGACGTCAACGGCGCCATGGATCAGTTCGAGCAGCTGCTGCAAAAAGATCCCAATGACGCGGACGCCCACTACGGCCTTGGCGGTATCTATCTTCAGAAGAAAGACGACTTCGCTGCGATCAACGAATTCAAGAAGGCGCTGGTGGCTCAGCCCGATTCGCCGGCAGCGGAAAACAATCTGGCCTGGGTCTACGCCACGGCAAACGATCCTAAATTCCGCAATCCTGCCGATGCTCTTTCTCTGGCTCGCAAGGCTGTGGAATCCTCTCCCGATCCGGTGCCCGCGTTTCTGGATACGCTAGCGGAGGCTTTGTTGCTCAATGGCCACGCCGACGAGGCATTGGCGACGGAATTGAAGGCAGTAGGCCTCGACCCGAAGAATCCCGAGCTTCAGTCTCGCCTCGCGCATTTCCGCGCTGCCGCCGAACCAGTTGCTTCGGCAAAACCCTGAGAATACCTTCGGCGCTCGCCCCCACTCGGCTGACAACATCGTGAGCGGACACCGCCAGCGGGCGGCGCGTTTTCTACCGGAACATGTGGACGTAGAGAGCGAGGAGAGCCACGAGGGCGGCGATGCCGAGGAAGAAGCCGCCGAGGTGCAGGCGCGGGTGGATCGCGCGGGCGTAACGGACGGCGGCGACAAAAAAGACAATATTGGCGACGACGGCGAAAGCGAAGGCGCCGAGGACCAGAACCTCGCCATAGAGTGCACCCGAGACCGGCCCGGCAGAATCGAGCGTCAGCACGGCGAGTGCGGCGGACCCCAGCATGACGACGGCGGCCGTCGCGACCGTGTAGCCGCTGGCAAAGCCCACGTTGGCGTGCAGGAGAAGCAGGAAAAATGCGATCGCGTACTCGACCAAGACGACGAACGCGACGAGCGCGCGGTAGCGCGGGTCCGTTTGGCCGAAGACCTGCGTATCCGAGAAGCAGAATGCGGGAATCGCCGCGTTCGCCAGGGCGGCCACGCACAGCGCGACGCAGAGAAAGTGCCGGCGCGGGCGGGGAAGAGCGGCGTCCTGCGGCAGGCTTGTGGAGAGGTCGGCAGTCATAGCGCGGGCCGCGGCGGATTATACAGCAGGAGGGTTGCGGGAATCCCTTTCTTTGGCCCGATCACCGGGCGCCGGAACCCACACTCCGGGACGTCAACTGAATAGCTACCACTTTGCACCTGCCGTTTGACTCCCGTTCGAGGGCAGGTGCTATACTCCCCCTATAACGGTTTCATATTGTGACACACGGTCTGATTCATACCGGTCTGAGGACGATACTCTTGATAACGCCGGCTGAAAGATTCGAGTTTCCGAGGCTTCACGAGTCGAGCATTCATACAATTCATAGGGTGCAACCATGCCAAGGACTTCTAACGCCCCCGGACGAACTCCGACGGGCAGCGTAACTCCCGAGCCTTTGTATCCCAAGCCAGCCACTTCACCACGAGCGCTTACGCAGCAGCGCGCGGGCTCGTTCTGGGACATTCTTGCGCTGCGGTCGATTTTCGTCGTCGTTTGCGTTGTCGTCGGATTCCACTTTCGGCCGTTCAGCATCACGAATCTGGCCGGCGCGGTATCGGGCTTCGTCTTCGCAATCGCGGTAATTCTTTTCGAGACGCGGCTGCAGCGGGCGAGCCTTCGCCGGCTGATCGGCGCGGCGGTGGGCTCGATCCTCGGGATTCTGGGCGCGTATCTTACGTCGCTGATCTTTACCCACACGACGATGCCCGAGAGCACGCGCTCTTTCTTCAGCCTCGCCGTTTTTCTCGTGATGACGTACATCGGGCTGGTGCTCGGCGCGAACAAGGGCGACATGCTCAACCTCCAGGCGCTGGGCGGGCTCTTCGGCAGCGAGCGCAGCAACCGGCATTCCGTGAAGCTGCTGGATACGAGCGTGATTATCGACGGCCGCGTGGCGGACATCGCCGAAGCGCTCTTTCTCGACGGCACGATCGTGATCCCGCAGTTCGTCCTGCACGAGCTGCAGCTCGTGGCGGATTCCGCCGACCCGCTGAAGCGGCAGCGCGGCCGCCGCGGCCTCGAGGTGTTGCAGCGAATCCAGAAAATGCCGCACCTCGACGTGCAGATCGCCGAGGACGATTTCGCGCAGATCGCCGATGTCGACTTGAAGCTGATCGAGCTGGCCAAGCGCTACGATGCGAAGGTGGTGACCAACGACTTCAACCTGAATAAGGTCGCGTCGCTGCAGGGCATCGAAATCATGAACGTGAACCAGCTCGCCAACGCGCTGAAACCGGTGGTGCTGCCGGGCGAGGTGATGCGTGTCTTCATCCTGCGCGAGGGCAAGGAATACAACCAGGGCGTCGCGTATCTGGACGACGGGACGATGGTGGTCGTCGATGGCGCGCGGAAGATGATCAACAAGACGATCGACATCAACGTGACTTCCGTCCACCAGACGACCGCAGGGAAGATGATCTTCGGGCGCTACGACGAGCGTGGCGAGCAGGCGCCTCGAGCCGTGACTGCCCCTTCGAGCGAGGCGCCGGCGGCCCAGGGCGGCGAGCGTCCTCCGCGCCCGCTGTACCCGGAATCGGGGCGCTCCTAAGTCCTGGCGCAATGCCATTGAGATTGCTCCACCATCTCGCGCTGTACGGCCCTTTGCGCTAGACTTCTAGGCCGCCAATGGGTCGAATCGCTGCAATCATTCCTGCCGCGGGCTTGGGCACTCGCATGGGCGCCGAAATGCCCAAGCAGTTCCTCGAGCTGGACGGCATGCCGCTCCTTATTTTCACACTGAAGCGACTGGCCGCGTGCCCGTCGATCACGGAGTTTCTGATCGCGACCCGCGCCGACGGTGTCGCTTCGCTGGAAGAGAAAGTAGCACGAGCGCGCATTAGCCAGCCGGTGCGAGTGGTTACGGGCGGTGACACGCGCCAGCAATCGGTGGCCAACGCCCTGGCGCACGTCGATCCTTCCACCGAAATCGTGCTGGTGCACGACGCCGTGCGGCCTTTCGTGACGCGCGAGCAGGTGGAGCGGGTGATCGCGGAAGCCCGCGCG
>DATJRU010000262.1:0-8190 GCA_035504455.1 Vulcanimicrobiaceae bacterium
CTGCGGCAGTCGACATGATCGGGCACGACATCGCGACGGTGGCGCCCGGGTCTGCGTTCAACTTGGCGGTGGTTCGCCGACCCGGCGTGGATTTCATTCAGATACGCGGCACGATTCCGGCTGGCCATGCCCCGGTGCGGCTCGATCTGGCGATGACGAGTCCCGCCGAGACCGCAGCGCGGACCCTGAAGGCGCTGCTCGAAGCGCGTGGCGTGCGCGTGACCGGTGGCGTGCGCGTGCAGCATGCGGCGCCGCCCGAAAGCACGCCTGCGGGCGAGCCTGTGTTCCCGGCGGCGGGCGCGGATGCGGGAACGACCGCGGCTGCGAGCCGGTTGGTGCTCGCTGAGCATCTTTCGCCGCCGCTCGTCCAGAGCATCGAATTCACTAACAAGGCGAGCAACAACCTTCACGCGGAGTTGCTGCTGCGCGCGGTGGCACGCGAAAAGTTGGGACTGGGATCGACGGCGGCGGGGCTGAAAGTGGAAGACGGATTCCGGCGCGCGGCGGGAATTCCGGATGGCGATGTGTTGCTGTCGGACGCGTCGGGCCTGGCGCGCGACGACCTGGTGACGCCGCGGGCGATGGTGATTCTGCTGCGCTACGCGGCGAAGCAGCCATGGGGCGGCGCCTTCATTTCGACGCTGCCGGTCGCAGGCGTCGACGGCACGCTCGAAGATCGCATGAAAAACAGCGCTGCCGCGGGATTGATCGAGGCGAAAACGGGAACGCTCGAGCACGATCGCGCGCTTTCAGGCTACGCGACGACGCTGCGCGGCGAATATCTGGCGTTCGCGATCTTCTGCAACAACGACGCGCAGCATGGGCCGGGCGCGTCGGCCACGATCGACGCGATTGCAACGGCGATGATCGAGACGCTCGGCGGCCGGCCTGGGACCGCGGCTGGGCGGAAAAGGAAATGAGCCGCGAGGCGAGAATCGTCACCGTTTTCGGCAGCGGCCGTTTGCGCGTGGACGATCCGCAATATGCGGAGGCGCGGTCGCTCGGCGCGGCTTTGGCCGCGAAAGGCTTTCGCGTGTGCTCGGGCGGCTACGGCGGCGTGATGGAGGCCGTGTCGCGCGGTGCAAAGGAAGCAGGCGGGCACACGCTCGCGGTGACGGCGGATTTTTTTCGCTCGACCGCCAATGAATGGGTCGACGAGCAACTGCGCGTGAAAACCTGGCAGGAGCGGCTCTTCGAGTTGATCGCGCGCGGCGACGGATACGTCGCCTGCCCGGGCGGTACGGGGACGCTGGTCGAGCTGGCGGTCGTCTGGGAAATGCTGAACAAGGGGGCGATGGCGCGGAAGCCTTTCGCGGTGCTCGGCGACTTCTGGCGGCCGGTCGTCGATCTGGTGGGCGAAGTCGAGTTCGGCCGCGCGCGCGATCGCGGCCGGGACGATGCGCCGCTCGTGCATATCGCGCCGTCCCCGGCCGACGCCGCCGAGTATCTCGCCGGCCAATTTCAGGCGCGCTGAGTTTCCCACAGTCAACCGAGCTACAATCTTCTCGAGGTCCCGTGTCGCGTCCTGCCGAAGAGCTGCTGGAATTTGACCGCCTGAAGAATATCGTCGGCGGTTTCACCACATGTGCGCCCGGGCGGCGCGCGGTGCAGGCGCTTGTGCCGCAGCAGGACGCCGCAGCTCTTGGTGCGGAATTCGAGCTGGTGCGCGAAGCGATCGCGTACCTGCGCGCGGGCTCGGAGCTGGGATTTGGCTCGCTGGCGGATCCGGCGGCGTGGCTGGCGCGGCTCGTGGTGCCGGGATCGGCGCTTACGATTGCCGAGCTGCTGGACGCGGTTTCGCTGATGGAAATCGTTGGCGGCGTGCGGCAAACGTTTCGCGGCGATGCGGCGAAATATCCGCGCATCGCGGAGCGCGCCGCCGCGCTCGCCGACTTCCGGCACATCTCCACGGCGATCCATCGCGCGATCCTTCCCAACGGCGAAATCAGCGACGATGCTTCGCCCCAGCTGAAGCGCATTCGCGCCGGAATGGGCCAGGCGCGCGAAAAGATTCAGCGTTCGCTCGAAGGCATTTTGCGCGCGCGGGGCGAAAGCTCCGGTGAAAAAGGCGAAGACTACATCACGCTGCGCAACGACCGCTTCGTGATTCCGGTGCGCGCGTCCGAGCGGCGCAGCGTGCCCGGCGTGGTGCACGGAGCGAGCGGCACGGGCCAGACGATTTTCGTCGAGCCGCTTGAGGCGATCGATCTCAATAACCGGCTGGTGCAGCTGAGCGACGAAGAGATCGCCGAGATCGCGCGCATCCTCGAGGACCTGACGGAGCGCGTGCGGCTGGAGCGCGAGCCGCTCGACGCGGCGGCAGCGGAAATCGCGCATCTCGATTCGATTTTCGCGCGCGCGCGTTTCGCCCGCGAATTCGATTGCACGGTGCCGGAGTTCTCGCACAGCAATTCGCTGCGGCTGGAAGCGGCGCGCAACCCGGTGCTCGAGGCGACGCTGCGGCCGCAAGGGCTGAAGGCTGTCCCGCTCGGTTTTGCGCTGGGCGGCGGCGAGACGGTGATGGTGATCAGCGGTCCGAATACCGGCGGCAAGACGGTCGCGCTGAAAACGACGGGGCTCGCCGCGCTTTCGGCGCAATCGGCGATTCCCGTGGCGGCGGATCGCGCCGAGCTGCCGATTTTCGATCGCGTCCTCGCCGATATAGGCGACGAGCAGTCGATTGCCGCAAACCTGTCGACGTTCTCCGCGCACATGCTGAATCTGAAATCGATGCTCGACGTGGCCACCGAACGCTCGCTGATCCTCGTCGATGAAATGGGGACCGGCACGGCCCCCGAGGAAGGCGCGGCGCTCGCCGTGGCGCTGCTGGAGGAATTTCGCAGGCGGCGCGCGTTGACGCTGGCGACCACACACCACGATCGCCTGAAGGCGTACGCGTCCACCACGCCCGGCATCGTCAACGCGGCGATGGAATTCGACGAGGAGCATCTGCGGCCTACGTACCGGCTGCTGGTGGGCGTGCCGGGCACGTCGAGCGGGATCGAAATCGCGCGGCGGCTGGGATTGCCGGCACGGGTGGTGGAGCACGCGCAGGCGAGCCTTTCGCCGGAATCTCGCGAGGCGCGCGATCTGATCGCTTATTTGCATCGCAGCCGCGACGAAATGGAAGACGTGAAGCGGCAGGCGCGCGAAGAACTGGCGCAGCTCGAAGAGGAGCGGCGCTCGCTGCAGACGGAGTGGATCGAGCGGCAGCGCAAGCGTATCGCCGAACTCGAGAAAAGCTTTCGGGAGGCGCAGAAGCGGCTCGAGGCCGAGGTCGCGCGCATGGTCGAGGACGTGAAGGACCGCGCGCTGCGCGCCCAGCTCGAAAAGCAAACCGGGCGCCGCATGGGCAAATTCGAATCGGACGCGCGGGCCGAAGCCGACGCGGCGGTCGTCGAGACGCTGGCGGCATCGCAAGCCGACCTCGGCGTGGCGATTGCGGCGCAGCAGGCGCCCGTTGCGCCGGAGCTGCTTTCGCCGGGGCTGCGAATCATGGTGAAAGGATTCAAGCAGCCGGTCGTCTTTCAGCGGCACGACGGCCGCTCGGCGGAGGTCCAGGCAGGACCGTTGCGGATGAAGGTGCCGCTCGCGGATATCGTCGCCATCGAGAGTGACACGCCGGCCGCAAAGGGCCCCGCTGCTGCCGCGGGAGCGCGACAGCGGGGAATCACCGTTCACGCGCAACCAGGCAGCGAATCCGCGCCGGAGGAAATCAATGTGATCGGCCATACGGTCGAGGAAGCAACTGAGCGAGTCGACAAGTTTCTCGACGACGCAGCCCTCGCTGGAAGAAGCAGCGTCCGCATAATTCACGGGCATGGAACGGGTGCACTCCGTCGCGGCCTAGCGGAGTTTTTCGCCGCGCACCCTCTGGTCGAACGCGTCCACGCGGAAGAGGAAAATCGAGGCGGCACCGCGATTACGATTGTGGAGTTGAAGGCATAGCACCTTGACTCCCGCACCGTAAATCCACTAGAATCCAGTAGGATCTAGTAGATTTTAGTAGAGAGCGCCGGAGTGCGACAAATGGCAAAAATGGTGACGATCGAGCAAAAGGCCGTTGGATTTCTGGATTGGGATGAGAAAGAACAGGCTCGCATCGAACGAAATGTCTTCCTTCGAAACGGGCAACTGTGGGAAGGTCTGCGATTCTGCAAGAATCGCAATGGCCGCCATAATCGCGTGCATTTGGTGATCAAAGAGGCAGACTTTGTTGATCTCTTCCAAAGCGCCGTCGAAAACGGCGTCTTCGAGAAAGAAACGCTGGAACGTCTACGGGGCATTCTCGAGCAGCGGCGGGATCCTTTTCTGGACGTCATAGGCTCGACTGCGGATGGCAAGCTGGCGGCGGACGTTGACGACGAGTTATACGGGGAAAGCCCGGCTTGAAACTCTTCGTCGACACGTGGGGCTGGCTCGTGCTTGCCGACCGGAAAGATCCATCCCACGAAGAGACAGTGCGGTGCTATGAAGCGCACAGCAAGGCGTCGAGTCGTGTCCTCACATCCAATTTTGTGCTCGACGAGACCTTCACGCTGCTGTTCCGGCGGCGCCCTTTCGACGAGGCACTGCGTTTTGCAACTGCTGTTCTCAAGTCACCATCGATTGGCGTAGAGGTGGTTACAGAGGAACGATTTCGCGCCGCGTTCGATCTGCGGCGGAAGTTTTCCGACAAGCCCAGGATTTCTTTTACCGACTTGAGCAGCATGGCAATCATGAGCGAGCTGAAATTGACGGACATATTGACAGGCGACCGGCATTTCAGCCAAGTTGGCCTCGGATTCCGGGCGCTTCCGACAAAATGAGAGCAGAAATAAGTCGTGGCTGAAGCCGGATCATTCGCGGAGAAGGTGAAGCAGCAGGCGGACATCGTCCGCGTGATCGGCGAATACGTGCGCTTGAGGAAGACGGGGCAAAATTTCACGGGGCTTTGCCCGTTCCATCAAGAGAAAACGCCGTCGTTTGCGGTGCATCCGGTGCGGCAGATTTACCACTGCTTCGGGTGCGGCGCGGGCGGCGACGTGTTCAAATTCGTGATGGAGCTCGACAAGTGCACTTTCCCGGAGGCGCTGCGCACGGTCGCCGAAAAGTGCGGCATCCCGATCCCGAGGCCGCGCGAGCGTTCGCCCGAAGAGCGCCGCGAGAATCAGCAGCGAGGCGCGCTCGTCGAGATGCACCAGCAGGCGGCGGCGTTCTTCGCGCGCAATCTGCATGAAGCAGCGGAGGGCAAGGTCGCCGGGGCGTATCTGGAAGATCGCGGCCTCGATCGCGAAGCCATGAAGCGATTCGGCCTCGGCTACGCGCCTTCGGCGGGCGACGCGCTGCTGCGCCAGCTCAAGCCGAAATATCCCGAGGCGCTGCTTGAAGTTTCAGGGCTGTTCTCGCGCGACCAGGGCGGGCGGCTTTACGACAAGTTTCGCCGGCGCATCATGTTCCCGATCGCCAACGATTCCGGCAAGGTGATCGCGTTCGGCGGGCGCGCAATGGGCGACGACATGCCGAAATACATGAACTCGCCCGAAACGCCGGTCTATTCGAAGAGCAACGTGCTCTATCACCTCGACCGCGCGAAAGAGGCGATCCGGCAGGGCGATTGCGCGATTCTCGTGGAAGGCTATATGGACGCGATTGCGGTGGCGCGCGCGGGCATCGCGAACGTCGTCGCGAGCTGCGGCACCAGCCTCGCCGAGCCGCAGATCAAGCTGCTCGGCCGGTTCACGCGGCGCGTGATCGTGAACTACGATCCGGATACGGCGGGGCAGGTCGCCACCGAGCGGTCGATCGCGCTGCTGCTCGAAAAAGAATTCGACGTGCGCGTGCTGGCGTTGCCGGGCGCGGCCGACCCCGACAAATTCATCAAAGAGCAGGGCGTGGAAGCCTACAGGAAGCTGCTCGGCGAGGCGCCGCCGTATCTCGATTATCTGATCGGCAAGGCGCGCAAAATGGATCGCACATCGGCCGCGGGAAAAGTGGCCGCGCTGAACTTCCTGATGCCCTACGTGCAGCGGCTGCCGGACCGGCTGCTGCGCTCGGAGTGGGCCACGCGGATTGCGTCGGAGCTGCGCGTCGACGAGCCGGTGTTGCGCGAAGCGCTGCGCCGCGCCGCCGTCGAGCGCCGCAGCGAGGTGAAGCCCAAAGCCGAATTGATGGGAAGTCCGGTCAAGAAAGCGGAGCGCAGGCTGTTGCAGCTGTTCGTCGAAGCGGAAGAATTCCGCGAACAACTTCGTCAAGCGCTGGCGAACGAAGGGCTGCATCGGGGCCTCGAGACCGAACGCATATTCGACATTCTCATTTCCAGCGTTTCCGGGCGCCCGGATGTGCCTACCCTTGCCGCTGGCCTGGAGGACCGCGACCGCGGCTTGTTCTTCGAATTGCTTTTCGAGGAACCTCAGGAGGCCACGTGGCAGGAAGCGGAGAGCTGTCTCGAAGTGCTGCGCAGCCGCGCCGTGGAACAGGAGCTTGCCGACTTGCAGAAAAAGATCGAAACACAGACGCCGCCAGAAGAGTTGAATCGCCTTCTCTCACGCCGTCTCGAGCTACAGAAGAAATTGGCCGCGGCGGCGAAATGACATCCAAAGTTCCTAGCATTGTGATCGTCGGACGCCCGAACGTGGGGAAATCCACGCTGTTCAACCGGCTCACCGGCTCGCGCCGGTCGATCGTCACCAACGAGCCTGGCATCACGCGCGACCGCATCTACGGCACGGCGAACTGGGACGGCCGGGCGTTCGAGGTGGTCGACACGGGCGGAATCGTGCCCGAGGACAAAGCCGGGATCCCCGGCGAAATCCTGCGGCAGGCGCGCCTGGCAATCGAGAATGCCACGCGGGTCGTGCAGATCGTCGATGGGCGCGCGGGACCGCTGCCGCTCGACGCCGAACTCGCGCTGCTGCTGCGCCGCGCGGGCAAGCCTCCCGTGATCGCCGTGAACAAAGTGGATTCGGCGAAGCAGGCCGAGCTTGCGGCGCAATTCTACGAGCTCGGCGACGAAATTTTCCCGATTTCGGCCGAGCATGGCTACGGAATCGACGCCCTGCTGGATTCGCTGACGCAGGATTTTCCCGAAGGCGAATCGGCCGCCGTACAGCCATACGTCAACATCGCCATCATCGGGCGGCCGAACGTTGGCAAGTCGACGCTGCTCAACCAACTCGTGGGCGCCGACCGCGCCATCGTTTCGCCCGAGGCCGGCACCACGCGCGACATGGTCGACACCGTCGTCGACAGGCACGGCAAAACGTACCGCTTCCTCGACACCGCCGGAATCCGCCGCAAGGGCAAGACGAAACTCATCGCCGAGAAGTTGAGCGTGATCGTGGCGCGGAATCATCTCGAGCGCGCGGACGTGGCCGTGCTCGTGGTGGACGCATCGGTGGGCGTCACGTCGCACGACGCGACAATCGCGAGCTACGCCGAGCAATCGGGCCGCTCGGTGATTATCGCGATGAACAAATGGGATCTCGCGTTAAGAGCGGCGCAAGAAAAAGCCGCGAGCGAGAAAGCCCACAGCGGCAAAGAAGCCGGCAAGGGCGCGAATCCGGCAAAGCTGCTGGCGGACTACGAGCCGATGGTCCGGCAGAAGCTGAAATTTCTTTCCTATGCGCCTATCGTGTTTCTTTCGGCGCTCACGGGCGAGCGCACCGAAAAGCTCTACACGCTGATCGACCGCGTGGTCGAGGCGCGCCGCCGTCGCATTTCGACCGGCGAGCTGAACCGGTGGCTGGCGAACGTCGACCTCGAACGCGGCACTTCGCCCGCCAGCCGCGAGGTGAAGATTTATTACATCACGCAGGCCACGGTCGCGCCGCCCACGTTCGTGCTGTTCACCAACCAGACCAAGCCGCTGCACTTCAGCTACCAGCGATTCCTCGAAAACCGGCTGCGCGCGGCCTTCGACTTCACCGGCACGCCGATCCGCTTCAACCAGCGCCTGAAGAAGCGCGAGCGCCCCGACGGCGAAAAGCGCGAATTTCCCAAGGGCGAAAAACGTACGCCGCGGTATAGCAAGCCCAAGCGCCGCCCCGGCCGAGGCCGGAACCGACAGCGCTAGCCCTGTCCCTGCTCCGCGTCGCGTAATTTTCTTGGCGTCCTTCCGAACCTTTCGGCGCGGCCGAGTCTCTGTATACGTGACGAGAGCGCGTGGCCACCTCCAAACAAGAAGCGCAATGGGTTCTCCGGGCCCAGTGC
>DATJRU010000263.1:0-8013 GCA_035504455.1 Vulcanimicrobiaceae bacterium
TGTACTTAGAGAGGGTCTTTTCTTCGAATCCCTCGGCACGCGATGGACGGGGAAAATTCGAGTACTATTCGCCGAGGGCCTTGCGGATTTCGGATTCCGGCAGCGCGCCTTCACGCGCCACGAACCAGCTATCGTTCTCGATGCGCACGATGGTCGAAGAAAGCGTCCCGCCGGTATCGCCGGAATCGAGGATCAAAGGCAGCCGGTCGCCCAACTGCTCCATGATCGCCCCCGCGCTGGTGCACGAAGGATAGCCGGAAAGATTCGCGCTCGTTCCGGTGATCGGGCCGCCGGCCGCTTCGATCAGCGCCGAAGCGATGCGCGAATCCGGCCACCGCAACGCGACATTCCCCGTGTTGCCCGTCACCTTCAGCGGCAATCGGTGCGTCGCCCCTACCACCAACGTCAGCGCCCCCGGCCACAGCTTGTTGGCGAGCGTGAGAAACTCGTCCGGCACATCTCGCATGAGCGTAATGGCCTGCTCCACCGAATTCACTAGAATCGGGAGCGCCTGCGATTCCGGGCGTCCCTTCACGCGGAAAACACGCTCGATCGCAGCCAGATTGAAAGGGTCGGCGGAGAGCCCGTAGACAGTATCCGTGGGAATCGCGACCACGCGGCCGCGACGAATGAAACTGGCAGCGTAGTCAATGACTTGCCGCTCGGGCGCTTCCGATGAAATTTTGAGGACTTCGACGGCCAAATGTTCCGCTCGCGGGTTGCCTAATTGCCCATGCAAGTTAACATAGCCGCCGCCGATGGCGCAAGATGAACGATCACAAGATTTTACCGCGATGCTCCCAAAGTGCAGCGATTTACGGCGCGAACGGCGTTTGTTAGGCTTGCAGACAAGGGTGGCCGAAACACCGCCCTTCGCCATGACCACCATCCAGAGCCGGGACAACAAATGGCTGAAGTCTTTCCGCGCCGCGCTCCGCGGCAAGGGCCCAGACGCGTCGGGCAAAGAACCGATCGGGATCGAAGGGCCGAAGCTCGTCGAAGAAGCGCTGCGCTCGGGACTTGAGGTTGAAGCGCTGCTCGTGAGCGAATCGGGCGAACGCGACGCCGCGCGAGTGCTCAAGGCGGCGAGCGAAACCGAAGCCGGCATTCCACAGTCGCGCGTCTTGAGGACCACCGACAAACTCTTCGAAGGAGTTTCCGGAACGGAAGCGCCTCAAGGCGTTGCCGCGCTGTTTCGCCAGCCGGAATGGGGACTCGACGACGTCCTGCACGGCTCGGGCGCGACGCGCGGGAATTCCCCGCTGGTCGTCGTGCTGGCGGCGATCCAGGACCCCGGGAACGTCGGCACGATTCTGCGCTCCGCCGAGGCCTTCGGCGCAACGGGCGCAATCGCCACCCGCGGTACCGCCGACCCTTGGTCGCCGAAAGCGTTGCGTGCGTCCGCGGGATCGACTCTGCGGCTGCCGTTGCTGCGTGGGATGGCGATTCCGGTTTTGCTCGCGCAATTGCGAATCGCTGGCGTAAAGATTTACGCGGCGAGCTCGGAGCGTAACGGCCATCACGCGGCGGCGAGCCCTGCCGCCGACCTGCGCGAAGCGGCGGCGATTTTCGTCGGCAACGAAGGCGCCGGCCTGCCGCCCGAAATGACGCGCGCTGCCGACGCTACGATATCGATTCCGACAATCGACGCGGTCGAATCGCTGAACGCGGGCGTGGCGGCGTCGATCGTGCTCTACGAAGCAGCGCGCCAACGCGCCGAAGCCGCGAAAGGCGGAAACTAGACGCCCATGGGCCTGTTTCGCGCGATCGAGCCGGAAGAAGAGCCGCTGGCGGGGCGTCCGCTGGCCGACCGCATGCGCCCGCAAACGCTCGACGACTTTATCGGCCAGGAAGAGCTGCTCGGGCCGGGCAAGCCGCTGCGCACGCAGATCGAGCGCGACGATCTCGGCTCGCTCCTGCTCTGGGGTCCTCCCGGCTGCGGGAAGACGACGCTCGCGCGCATCATCGCCAAGCGCACCAAATCCGAGTTCATTCCCTTCAGCGCCGTTCTTTCCGGCATCAAGGAAATCAAGGACGTGATGGCCAAGGCCGAAGGCATGCGCCGCTACGGCCGGCGCACGATTGTCTTCATCGACGAAGTGCATCGCTTCAATCGCGCGCAGCAAGACGCGTTTCTGCCGCACGTCGAAGCCGGAAATATTCTGCTCATCGGCGCGACAACCGAAAATCCCTCCTTCGAAGTGATCGCGCCGCTGCTTTCGCGCATGAAGGTCTACGTCCTGCGGCCGCTCTCGCAAGAACAGGTCGTCGCGCTGCTGCGCAAGGCGATGGAAGATCCCGTGCGCGGGCTGGGCAAGGAGCGCGTCGAGGCAAGCGACGAAATTCTCGATCGCATCGCCGTGCTCGCCAATGGCGACGCGCGCTCAGCCTACAACACGCTCGAAGCGCTCGTCCTCGGCACCGAACCTGCCGCGGACGGACGGCGCGTCCTTTCCGAGGCGCGCCTTGAGGACGTGCTCCAGAAAAAGCTCCTGCCTTACGACAAAGCCGGCGAAGAGCACTTCAACCTCATCTCCGCGCTGCACAAATCCGTGCGCAATTCCGATCCCGACGCGGCGCTCTATTGGCTCGCGCGCATGCTCGAATCGGGCGAGGATCCGCTCTACATCGCGCGCCGCATGGTGCGCATGGCCAGCGAAGATATCGGCCTCGCCGAACCCGGCGCGCTGGCCATAACGATTGCCGCGAAAGAGGCCTTCGATTTCATCGGGCCTCCCGAAGGCAATCTGGCGCTCGCCCAAGCGGCCGTCTATCTCTCGCTCGCTCCGAAATCGAACGCGCTCTACACCGGCTACGGCGAAGTGCGCGAGGATCTCCAGAAGACCATCGCGGAGCCGGTCCCCCTGCATCTAAGAAACGCGGTCACGGGACTGATGGGCAACCTCGGCTACGGAAAAGGCTACCAATACGCGCACGACGTGGAAGAAAAAGTTACGGACATGACGTGCCTGCCCGACAGCCTCGCGGGGCGCGTCTACTACAAGCCGACCGATCAGGGTTTCGAAGCGCGTATCCGGCAGCGGATGGAAGAGATTCGGCGAATCAAGACAAAGGGAAAAAATGAAGGCTAAGCCGCGCGGCGCAAAACAAACGTTGGTGACGCATTTTCATCGAGCGTTGCGCCGCGCGCCGAAGCCGCCGGGCACGCACGGTTCCCTGCTGCTCGCCACAGTGGCTGTGGCTGCGATTCTTTTCGTCGGCGCGCGGCCGCTGGCGGATCCCGACAATCCCAAGCTCGTGATCGATGACGATTGCCAGGCGTTCGACATCGCCTCGAACAACTGGATCGTCTTCGCCGTGCCCAAGCTGAAGCGCGTCAAGAAGCTGATCATCGAGCGCGACGAAATTGACGTCTCGACGGGCCCGGGCAAAGGCCGTCGCCTCGTGGACGTCGATAAATTCATGCCGGCCGACCCGCCGAGCGGCTACGTAGTCAATACGCTCGCGTGGGGGCCGGACGGCAAGCACATCGCCGCCAGCATCACCATGCAGGAGCCGCCTCCCGACTATCACCCGCACGTAAAAAAGAAGGGCGAGGAAGACCGCTCGGATGATTCCGACGTCTTCAGCGTCGGCGGAAAAAAGGCGGTGGCGCTTTTCGACGCCGACGGCAACGAAATCAAAGTGGCGGGCTCGAAAGACCGTTTCATCCAGGACGCGACCAACGCCACCTGGCTCGCCGACGGCCAGACGGTCGTCTACCTGAGCCTCGCGCCGCCCTTCACGATCACGAGCGTGCGTCCCTCGGACGGCCAGACGCGCCAGCTTTTCGAAGGCCACACGTTCGATACGGTGATTTGGGACGCGGCGCGCAATCGCGCTTTCGCCGTCAGCTCGAATCTGAGCCTGCGCGGACGCCTCACGATCCTCGCGCTCGACCTCGTGCATGAAGCCGTCACCGAGCTCGCGACCATCGACAACTACAACGGTTCGCTGGCCGTCTCCAAATCAGGCAAAAAGATCGCCTTCTTCGAAGACGGAGACACGATCGAGGTGATCGATATCGACAATCCGTCGAAGCGCGTCAAGGCCAATGCCGGTCTCGGCCGCTTCGAATGGGGCAACGACGACGATCGCGTCCTCCTGAAACGCGGGCCTCTCGACGAATCGAACGACCTCGTCTGGGTCGGCCTGAACGACGACTCGTTCACGCCCGTCCTCCACGACCTCGAATTCCACGACTTCCGCATCTCGCCCGACGGCGGCTCCCTCGCCGTCACCATCCCCGGCAAGCGCGTCCTCAAGGTCTACCCGCTCGAATAAAGGCTCGCGCGCGTCCCCATGGAGTGCGGGAGCTCGCTCCCGCCGCCTTGCGGTGAGGCTTGCCTCACCGTGTAAAGTGTTCATGACGATGCGGAAGGCGACTTGGCAAGGTCGCATACAAGTTCAATGGCAACATATATCGAAGGGCCGATCCCCAAGCCCCAACGAGGAGCCATGTTTCGTAGACAATGGAAGTGGTTCGGAAAACTCATCTCGAACGAAGGTTTCTCGCTCGCGTACGGAAACAAAGCGATAACCTACATCGACCTTTGAGTTTGCGTACGAAGACGGATTTGTCTTCTTCCCACCGCATCAGGTTCGCGGCAAACCCGTCTCACTTGCTGAAGCCGAAATCAATTCAATGGTCGAGCACGTTCTAAGCGGAATCCGATTTGAAGGGCACATCGCAGAGGTCTTCCAGAAGCATAACGCGGTGCCTGAGCCAAAGCGCGGTACGCGCGACACAAGTTAGCCCAGCGCGGGAGCGCTGGGAACGCGACCCAAAGTGAAGAGGAGCGCCGTAGGCGCGGCACACGCGCCGCCGCGAACAGCCACCTAGTGCAATCGAAACCGCTTGATGTGTTCCTTGAGGATGCACACGTTCATGATGACGAAAAGCCCGGCCCGGCGCGCGCGCTCGGCGGCTTCGGCGTGCATCACGCCTTCCTGCATCCAGACGCCGCGAGCGCCGATGCGAATCGCCGCATCGACGATCTCAGGGACGAACTCCGAGCGGCGGAAAATATCGACGACATCGACGCGCTCGGGAATGTCTTCGAGCCGCGCGTACGCTTTTTCCCCAAGCACTTCGGTCTCGGTGGGATTTACGGGAATAATGCGGTAACCGGCGGATTGCAGGTACTGCGCCACTCCGTAGCTCGGACGATGCTGGCGGTTCGATAGCCCCACGACGGCAATTGTGCGGCTGGTCTTGAGAATCTCACTGGCAGGATCGACGGCGCCCGAGTCGCCCGGCTTGCCCGCTCCCAAGTTCGGATTCTCGCTTGATGGGTTCATGTACGTCCTTTCAGTGCGTTTCGATTGTGCCGCCGCCAAGGCGGCCCGTGCGGCTGCTCGTCCAAAGCGCCAATGTCGTTTTGGCACGAGCGGGACGCTGGTGCATTCGCACGCGCGAACGCACGCCTTCCCTCATAACCTTTGCTTGGTCCCCAAAACCCTGATTAAGGGAATCCCCCGCCCAAGGGTGGCTTCATCATACTCCAAATCGCGCGGTGCGCAACGACGGTTCGCGGGGTGAAACGCTGGTGGGAACGGCTCAGCGCCGGGCCCGCTGGCGCGCCGACTCGGCGCTTCTACGGGGCTTGGACTTCGCTGGCGCTGAATGCTGGCCGTCGAGAGCGCGCCCAAGGCCGGCAACCTCAGCGGGCGTCAGCTCGCGGTGCTCTCCCGGCGCGATGCGGCCGAGCTCGACATTCGCGATGCCCACGCGCTTCATCTTCTCGACCGGATGCCCCGTCTGGAAGAGCTTGTTGCGCAGCGCGTCGCGGCGCGTATCCGCGAGCGTCACCTCGTACCACGGCGCGTCCTTGCCCTTCAGCCGCGAGATGCGCGCCCCGGTGGCGCGCCCGAGGCTCTCGATCTCCGCGAACGTCAGCAGCGTCTTCAGCTTCATCTGGTACACCTGCGGCAGATGGTGATTCTTCAGGATCCGGTTGGCGAGATCGCCGTCGTTCGTCAGCAGGACGAGCCCGTACGCGTGATATTCGAGCCTTCCCACCGGAAACACGCGCTCGCTGATCCCGTGCAGCAGATCGCGCAGCGACCGCCGCCCCTCGGGATCGCTCATCGTCGCCACCACCTCCGGCGGCTTGTTCAGCGCGATGTAGACGTGCCGCGCCTCGGGACGCAGCAGCTTCCCCGCCACCTTGATGTGGTCGCGCGCCGGATCGGCCTTCGTGCCAAGCTCGGTGATGGTCTGGCCGTTCACGGTGACCAGCCCCGACGTGATCATCTCCTCCGCATGCCGCCGCGAGGCCAGCCCCGCCCGCGCAATAATTTTCTGCAAACGTTCTTCCATGAGTTTTCGCGATTCGCTCCCCTGCTAGCTTAGCTGAATCGCGTCGGATGATAAACGGCGCGCAGGACGCGGACTACTGCGCCTGGCAGTGGCAGAGCTTCCAAACCTGCTCGAAGAACGGCCGTGCATCCTCATCGACCGGAAGCGGCCCCGTGTACTGTGGCTCGGTGCCGGTGAAGTCGACGAGTACGCTGGCGCCGTTCGTTCCCTGCAAGACGAGCCCCAGCCTCGGCGGCGTGGTGGCATTCGGATCATTGGACACAAGACTCCCAGCCTGGCAGTGATACTGCCCGCCGAAATATTTCTGGAAGAAGCCCGACGCGCCGAGTTCAAATCCGAGGTCACCCCCGTAGGTAACCTTCCCCTCGCTCCAATCGAGCTTGCCCGTCTTCCCGGAATTCGACCGGAACGTCAGCGCCGTCACGACCTCGCGCGGAGCCGCGGCAGCCGGCGCCGGGGTCCCCGCCAGTCCCGGCGCCGTCCCGGCCGGCCCAATCGACGACACATTCGCCTCGCTCGGCAGCGTCCCGAACTCGCGTGGGTGCGCCGGCACGTCGACAGACCCCGTCGCGCCGCTCGGCACATCCAGCACCGCGAACCGCAGCCGGTTGTCTTCCGCCTTCGCGCCGTAGTCGAAGATGTTGCGCACTCCCCGTTCTTGCAGCTTGCTCCACACCGCATCCGTCACCTGCATCGAAAGATCGCGCGGGAAAAACTGGAAGCTCTTCCCCTGCGGATCGTAATCGCACACGGCCATGCGCAGGCTGAGCTTGCGCGGCCCGCCTTCGGTCAACGCCGGCGCGAGGCTCAGCGAACGCGGCGACACCGCAATCAGATAGCGCACGCCCGAGGAAGCCGTTGACGCCTGCTCCGCCCCAGCCACCGGCTCGACTGTCATGCTGATTCCCGTCGAAGGAAGCGCCCCTATGCACGCGTCTTTCAGGAGCTCGTCGGGCGGCTTGCGGCCGGACTTCGTCTCGTCGCTCGCAAAATACCCGCGCCGGTAAGCCAGCCGCACGCCGTGCCGCGTCGTCTTCAGCGTCACTTTCTGGAAGTGCCCGTTCCAGTCCACATTTTCCGGATAGTACGAAATCTCGTAGTACGACGACCCGTCGTTGATCGCCGATTCGACGCATCCCGAAAGATCGTTGGTGTTGAAACAAGGCCGCCCGCCCGTGCCTTCCGCGATCACCTTCATCGTAGCCTGCGAATCTTCGGTCTCTCCCTGCTGGCGCGAAATCTGTCCGCCAAGGCTGGCGCCCAGATTCTGCCGCGGCATCTGCGGATTCTGGGACGTGGTGTAGATTGGCGAAACCTCCAGGCCGCGCGCATCCACCGGATAGACCGCCACTCGCGCGTCGGCCAGCGCTTCGGAAGCCTGCGTGATCTTGCCCGAATAATCGGCGCTGGCCATGAACTCCTGTCCGGGAATCTTGGCGGGCTCACCCTGCGGCGCGATCCACGAAGGAAACGCGCTCGAGAGCCACACCAGGTTCTTCCGTCCCGGATAGCCGCTTAGGAATTTCGCCAGCCCCAGCATCTGATCCACAGTCTCGTCGACGCGAATCGTGGTTTGCTCCTGATACTCGGTATTTTCGAAGTCTTGCAACGCCTGGAGCTGCTGCGTCACCTCGCCCCCATTTTCCGCCAGCACTTGGCTCGATGCGCTCGTGGCGTCGTCCTGCGGGTTG
>DATJRU010000264.1:0-9268 GCA_035504455.1 Vulcanimicrobiaceae bacterium
GCTGCGGCTCTATCCGCCGGCGTACGTCCTTGCGCGCATGGCCATCGAGCCTTGCCAGATCGGCGGCTACGATATTCCGCTCGGCTCGACGATCCTGCTTGCGCCGTGGGTCACTCACCGCGATCCGCGTTTCTTCGACGATCCGGAAACGTATCGGCCCGAGCGCTGGCTCGATGGACTGATGCAGAAGCTGCCGGCGGGCGCGTATTTTCCGTTTGGCGACGGGCCGCGCCGCTGCATCGGCCAGGGATTCGCGCTGATGGAAGCAGCCATCGTGATCGGCGCGCTCGCCCAGAAGTTTAGCCTGCGCCTCGTCCCGGGCCACGAGGTGGTGCCCGAGCCGCTCGTTACGCTGCGGCCGCGCCAGGGCATTCGCATGACGCTGCACGCGCGCGACTAATTTGTACCGCCGGCGTCCCGCCGGCTCTTTTACCTTCTTCTCCCAATGCCACGAAGCGACCGAGTATTTTCAGGAAACCTGCACGAGATGGCTGCTAGTGGACGAACTCGCCGTGCCCGCCGTTTGCCCACGGGTTGTATGTCAGCGCGAAATGGATACGATCAGGAATGGTCGGATGGCTGTAGAAGAGGAAAACGTCGACGGGATTCGGCTTGGGATCCGACAGGTTGACTTGTCCCAGTATTTCAAACGCCTGCGCTGCGACTTCACCTGAATCCGGTATCAGCCCGTGCGTCACTTCGAGGCCGTATTGGTCGGCCTGATGCTCGAAGTAGCGGCTCGCCGCGCTGGTGATGGGATTCGCCACGAACGAAAAGATGCTGAGCAGCAACAGCAACACCGGCAGCGATGCCCAGTCGTCGATTCCGCGAATCCGCCATTTTTCTCCCCAGCGCGCGAGAACCCAGCTCATCGAGCGATAACCGAGATAAAAGACAATCAGGAAAAAGATCGCGCCGAGAGCAATGCCCTTGGGGATGTGGTGCAGCACGTAGTGACCCATTTCGTGGCCGACGACCAACACGATCTGCTGCGTATTCATCTTCGCGATTGTCGTGTCCCACACCACGATGCGCTTGGACGCGCCGAAGCCGGTGACGTAGGCGTTCAGCTCCGTCGATTTTTCCGATGCGCCCATCCAAAACATCCGATCGGGCGGAATGTCCTGGCCAGCGCGATGCACCATTTGCTCGAGCGACGCCACCAGTGCCGGATCTTTTTGCTCGAGCGGCTCGAACTTGTGGAACATCGGATCGATCACGAGCGGCTGCGCAAACACGAGCAGCAATCCCAGCGGCAGCGAGACGAGCCAGAAGTAAAACCACCAGCGGAGCGAGCTTTTGCGGATCACGAGGTAGAGAATGTAGACAAGGATGATCCCGCCGATCACGCTGAGCAATTCGCTTTTCGTCCAATCCCACGCCCACGAACCCCAGCCTTGCACCGACAGGCCATAGGCGCGATCGAGCCAGTTTTCGTAGATATCGGCGGGCAGCGTGAGGACGTCCATGGTGAGAATGAGGAGCGGCGCGAAGATCATCGCTTGCACGAACCGGCTCGAGGCCGCTCCTTGCGCCCAGTCGCGGTACTTCGGCGCGAGCCTCAGCCGGAGAATCAGCCACAGGACGAAGACGCCATAGAAGAATCCGATGATCGCGAGCCGAAAGCGAACTTCGCCGAGGTGGTGCGCCTTTTGATACAGAGCCGGCGGCAGCGTGTATTCGGTGACAATTTGCTGCGGCTGCGATTGCGCGGAAGAGCCGGATTGATTCGCGGCTGGCGCGGTCGAAGTCTGGCTCTGCTGTTGCGCGAAAGAGAAATCGCGCGGCGCGTTTTGCGCGTGAGCTTCCGCCGGAACCGAGATCGCAAGGAGCCCGAGTGCCAGCACGATTGCCGGTAAGACCCGCGTTATTTTCGTCATCGCCCGCCTTTCAGCCAAAGACGCCCCCGCCCCATCATAGCCAAACCGGGCCGCACGAGGCGTACCCGCGTACAGGTGCCTCTTTGGGATGCGGGCTCGAAGCCGAGTTGCCATCGCGGCAACACCGCGACTACCATAGGGGCGTGATGAACGGACCCAATGGACTGCGCGCCTTGAAGCTGGTGAAGTGGAGCCTCGCGATTCTCCTGGCTTCGCCGCTGGCCGTTTCGACGGCCGCTTTAGCGCAGGATTCTTCGCAGTCGGCCCAGGATTCACTGGCCGCTGCCGCGCGCCGCGCGCGCGAAGAAAAGAAAGACGCGCCCAAAGCCACCAAGGTCTGGGACAACGACAATATTCCGAGTACCCCGGGCACGGTTAGCGTTGTGGGCGGAGCCGGCGACGACAACGGTGCCGCGCCCTCCGACCAGAACGCCGCGCAAGATCAGCAGCAAGGGCAGCAGGGCCAACAGGAGCAGCCGGCCGCCAGTGCCAATGCGCCCGCTCCCCTCGACACGAAGGAAAAGGCTGCGAAGCAGGCCGAGCTCGACGCCGACAGGCAGCAGATCGAGAGCCTTAAGAAAGACGTCGACATCCTCCAGCGCAAGCTGGCGCTCGACCAGCAGATGTACTACATCAAGCCCGACTACGCTTCGGACAAAGCCGGGGCGGCGGCGCTCAAAGACGAGCAGGACCAGATCGACGCCAAGCAGCAGCAGGCTGCCGACCTACAGAAAAAGATCGACGAACTTCAGTCGCAGATCAGCTCCCCCGGCAACTCGAACGGCAATCCCAGCGGCAATTCGCCGAGCACCAACCAGAACTAGCAGTCCGGCTCTCTTTCACCGAAAAACTCCCATCGCACGGTTTCCGGCATCTGAAGCGTATTTTGCCTGTCCGGATCGGCTGGCAAGGCGCCCCCTACTAATTGTGGACATTTTTCTTGACACACAAGGCTCCCGGGCGCACAATCCGGCCTGTTTTACGGGCGTTGTTTGCTGGACGGGCGTTCGGCGGCACGCTGCTCTTTCCGCCGTGGCCCTCACTCATGCGAGGCGAGAACGATGCAATATCTGCCGGGCTGGACTGTGCAGTGTCTCAATCCCGAGTGTCCCGCGCGCGGCCACTGGCTGCGCGTGCAGACCACCCAGATCGAAGTGTGCTCGAACTGCGGGTCGCCGCTCCACAACGTGCCGCCACCTTTGCCGCCGCGCTTTCGGATGCGCCCGCGTTCGCTCAGGGGCTATCGCCCGCTGGCGCGCCGGCGCTGAAAAGGATTCTTTCGGTAGCGAGTCCCACTCCGCAGGGTGAGGCGTAAAAGGGGGAGCGGCCGGTGGGGGGACCGGCCGCTCGGGGCATGGGTGATGGAGGTGCTTTAGAAATTCGAGGGTGCTTCAGGCTCCGGCTGCCGCGAAGGTCGCCCTTCCTGGTCTTATGCCGGTTACCGCACGTCCCGAATCCACGGTCATAATGCCGGTGATCAGCGGGTGGGGCTATAGGTCTCTTGGTTCAATTCCCTCCGGTACGAACGTACCGGCAAAAACCTTCGCGCGACTTTCGCTGCGATTTCCTCGATTGCGAGTCTTTGCTGACGGGCCATCGGATGTACTACGATAGCGGCCCGCGATGAGCGACGGCACAGGCACTCCCTCCCGACCAAGCGACCACGCTGGCGACATGCTTTGGGGATTCTGGTACCCGGCGCTGCGGAGCGACCAGGTGTACGGGCGCAAGCTGGCGCGGACGATGCTGCTGGAAGTGCCGCTGGTGGTGGGGCGGGACGCGGCGGGGAAACCGTTCGCGCTGCGCGACATTTGCCCGCACCGCGCGTTTCCGCTGTCGTTCGGGCGATTCGACGGCGCCTCCGTCGAGTGCGCGTATCACGGCTGGCAATTCGACGCGCACACGGGGCAGTGCCGCCACATCCCGTCGCTCACAGCCGATTCGAAGCTGAAGTGCGAACGAATCTACGCCGGCAGCTTTCCGTGCGAAGAGCGCGACGGCTACATCTGGGCATTTATGACGAACTCGGAAGGCCGCGCGATACCCGCGGGCGATCCGGCTCCGCCGACCGTACCGGAGCTTCCAACTTTCGGCGCGCGTTACCAGACCGCGCAGCTTTGGGCCGACCTGCCGTGCGGCGTCGACCAGGCAATCATCGGATTGATGGACCCGGCGCACGGGCCGTTCGTTCATCAGGCGTGGTGGTGGCGGACGCGGCGCAGCATCCGCGACAAAGCCAAGCAGTTCGAGCCGATCCCCAGCGGCTTTCGCATGAGCCCGCACGCGCCATCCGCGAATAGCGCGCCGTACAAAATCCTGAAGCTGATCACCGGCGAACCGGCCACGACGACGATCGATTTCGTCCTGCCGAATCAGCGCTTCGAGCAAATCCGCGCCGGGCGCTATTGGCTTTCGAGCCGCACGACCGTGACGCCGGTCAGGCGCGACCACTGCCGGCTCGATTTCTTCGCCGCGTGGAACATTCTTCCTTGGTTTCCGGTCGTCTCGTTCATCATTCACGTGTTCGGCCCGCGCTTTATCCGCCAGGATACGGAAGTGATCGAGAAACAGGGCCTCGGCCTGCAATACGAAGACCGCATGATGCTGGTCGACGACGCCGACCGGCAGGCCCGCTGGTATTTCGAGCTGAAGGGCGCGCTTCTCGAGTCCCGGCGCACCGGCGAACCCTTGCGCCACCCCATGAGCGGCCCGGTGACGCTGCGCTGGCGCTCCTAGGCGAAAACACCGCCTTTTCTTATCGCCTGCACTAATCCTGTCCTTTCGGCCAGTTGTAAGCCTTTGAAGAGGGGGCGCATAGTCGGTGTGCCGGTATGGCACCCGGCTATCGCTCACTGATTCGGAGCACCAATGGCAGTCCTCTCGCTCCGTGAACGACCAAGGCAGGCCTTCCACTCCACAATGCGCCGATGTGCGCTCCATAGCCGCTGAATCGCCGAGAGCGCCGGAGTCGAACCTGTCAACTGGGGGAACAATGAACCGCTGGATCCAATATCCGCTGATGGTTTCCGGAATCTGCGTGGCAATGTGCCCGGTGGTGTCTGCTGCGCCCTCCGGCGTCGCGACGGTGAAGTGCGCGGCGAACCAGGATCGCATCTGGGTGTACGACTCGCTGACGAGTTTCGACGTCGAAGCCAAGATTCCCTGTGGCGACACGGTGCAGATCGTTTCGCGGGTGAAGGGCTACGTGAAAATTCGCACGGCCAGCGGGCTCGACGGCTACGTGCCGGACAGCACCTTCCCGGATTTGCCGCCGTATCAGCCGCAATCGGATACCGGCAGCGCGACCGCCGCTGCGGTCGAAAGCGCGAACGATGATACCGGCAGCCTCGGCGCCGTCGCTGCAGCCTATCGCGCGGCGAGGATGAAGGCTGCACCGGACGCAGCGGCTGCTCCAGCGCAAAGCGCCCCGGAAGTGGCAGCGAGCGTCGCATCGCCGGCTCCCGCGCCCGCCGTTCACGTGGCGCCTAGCGTTTCAATCTCCGCGAGCGTAGCCGCGCCGCAGCCTGTTGCCGCTGCACCTGAAAATCAAGCGCCGGTCGCGGCTGTTCCCGCGCCGCGCCACACCGCGATGGTCGCTTCGGTGCAAGCGAAGCCGACAGTGGTCGTGAGCCGTCCGGTGGCTGCGCCGGTCGTAGCGCCTGCAGTCCAGGCGGCGGTGGCTGCCACTCCCGTCGTCGCGGCGCCCGCTGCGATGAATCCGCCGATTCCCGCGCCGAGCGATATTCCCGCGGTGGCCAGCGCGCCGGCAAACGCGTCGTTTCGCGAGATCGCGGCGAAGCCGACGATTCCCGAGTCCGACGAATATCCCGACACGCAGCCCGAAAACGCGAGCGCCGACCCGAATTGCCGCATCTATTTCTCCGCCTACGGCCTCGGGGCGGAGCAGTACAAGTGGCTTTCCGACACGCGCAGCAAGCAGTTCTCGGGCATTTGCCCGGCGCCGAATCTCGCGAGCGTGGACTTCGTGATTCTTTTCACGCACGACACCGACTCGTACGTTTCCGCGATGCCGACGCCGGTTCACACCGACGGCAACGGCTTTTCGGATTTTGATCCGATGACGACCGTCGACACGGCGCTGATGTCGCCGACCGAGGCGGACCGGGCGCACTACGAGCTCGCCTGGGTGTTTCGCGTGACGCGCGGTGCGTTCGATCCGGCGGGCTTCTCGCCGCGCCGCCGCCCGCAATACGAGTCGACGGCCAAGGGCGCGCACGCCTCCACGAAAGCCGTGGAGGATGCGTTCGACTTCATCCAGCAGAACGGGGCGCGCTAGCCGCTAGCGCAGCTGCGAAAGATCGAAGGTAGTCTGCACGTCCTGCCCGTCTGGCGTGAGGACTTCGACCGTGAGGGGTGACGAAGGGTCGATCTTCGCGGGATCGTAGTCGAGGTCAACCTCTCCGCCGACCTCGGCGCCCAAGACCCCGTACTGATCCCCCTGCCCGTAGTCCGTGTAGATCGGACCGCCCTTCGTCGAGAGAGCTTCGATCTCGCGATCCTGTTTGACCCGTATCTTGAAATCTTCCCAAAACGCCGGTGTCACCACGTTATTCGTTCCGTAAGGGCTCACCTGGCTCGGATCGGGATAGGTGGCCGTAAAGAAGATCTCGACGTATACGCCGAACGTCCCCGGCTTGCCCAGGAAGTCCTGCTCGGCCTCTTCCGCGTGATAGCCGTCGTTCGGCGTGTGCTGGACGTGCCGCACGATTGCGGAATAGGGTGTTTCGATCCCGATGACTCCCACCTGAGGCCCGCTCTTCGGTTTCGGAAGCGAGTGCACGTATTTCACGAAAAATGCGGCCGTTTGCTCGTCGTTGCGTTTGCCAAGAAAATAGGCCTCGCGGATCGCCTCCGAAGAAAGCGGATACACGTACGCCGCCAGCGCCGGCTGCAGTGCGAAAAGCACCGTCGCAGGCAGGAGAATCCACCGCTTCCATCGGCTGAGTAATTTCATCGTCGGCCTCTACTATTACGACACTGTTTCTTAATTGAAAGGTTCACCCTTTAGCACGCCGAGTATTCACTGTATAACCCAGCACGTCACTTCACGACGCCACTGAGGAACGGGTAGTGTTCGGCGGCAGCCATGAAGAACAGCATCGGGAACGACAGCCAGAAGCCGACGCGCGACGCGAGAAACGACCAGCGAGCCAGGCGCGCCGCTTCCGGCGGCATCGGCGTTCCCTGCTCGGCGCTGGCGCGCGTCCATGCGATCAGGCGCTTCTGCGCGCGCCACACCACGCCCCACACGTTCAGCAGCAGAAGCAATCCGATGCCACCGCCCACGCTGATCGAAAGCTGCGCGTTGGACGATTCGGGGCTTGCGTTCACGTACAGCGCGGCCCACGATGCCGCGACCACGATCGCCGCAATCGCGATCGTTCGCACCCAGGCGCTATCGAGGAATCCCGTGCGCGGCAACTGCAGCGGGTAGATCAGCGCGAACGCTACGAGCCACACGACGAGCCACAATCCCATCCAGCGCAAGGCGAGCGAGGGCTGGCCGGCGTTGTTCGCGTCCGCGGCCAGGATGATCCAGAAGTAGCGCAACCCGACCAGCACCGTCACCACCGCCGACCAGCGGAACCACCACATCGCGCGCTCCATCAGCGGCGGAAACACTTTCCCGCGCACCGGAGGGTCGAGCGCCTTCATCGTGGGAGTTGCGATGAGGTTGAAAAAGTAGAGCAGCCCGATCCAGATGATGCCCGAGACGAAGTGCAGCCAGCGCAGCGCGATTTCTTCGTTGGCGACAGGGCCTTGCGGAAAGCTGAAGTGCGGTGCAGCGGCAAGCAGAGCGATTGCGAGCGGTGAGAGCATCGGCAGTCTCCGGCGCGGATGGCCGCGCCTGGGTCACGCTAACGGAACGGCGCACCAGAAGTCAATTCGCGGGCATCTGTTGACGATTGGCGGGCATCCGAACACGTCGAGTTGTCGAAATCCGCCGCTCGGCCTGTAGAATTGGAACGGCATCCGGGGTTCGGCGAAAGAGACAGTATGAAGAGACTATCCGCGCGTATGGGCCCCACTGTCCCCGTGGCCCTCTTCATTATCTTGGGCATTGTGCTGCTGCCGTTCTCTTCCGCCCGCGCGCAGCAGCCATTGCCGCAGGCCGCATCCGGCCCTGCCAATCCCGCGCAGGACCAAGCCAAGCCATCCGGCATCATCAGCGGCACGATCGTTGATCGCACGGGCGCGGGCGTCGCCGGCGCGCGCGTGAAACTGACTGCCGCCGATCACTCATCGCCGCAGGAAAAGACGGCCGACAGCAGCGGCGGCTTCTTCTTCGCCAACATCACTCCCGGTCCTTTCGAGCTGAGCATCAGCGCGCAGGGTTTTGCCACCCAGACGTATGAGGGAACGCTGCAGGGAGGCGAGGCACTGACCGTTCCGCCGATCGCGATGGCGCTTGCCTCCGTGATCACAGAGGTCCACGTTTCGCCGGAGGAAGAGGCGAAGGTGGAGTTGAAGGCGGAGGAAAAGCAGCGCGTCCTCGGCGTGATCCCGAATTTCTACGTCTCGTACGTTCCTGACGCGGCCCCGCTCAGCGCCAAACAAAAGTTTCAGCTCGCGTTGAAAACGACCATCGATCCGGTGACGTTCGTGTTGAACGCCGGGACCGCGGGGTTCGAGCAAGCCACGGACTATTACAGCGGATACGGCCAGGGGGCGCAGGGCTATGCAAAGCGCTACGGCGCGTCCTATGCGGATACCGTCCTCGGGAATTTCATCGGCGGCGCCATATTGCCGTCGCTTCTGAAGCAGGACCCGCGCTACTTTTACAAGGGGACGGGCAGCACCCGTTCGCGCGTGCTCTATTCACTGGTGAACGCGGTGATCTGCAAGGGCGATAACGGACGCTGGCAGGCCAACTACTCGAATATCGCGGGCAGTTTCATCGCCAGCGGCATCGCGAATGTCTACTATCCGGCTAGCGACCGCGGCGGCGCTACGACTGTCGAGAGCGCGCTCATCGGAATCGGCGCGAGCGGAGCGGGAGATTTTATCGAGGAGTTTGTGGTTCCGAGGCTGACCTCGATCCCTCATCCCGGCGCATCCAAACCGCCGCACGGCAGCGGCGACAAGCCCGGAATTTGAGCGTCCGGCGACCGTGCCCCGGGACAGCTTGCAGTGGGCCTATTGCGATTCGACGCCCGCCCAGAATTCGGCCGACGTCAGGACCGGCACCACTTCGAAATCGACGAGGTCGTCCCAGCGGGCGATCCATGCGTCGAGCATCTCGCGGTCCGGCGCCTCCATCACCTGAAAGCAGCGCATCGCCTCAGGATCGAGCCAGCTCGCGTGGTACGTCACACCCTCCGGCATCATGCGGCCCTTCTGCTTGAATCGCTCGCCAATCGGCCGCG
>DATJRU010000265.1:0-5902 GCA_035504455.1 Vulcanimicrobiaceae bacterium
TCGTGGCCCCGCGCGCCGGGCAGGCCTAGTTGTGGTTTGTAGGGGCGCTGCCTTGGCCTGAGCGGCGAAGGCTCAGCTGCGCCCGCCTTGGCACTGGTTGTTGCTGTTGCCCTGCGCGTCGTTTGCATCCGCCCCACTCGCATTGTCATCCCGCCTGCCCGGTTTTTGTCTGTAGGGGCGCCGCTTGCTGCGCCCGCTCCGGCCGCATTGTCATCCCGCCTGCCCTGACGCAGGAAGGGACAGACGCCGCCTCTTGGCCGACGAGGGATCTGCTTTTGGTTTTGACGTTCGCCGCGCGCCCTATCGGCAGGGTCCCGTAATCGTGTCGATTAGAACGCATCGCCGTCGTTTGTTTTCCGCACGTTACGCCGATTTCTAATCGCCGAATGTCGATTAGAAAAGGCGTGAATCGTGACTGCTGACTCGTGATTCGTGGGGCGAAAAACCGGGCCGCTGCCTCCGCCTGTCGGCCACGGCCAATGGCATTCGTAGGGGTGTCCGCTGCAGCGGACTGCGCCCGCCTTTGCCGGTTCACCCGCCAGCTCTCGACTCTCAACTTTCAACTCCCAAACTGCCCTCCCGACGCTAGCACATTCCGGCGTCGCGCGAACGCGCCCTTCGCAGAAAAAAAGGACAAGGCATAGTACTGGCCGAAAGGCCAGCAAGGACAGGTCGGGTTTTGCGTTTGCACTCGTAGAGGCCGCCTTTCAGGCAAGCGGACTACCTCAACTGGTATCGGCCTCGAGGCGAGCGCGCGCTAAAGTCGTGGATCGACGGGCTCGCTTTCCAGCGCCAGGACTCCAAACACGCATTCGTGCACTCGCCTCAATGGTTCCTGGCGAACGAATCGATCGAGGGCCTCTATCCCGAGCGCAAATTCGCGCAGTGCCAGCGATCGCTTTCTTGAAACCGCCCGATGGCGTAGGCGCTCCAGATTTTCGGGCAGAAGATATTCAGGACCGTAGATGATTCTAAGATACTCGGCGCCCCGGCACTTGACGGCGGGCTGGGTTAGACCGCGTCGGCCGCGCGCGATGAATTCGAGAGGCTTTACGACCATCCCCTCACCGCCGCGTCCCGTCAATTCCAACCACCACGCCACAGCTTCATCGGTGCCCGCGTTGTCAGTCACATCAACTACTTTGAACGGTGTTGCGAGCAACAGACTGTCACCCACCTTGCAGATTTCCGCAAGCGTTTCCATGTGCCAGACGTGATTCCGTTGTACGTGCACGTGACCTTCACTGGCCAGCAGATGAAAAGGAGCCAGCTTCAAATCGCTGACAGACTGAACCGGCCAGCAATAATGGCGGTACGAATCAACGTAACGATTTGCTGCTTCAAGACGCTGCTTGTGATGTTCGGCGAGGCGCTGAACGTCGTCGTTCGTTGAGGCTGAATTCTCCAACATCGCCACCGCATCCCCAAGCGCCGATCGGGCAGCCGCTCCCACGGCGGCGTATTGCCTGCGTAAGAGCTCCTGAGCTTTTGCCGACCACGGCATCAGTTCAGCATCGAGACAAATCCATTCTGTCTGAAGGTTTTCCCACAGCCCGGCGACACCTACAGCCTCGCGCACTCTATCTAGAAACTGTTTTTCGATCGCGACGTCGTCGAAAAAGCGGCGCCCGGTGCGCGTGTAACAGATGCCGATCCCTTCTCCGACGACACCAAAACGCCGTCGTGCTGCGTCTTCGTCACGACACACGATCACGACCGCGCGTGATCCCATGTGTTTCTCTTCGCATATGACGCGCGCCACACCCTCGCGACGGAAATAGGCGAAAGCTTCGGCAGGATGTTCGAGGAGCCCGGGCTGTGACGTGGTCTCGGTGGGAGACATGGTCGGTGGTAAATAGATCAACCATTTCGGATTTGCGGCGAATCGGCTCATGACTTCGAGAGCCGCGAGAGCATTTTCCTCCCGGACCGTCACGTTGTGATGAAGGCGAGTGGTGACGATTCGCTTTCCGATCACATCGTCGATATCGAGCAAATCGTCGTGAGCTTGCTGTGAGGTCAGCGCCGGGGCGATTTCGGCGGCTACGGCAAGGGGCTTAGCAGACTGCGCGTAGGTGGCACGTGCTGCGATCGCAACAAGCTCTTTTTCCGGATACCTGAGAGCCGTTAAGCTGCCGCCGAAGACGCATCCAGTGTCGATATTAATGGTTCGATTTAGCCAATCCGCTTGAGGTACGGGCGTGTGTCCATACACCACTGTCGAATTGCCGCGATACTCCGCGGCCCAGTTGTGGCGGACGGGAAGGCCGAACTCATCCGTCTCGCCCGTCGTCTCGCCGTACAGCGCGAATTCGCGCACTTTCCCCGAACCACGTCCCTGCATTTCCTCTTTCATGCCCGCGTGAGCGACAACTAGCTTGCCGTCGTCTAGAACGTAATGGCTGACGAGGCTGTCGATAAATTCCGACACTTTCGCTCGGAATTCGGGCGGCTCCCTGTCGAGCTGTTCAAGCGAGTCCGCGAGTCCGTGCGTGATCTGCACGTCTTTGCCCCTGAGCTTGCGAAGTAACTTGATGTCGTGGTTGCCGGGAACGCACAGAGCTGTTCCCGATTCGACCATGCTCATCACCAAGCGGAGCACGTCGGGAATTTTGGGTCCCCGGTCTACGAGGTCGCCAAGAAATACAGCCTTGCGTCCCTCGGGCGCCTTTACGGAATAACCCCGCGGACCATCACCCTTCGGGGACTCCACCTCGATCACGTAGCCAAGCTGCTTTAGCAGATCGACAAGCTCGTCGTGGCAGCCGTGGACGTCGCCAATGATGTCAAACGGACCGTGCTCGTTCTTCCGGTTGTTCCACAGCGGCTCGCGCACGATTTCCGCGGCGTCCACTTCCTCGCATGAACGCAGAATGTGGACTCGCCGAAAGCCTTCCCGTTCGAGTAGCCGGAGAGCGTTGCGCAAGTGCCGGCTCTGCTGGCGCACCACGTGCGGTCCAAAGTTGCGGTCGGGCCGATTCTGATTTCGCTCGTGGCACAGCTTTTCGGGCAGATCAAAAACAATCGCAGCGGGAATGCAATGGTATTGCCGTGCAAGCGCGACGATAGGTTTGCGCGCTTCGGGCTGGACGTTGGTCGCATCGATCACGACGAGTCTGCCGGCCGCCAGGCGCTTCGACGCGATGAAATGAAGAACCTCGAATGCGTCGCTTGTCGCCGCCTGGCTGTTCTCGTCGTCGGATACAAGGCCGCGACAAAAGTCCGACGATAGGACTTCGGTCGATCGAAAGTGTTTCCGGGCAAAGCTCGACTTCCCCGACCCAGAGGGACCGACGAGAGCCACAACCGCAAGTTCCGGAATTGTGAGTTTCATTGGCGGCTGAATATACCCATCTGAGTTGGACTGCCCAATCCTGGGTCTTCAGGTCCGACACCCAAGAATCGAACCGAATAACCGAATCGCCTGGCTGTCGCATCGGCCCACGATTGAAATTCCGCGCGCGTCCATTCGAAGCGATGGTCCTTATGCCGCAGCTTGCCTGCAGGCAAGGTTTCAAATTTGATGTTGTACTCGACGTTGGGCGTCGTCACGACCACCGTTTGAGGGCGCGCAAATTCAAAGAGAACCCGCTCAAAGGCGGCCAGCCGCGGTGGGTCCTGGTGCTCGATAACCTCCACGGCGGTCGCGGCGTCATAGCCCGACAGACGCTTGTCCCGGTACGTGAGCGATCCGTGAATCAACCGGATGCGCTCTTTTTGCGTGCGAGGCAAATCTTCGAGACGGAGCTTCTGCGACGCAATGTCGAGTGCGCGATGGGACACGTCCATTCCGACGATTTCGGCGAATGCCTTGTCCTTCAGAAGTTCGCGCAAAAGCCGGCCCTCGCCGCATCCAAGATCGAGAACGCGGCTCGCGCCGCTGCTTCGAAGCGCAGCCACGACAGATCCCATGCGCTGCTCGGCAAGGCTAATCGGTTTCTCGATGGTTTCCTCCTCGTGGGCGTGGGTTTCCGCCGCCTCGTCCGCCGCCGGTTCCTCATCCTCGATCAGTCGACTTAACGCTTCTCGGGCGAGCCGCCGTTGATGCTTTAAGTAGCGGGTCGCGATCAAATCGCGCTCCGGATGTCCGCGGAGCCAGCCTTCGCCATGGCGGAGCAGCTTTTCTACCTCAGCATCGCCAACCCAGTAGTGCTTGTCGTCGTCGAGTACGGGTATTAGCACGTAGAGGTGTGTCAGCAATTCGCAGAGCCGGATCGTGGCCTTCAATGTGACGCCGAAATAGGGGCTTTCTCCCCACTCAGGGAATTTTTCGTCCAGGGGAAGGCGAGTCGTGCGAACCTCATAACCGAGAGGCTCGAATAGGCGACGCAGCAGATATTCTCCACCGCGGCACGGCAACACGGAGATGCGCGCCTCCAAAGGGAGACGCGTATCGGCGAGTTCCTGTCGTTCCTTGCTTCTGCCCGTCATTGCCGTACCAAAGGTTCGGGCAATCGCCACACTCAGAAAAGACGACGCGACATACGGCCGGTCATTAACATATTCCTCCAAGGCGTAAGCTTCGCCACTAGGACCGCGCCGGTTGCGAACAAGCCCGATTGAATCGATTTCCAGCAGCAAAGCTGCTGTGCATCGGGTAGGCTCCGTCTCGGGATAAAAAACGTGAGCCTTGCCAAAAACCTGCTCGACCGAATGAAGGCGGAACGGGCTCTTATGCAAGAGGTAACCCAAATCAGTGGCGGGCTGCGTGGTCATAGTGATAGTAAGCATTATGTGACTCCGGAGGAACTATTGTCGCAGCGTCAGGCTGGTTAGTCTACGGGATACGGTGAGGCGCGACGGCACGAGACGGAGCAAAGGCGGGCGCAGCAGAGCGGCGCCCCTACAGAAAGACAACCTCGCCCACCTGAAAGCGAGGCGGCCGCTACAAATGCAAACCTCGAATCAGCGCGGCGGGGCGTTGCCTTGCGCCGCGTCTTGCAATGCTTTGGCCAGGTCGGGGTGCTCGGTGAGGACTTCGTTCATTGCGTCGCGGCCTGCCTCTTCGCCTTTTTTCATGCCTTCGCTCTGCAATTCGACCGTCAGCTTGGGGAGGATGGTGAGCGTCTTCTGGCCGAGGGGCGTCTGGTAAAACTGGATCAGGCCCTTGATATCGTCGTCGGTGAGATATTTGTCGTATGCGGCGGCCGCCATGTCGAGAAAATCCTGGATCGTGAGTTTCGCGCGGAACTTTTCGAAGAAGAGATCGATCAGCCGCGCGCGATACTCGCCCGGCGGCAGGGAGCCCTCGAGGTTCGGACGGATGTTGGCTTCCATCGCGCCCATCGTCTGGGCCATCAGGTCTTTCATGCCTGCGACCTCGATCAGGCGCTGGATGTCGGCCGCCTTCACAGGATCGATCGGCGCCGCGGCGGGAGCGGCTTGCGAAGCGGCTGCGGGCGGGGCGGCGGCTGGCGCGGCTTGGTCCTGCGCGTGAACGGATCGTGCGCCCAAGAACAAAATGCAAACGACGGCGGCGGCGACAGCGGCGGAAGTCTTCATATGACTCCTCCTGGTGGGGCTAGTTTGCTGTGATTGGCCGCGCGCCGCAAGCTTTCGTGCCAAAACGTGCCAAAAACGCCATTCCTTGGCCATTAGAGGCCTGTTTAACCTCCCGACGAGGGACTCCAGGAGTACGCTGTCGGAACACTAAATTCGGGCGTCCGGCTCTGCACCAGAAAATCAAATCAGTCGGGCCGTGAGAAACCACGCTTGCGAGGCGGAGCGCGCAAAATTCGAATCTACGCTACAATTATCTAGCCGTGCTATCGATTAACAACATTACGATGCGCTTTGCCGGGCGCACTTTGTTCGAGGACGTCACCACTACGTTTCTCGCGGGGCGCCGCTACGCGATTACCGGGCCGAACGGCGCCGGCAAGACGACGCTGATGCGAATTCT
>DATJRU010000266.1:0-21114 GCA_035504455.1 Vulcanimicrobiaceae bacterium
TCCTTCGCCATTTGCATCGCGAGCGCCGCGGCAGATTCTCCGCCGATCGTCAATTCCACCACCAGGGCCTTCTCGCCAAGGAGCTTGCGGAATTTCTGGCGGCCGTCGAGCTCCGAAGCCTCGAGGACGAGCACCGTGAACGGCGCGGGCTTGCCCAGGTATTTTTCGAAAGCTTCGATAATTTCCTCGCGCGATTTCTCGCCGAGCTTCTCCACCGACTCGACGTCCTCGACCACGATCACTTGCTGCTGAGCCAGCATGGGTAAAGTCTCGGCGCGCTGCAGGATTTCGTCCCATCCGGCGGCGCGAGCGGAAAGGCGGGTGAGCGCCCAGTCGCGCACGTTCTCCGGAACGTAAGCCTCGATAATTTTGTTGCGGCACATCTCGCGCAGGTAATGGTCCGTGCCGAGAAGAAGGATGGCCGCGACGGGCTTGCCGCGCGCGAGTTGTTCGATCAGCCTCTCGGGAGACGCGGACGGCATCAGAAGCCCTCCAGCACATTCGCGACGATATGCGACGCGAAATCGCGGGACATGCGCTCCAGCGCGGGATCCTGCTCTTCGAAGAAGCTGTTCACGTCGGTCGAAATCTGGTACTCGTCGCGGAAAACCATGTCGTTGTCCTGATAGACGGGCTTCTGCGTGTGGTTGTCGACGAGCGAAACTTTGACGTGTACGGTGACCAGCATAGTGGTGACTTCACCAGTGGTCGCGTTGAAGAGTACCGGCGTGGTTTCAATGGAGAGCACTTCGCCGTGGAAGACGGCGTCGGCCGAGGCCGTGTCCTGCACCACGTGATATTTCGTGCGCGTAATGAACTCGCGGATCGTCGCTTCGGTGAATCGCTGCTCGATGCGATAGCGCGTCGTGTCGTTCTTGAAGGCAGGTATCGCTACGGTGGTCCATTCGGCCGGCAGATTCGAGGACTTGCCGGCAACGTGGTAACCGCAGCCCTGGATCACGAGCGCAACGGCGAAAAGCGCGAGCACGAGCGAGAACCGCGCAGGCACGCGGAAGGCCCTGGCGGAATGCGTCGCGCGACGTCGCGTTTCAATCGACCGGCTTGGCAACAAGCTCCTCCGCAATGCGCACGGCATTAGTCGCCGCGAGCCGCAGATTATCGACTACGCCCCAAATCCAGGCGCCGCTTGGGACGCTCGGATCGTTCTCGATCCGGGCGATGTGAATCTCGCTTTCCCCGGCCACGCTGACGTTCGTGGGCGAAGGATCGTCCGGCGCCGCGATCTTCACGCCGAGGCCCGCAAAGGCAGCCTCCAACTCGCCGAAAGATTCCGCCGGACTGGAGGACGCGAGGTCGGCGTAGGCAGCGAAAGCATACCCGTAAAAGACCGGCGCTTGCACCAGTTGAATTGCAGGCGCGGGCGCGCGGCCGGCGAGATAGCGTGCAACGTCGCGCGCAACGGCGGCTCGCGTCTCTTCGATCCGCGGCTTGCTGGCTTCGCCGTATCGCGCCAGCAGATTGAACGCGACCTGCTCGTCGAAGACGGTGCGGTCGATTTCGCGGAAGGAAAGGAGGCTGGCCGTCTGGCTTTCGAGCTCTTCGATGCCGGCCTGTCCGCGATCCGAGACGGGGGGAAAGAGCAGCAGAACGATCCGTTGCGGCTGAAATTTCGCAATGCCCGCCGCGAGCGTGCAGGCAACGATCACCGGCGCGGCCGGCGATGAATAGACGCTGGGCGCCGCGGCAGCGGCCGGCGGAGGCAGCACCGGCTCGAGCGACGGTATCCACGAAATCGACGAAGACGCTGCTGCGGACGATGAGATCGCGCCCGTGAGGTCGATCACCGTTGCGCCGGCGGATTGGGCGGTGCGCCAGTTGCGCTCGGCGTCCTCGGGCGTGCCGGCGAAAAAGACGAAGCGCGCGCCTTCGAAGCTGTCCTCTTCGAGCGCGCGGATGAACGTGGGTTCGCCACCGGCTTCCGTGAGCGTGCCGGCCATCACGCTTTCATCCAGGAGAACGACGTCGCTCGCGGGGAAATTGCGGTCTTCGAGAACTTGCTTCAGTTCCTTGCCGAGAAGCGAAGAAGCGCCAACGATGGCGATGCGATGGAGAACCGCTGGCCCGGAGGGCATGGCCTAGGCGTGGCGCGAGGCGACGCGGCGGCGCGCCGTCCTGACGCCTTGGAGAATGAGGCCGTGGACGGTGTAAACGCTCGCAATGATCAGCAGCGTGGGCCCGGAGAATTTCAGGATCGCGCCGGCGAACAGAACGAGGAGAACAACAAGGAGAGACGGACGGCGGCGCGCCCACTCGACATCCTTGAAGCTGTAATGGCGGATCGTGCTGGACATCAGGCTGCCGAGCAAAACCAGCAGAAGCAGCCAGAGCACCGAGAAGCGGGCGTCCGCGATCGGAATCTGGAAGAAGTGCACGGTGGCGGCGATCATTCCGGCGGCCGCGGGGCACGGCATGCCCACGAAAAAGCGATTGCTGCCCTCAGCCATGCCCTGGATGTTGAAGCGGGCGAGGCGCCAGGCAGTGCAACCGAGATAGAAGAAGCCGAGCAGCCAGCCGAGCTGCTTGAGATGTAGCACGTCCGGCGCGGCCGTGGCAGCCTCGCCTACGCCCCAGGCATAAGCGAGGAATGCGGGCGCGATGCCGAAGCTGATGATGTCCGCCAGCGAGTCGAACTGCTTCCCGAATTCGCTGTTGGTGCCCATCGCGCGGGCCACGCGGCCGTCGAGCGAGTCGAGAATGATGGCGAAACCGATGGCGCAGGCGGCGTTGTTGAAATCGGCGGCGCGGCCGTCGAGCGTGGCGAGGATCGCGTAGTAGCCGCAGAGAAGATTGGCGACGGTGAACGCGCTGGGCAGCAGATAGACACCGCGCCGCAGGCGATGATTGCGGAAGAGCTTGCGAGGCTCCTCTTCGTGGCCGATCGGATCTATGCTGTTGAATTCCATTTGGCTATGATGCTTGCCCCGCCGGCGACGTTCTTTCCCCGCTTTACGACGATTTGCGCGTCCATCGGCAGCCAGACATCGACGCGCGAGCCGAATCGAATGAGTCCCACGCGCTGGCCCAGAGCGACTTCATCGCCCGGACTTTTCCAGCATAGCACGCGGCGCGCGATGGCCCCGGCGATTTGTTTGAAAACCATAGTCCCTTGTGGCGTATGGATATAGATGACGTTCTGCTCGTTCTCGGTGGAAGCAGCGGAGCGGAACGCGCCCATGAATTTCCCCGGGCGATAGACGACCTTTTCGATGCGGCCGGCGACCGGAGCGCGCTGCACGTGCACGTTCCAGATCGAGAGAAAGATACTGATGCGGCGGCCCGGAACAGAATCGAAGGACTCGTCGACGATTGCGACCACCTTGCCGTCCGCGGGCGAGACCACCGCGCCGGGATCGGTAGGAATGGCCCGCTCGGGATCGCGGAAGAAGTAGAAGACGAACAGGCCGAGAAAAATAAGAATGCCCGCCGGCCAATACCACCTGAGAAAAATGAAAATGGCACCGATGACGAGCGGAGGAATCGCGAAGCGGTACGCGTCCTTGACCATGGTTATGGAAGCCCGATGCCTCCGGGCGAGAGCGCCTCACAAAGAACCAGAATAGGGGAAGAAAATTCGCGCCCGACCGAGATTCGGCGTTCGGACGCGCAACGACGTTCCTGAATCGAGTACAAGTGTATTGTACGACAGAAGTGAGCAGGCGTTTGGGCGTTAGTGCGGCAAATGCCGGTGACGCGCGAGAATCGATTCCATCTGGTCTTTCAGGCGTAACTTGATTTTCTTTAGGGTTGCTTCTTGGAGGAGATCTTCTGAGCTGGTGTAGGTCGAGTTCAGGATTTCTTCGAGGCGGGATTCACAGCGAGAGTGCTCTTCTACTAGACTTCGGAACTCCGGGTCCTTCATAAACAGCGTTTGCCGTATATCGTGCGGCGTAGTCGGCATAGGCTCCCTCCGAGTTGGAAAACGTTCACATAGGCGTAACAATTACCACAAACCCGGCGCGAATCCAATAGACCGAGCGAAAGATTTTCGCGGGGCTGAGGAAAACTCGAGTACCAACTGACTCCTCAGATTAGAGCGAATTAAGAAGCTCGATGGAAAGCAGGCGAGCCTTCTGGGCGAGGTTCTGGGCGCGGACCCAGTCGCCGCTCTTGCTGGCATCGCGGGACTGCGAGGAGAAGCTGGTGATCTTCGCCACGAGATCCTGCTGTGCGGCGCTCAGTTGCTTCCCTGCGGCCTGGCCAAGGTTCTTTTCGGCGATGGCTAGATCGTCGGCGGTCCGGCGCTCGTAAGTTGCTTCGTCGCCGGGAGAAAGCTCGGGAGTAATCTGCAGCGCAGGCTGGCGTGCGGCGGCCTCCGACTCGCTCTCAGAGGACGGTTGTCCCTCGGTTGGGCGGCGCGGGGCTGGCGCGGGCTGCGTCGCCGGGATCGGGACGGACGGTGTGGGAGCCGGGGAGGCAACAATCGAGGGAGGCGGTGTCGCGGCCACCTCGACGGGCGGCGTCGCGTCCGTGTCGGGCGCGGTAGTCATGGGACGGTCAGGCTGTGCCGCCGGCGCTGGAGCGGTCGCCGGGACGGCCGCGTGAACGGCCTTCCCCTCGCATCCTACAGTGGCCAGCGAAAGAGAGCAGGCCAACAGGACCAGGGCGATTCGGGCGTCGATGAAACGGCTGGGCGTCATCGTTTCTCGGCTGCGAACGGCTGGCTGAAATCGCGAACGTGAGTGCTTGCCGGAGCGTCCGCCATCCGTCCTAGAGGCAATTCTATGCGAAAAGTCGTGCCGTGGCCCGGTTCGGATTCGAATTCTATGCGCCCATTATGAAGCTGCACGAAGCGGAACGTATTCGCAAGCCCGATCCCGGTGCCGCCCGGGCGCGTGGTAAAGAAGAGCTGGAAAATCTTCTTCTGGTCCTCGGGCAAAATTCCTTTGCCGGAATCCTGCACCTCGATGACGGCGTAGTCGGCGTTTCGGCGTAGCGAGAGCGCGATGCTGCCGCCCGGTTCGGTGAAGTCGCAAGCGTTGAGCAGCAGATTCAGCACCGCCTGATGGATGATTTGCTGGTCGACAAGGACGGGCGCGAATGTTTCAGGCAAGGTCGTCTGTAGGCTGAGCCCGGCCTTGTTGATCGAAGGGCGGGCGGCGTCGACCACATCGGCGAGCAGCGCGGGCAGGACGGTCTCCTCGAGGTTCAGCTCGACGGGCTTTGTGAAATTCAGGAACGTTTTCACCGCGCGATCGAGGCGGTCGATTTCGCTGTCGAGCATCTTCACGGCCTGTTGCGGCTCCGGATCGACGGGCATGTTGGCTTTCAGCACCTCCAGCCAGAGGCGCATCGAGTTCAGCGGGTTTTTCACTTCGTGGGCGACGCCGGCCGTGACGCGGCCCAGCGCGGCCAGGCGCTCGGATACCTGGAGCTGGCTGCCGATGCGCTCGATCGATTCGACGTCGCGCAAAGTGATCAGCGTTCCCATGCGCGCGCCGTGCTCGCGGATCACCTGCACGCTCACGCCGACGCGTTGCGGCCCGTCCTTGCGCTCGAGCGTCATTTCCCTGCCTTCGACGGGAAGGATTTCGTCGCCGTGAATCTGCAGGACGCCGCGCAACGGATGGCGCGCGGGAAAGATTTCGCTGAGGCGCTTGCCGCGGAGTTCCGTCGGCGGGCGGTCGAGAAACTTTTCGACGGAGGGGCTGACGAGAACGGCGCGGCCCTCGGAGTTGAACAGCAGAAGGCCGTCGCCGAGGCCGCTCATCACCTGGTCCAGGTTTTCGCGCAGCGTGCTGAAAATTTCGCGCACGTCGCGCAGCTGCCTTCCGATGCCGACGATCTTGGTGCTCACCGCGCCGAATTCGTCGCCTCGTTCGACGGCCGGCCCCGCGTCGAACTGGCCCGCGGAGATGCGGTCCAGTTGAGCTGAAATGCGCTCGATCGGCGCGAGAGCCACGCGGCTGAAGACGAAGGCGCAGAAGGTCGAGAGCAGCACCGCCCCGAGAGCCCATATGCCGGCCGACTGTAGTCCCGGCGAGATTTCCCCGCGGATCAGAGCCGAGGAAAAGCTGATGCGGATATCGCCGAAGGGCTCGGTGCCGAGATCGAAGGGATACGAGAACTCGTAAATCTGCGGGGGCCCGTACAGTTCGCGGAGTTGCTCGAAGAATCCGGCGCGAACGAGCGAGCTGACCGGGGGCCGCGCGGCCACTTTTTCATCGCGGAGCGAAGCGTCGCTCGAAAGAAGGACGACGCCATCCTTGTCACTGATCGTGATTTCGTAGATCGTGCGCGAGATGCCGATGTCGGATTCGATCAGCGAGTTGAGCGTGCTGCTGTTGTCGAAAGCCCTGCGGACGTAATCGCGCAGGTCGGCGGGATTGAGCGAGGCGGGAGCGTCTCCGCGCTCGGTCGCTTCCTTGAGGGCGTTGCCGCAGGCGCTGTAGACTTGCTGCGCCACGAAGCTGGCGTTGTCGTTGGCCTGGCGCAAGGTCTGCCGCATGAGCCGGCCAAGGTATAGAGCCGAGACCAACGCGACCACCGCGAGGACGAGCAGCGATGTGGCAAGCGTGAGCTTAGTTTTCAGGCTGAGACGCATCTTTCCGCCCCGCCTCGTATTCCTTTAGCTTGTTGTGCAGCGTCTTTAAACTGATTCCGAGCAGTTCGGCCGCGCGCGTCTTGTTTTGACTCGTCGCCGACAGAGTTTGAAGAATCAGCTCGCGCTCCATGTCGTCGACCGTGGTGCCGATCGGGAACCGGATTCCGTTCAGGCCGGACGTGACGGTCGCGGCCGCATGGCCGAAATCAGACGGCAGATGCTGGCGGCCGATGATGCCGCGATCGGACGCGATCGCAGAGCGCTCCAGCACGTTTCGCAATTCGCGAACGTTTCCCGGCCACGGGTAGGACCGCAGCAGTTCCATCACGTCCGCGCCGACGCCCGTCACCTTCTTCCCATGCTTTTCCGAGATGTCCTCGAGCAGGTGCTCGATCAGGAGCGGCAAATCTTCCTTGTGCTCGCGCAGCGGCGGCAGGTGAATATGAAAAACGTTGAGGCGGAAGTACAGATCCTGGCGCAGGTGCCCGTCCGCGACGGCCTGTTCCGGATTCTTGTTCGTGGCGGCAAGCACGCGCACGTCGACCGGAGTCTCTACCTTGCTCCCGAGGCGGCGGATTTTGCGGTCCTCGAGCACGCGCAGAAGCTTTGCTTGCGTGGGCGCGGGCATCTCGCCGATTTCATCGAGCAGCAGTGTACCGCCGTGAGCCAGTTCGAAACATCCAATGCGGCGTTCCGCTGCGCCGGTGAAGGCGCCCTTTTCATGGCCGAAGATTTCGCTCTCCATGAGCGATTCGGGAATCGCCGAGCAATTGATCGCCACGAAGGGCCGCTCGGCGCGCGGCGATAGCATGTGAAGCGAGCGCGCAACCATTTCCTTCCCCGATCCCGTTTCGCCGGTAATTAGAACCGATGCCGTCGAGGGAGCGGCCGTCTCGACCTGCCTCATCACGTCCTGCATCGCGCCGGAGGCGCCGACGAGCGCTCCCAGTTTCCCGGCGTCCCGCAACTGGCGCGTGAGGACGGCCACGGCTTGCCGGTCGCGCAGGCGCCCGAAAGCGCGATCCAGCAATGCGCGCAGTACCGGCGGCTTCAGCGGCTTTTCGATGTACCAGAACGCGCCGGCTTCGATCGCCTGCACCACGCGCTCATCGCTGCCGCGCCCGGTGATGATGATGACGGGTATTCGCTGCACCTCTTCGCCGAGCTGGCGCAGCAACTCGAGCCCGTTCATCCCGGGAAGCTCCACATCCGCGAGCAGGACGTGGGGATCGAACTCCTGAAACTTCGCCAGGGCTTCTTCGCCGCTGCCAACGCCCAACACCTCGAAACTCCACTTGTGAAGGAGGGCCTCGTAGCCCTTGCGAGCGTTTTCCTCGTCCTCCACAATGAGAATTCTTTGCTGGGATTGAGTTTCGGCGGCCATTCCAATCGAATCTACCACACTCAAAGCGATTTCCAAGCCGGGGCCGCCGCGTGCCCGAGCCTCTGTTTTAGGCTTCCGCCCACACTACGATTGCGCGCTCGGCGAGGAGCCGGGCCTCCACGGCTTCAAGGGTAGCGGGTTCAGCTCTGCCCGAAAAAGAGCGACCGCTCGAGAATGATCTCGAGCTTAGTGTCCTTTTCGAGGGTGAGTTCCTGGCCAAGCCCCGAGGTGACCATGTAGGCCGTGGCAGCCGCCATAGCCGCGCCCATGGCCGCATCCTTTTCGTTGTGGGATGCCACGCCCGCGGCCGCCCCGACCAGCGCGCCGGCTGCCGCCGCTTCCATGGCCTGCTGGCGCTTGCTGGAGGTGACTTCGATTTCGCCCTCGCGATCGTAGTCGACGTGGATCGAGTGGACGCCTGGCACGTCGTCGACCATGGCGATCAGGGGCATCCAGCCATCGGGCGTCTTGATGTCGTCGAACGTAAGCCACATCCGAGCGCGCCCCGTCTTGCCCGCGGCTTGCACCTTATCGATGTGGCCGCGAACTTCAGCGCCTGCGCGGAGCGTGGTGCCATCGGCGGCAGCAATCGGCTCGATCGTGCGCGCGGTGAAAGGCGCTCCGGCTTTGGACTCCTTGGAACCCAACTCGTCATTGAGACGGATCAGGAAACGCGTTCCGGGCGCGACTTCGTTCGGCGCGGTGGCGCTGGAGTTGGAAGACTGTCCCTGGGAGGACGCTGGGAAAACGAACGCAGACGTGAGGGCCAGCAAAGCTGCCATCGCCGGAAGCAGAATGGTCCGCTTCATGGTGGTTCTCCTTTTCAACTTGGCTTTGGCGCTCTCTGCTGGAAAGAAAGCGTTACACAGTTAAGGGATTTCGACTATTTGAGATGTCGGAGCAGGGGCCAAGGTTGGTCCGAGCGATCCGCATCTCCCGCACACTCGCTGCATTCTAATCCTGAAATCGGCCGATTTCCAATTCGGACTGTCTGCCGTTCCTAAAATTGCATCTCCATGTCTGAGAGGCATTTCGGGCCCTCCGTAATAATACGGGCTTGCCACGGGTTCCCTTTTGGCACTAGACTCCGCCTCATAGAAATTCGCACCAATCTGTAAGGGCCCTCTTTTCAGAAGAAGACAACTTGATCCGGCTTGGTGGTGTTTGTGCATCCACGCGTCCGGAATGGGACTGCCGAAAGGAGAACCCACGTGCCCGCTACCGGAGCCGAAATGGCCTCATCCGCACATGGCCCACTCGCGGTCAGTGTGCTGATCGTTGAGGACGAGGACGCGACGAGGAGCTTGTGTCGCGACGTGGTGGTCGATGCCGGCTTGCACGTGCGCACAGCCGCCACGACGGAAGAGGCGCTCGACATCCTCGAACAGCAGCCCATCGACATCGTGATCACCGATATCCGCGTTCCGCAGATCGGCGGGATCGAGCTTCTGAAGCACATCCGCGAGCTGTATCCCCAGACAGCGGTGATCGTCCTGACGCAATACGGCACGATCGAAAGCGCGGTCGAGGCGACTCGCATGGGCGCCGCCGACTACGTCACCAAGCCGTTTCACATTCCGGAATTGCGCGGCAAGCTGGACCGCGTGGTGCGCCTCCTCGAAGTCGATCAGGAAAATCGCATCCTGCGCGAGCAGTTGCGCACGCGCCCGGGATTCGGCGGGCTCATCGGCACGTCCGCCAAGATGCAGCGCGTCTACCGGCTGATCGAAAAGGTGAGCCAGCACAATTATCCCGTGCTGATCCTGGGCGAGAGCGGAACCGGCAAGGAACTCGTGGCGCGCTCGATTCACTTTTCCGGGCCGCGAAGGAACAAGCCCTTCGTTCCGGTGGATTGCTCCGCGCTCGTGCCGACGCTCATCGAATCGGAGCTCTTCGGCTACGTGAAAGGCGCGTTCACCGGCGCGATGCACGCGAAAACGGGACTCATGGAATCGGCCGGCAGCGGCACGCTCTTTCTCGACGAAATCGGCGACATGCCGGTCGATCTGCAAGCCAAGCTTTTGCGCGCTCTCCAGGAAAAGGAAGTGAAGCCGGTCGGGTCGACGGACCGGATTCCGATCGCGGTGCGTGTGATCGCCGCAACCAATCGGGACCTGGACGCGGCGGTGCGCCAGGGGCAGTTCCGCCAGGATCTCTTCTTCCGGCTCAACGTGGTGCAGATCAAGATGCCGCCTCTGCGCGAACGCAAGAGCGACATTCCGCTGCTGGTGAACGCCTTCCTCGAGAAATTCAGCGAGGCCGGGCGCACCCGCGGAATATCCGAGGAAGCGATGGCACGGCTGATCGCCTACGACTGGCCCGGCAATATCCGCGAGCTCGAGAACGCGATCGAACGCGCAGTCGCGCTGGGCTCGGGGCCGATCCTGCATGTAGGGGACTTGCCGTCCGGATTGCACTACGCCGCCGGCGACCGCATGCCGCAGGCCGACGAACTGATGCCGCTCGAAGAGCTGGAGCGCCGCGCGATCCTGCGGGCGTTGCGCGAAGCGGGAGGAGACAAGCTCGCCGCCGCGCGCCTCCTGGGCATCGGGAAGACGACGCTCTACCGCAAGCTCAAGCAGTATGAGACCGAGTCGCACTCGCAGCCCAGCTGACCGGCTCGAAAGCACGCCCCGATCGCACCTGATTCGCTGTCTACAGGATTTCCCCGAGAAGCCAACGCAGCATTCCTAGACAGGGACGTTCACACAGTGAATCGTATCGAAGTGGGAAGCGGCCTGCTTCCCGGCATCTACCACTCGTCCTCAATCCATTGAAACGTTGAGACTTTGTCGACGGTCCGGCTTGGTCAGACTAATGCAAGTACACCACGCATGGGCTATCGACGAAACTTCGCGCGGAGCGTGCGCTGGCCGGAAATTGCGCGACGTTCGGCGGAATACGCAATCGCGATCGGCATCGCCGCACTGTGCGGCTACGCAATCGTTCTGTGGCGGTGGTAGTCGGGCAATGACACAAGTGATCGTCATGAGCAACGCGAGCCACTCGACGAATCGGAATCAGGGCGGGGCTGCGCCCGCGCCCGGTCTTCGCGCGCACGGAGAGGAAGCGTTCGCGGCCGTCTTCGATACGAGCGCCGAAGCTCTGGTGATCGTCAACACGGAAGGCATCATCCAGCGAGCGAACCCCCGTGCGAAACAACTGCTGCGGCTGAAAGAATCGGCGCGGCGGAGCTTGGGCCTGAAGGACTTCCTGGCGAGCCCGGCCGGCGAGCAGCTTGCCTCGCTGTGGGAGCCGCGCCCGCGGCCTGCGAGCGCGCCCAGTCTCGAGGCGTCGCTTACGACCGGCTTCCCCGTCCGCATCACGCTCCGTTGGATTCTTCCCGGCAGCCAGGACCTGCTGCTCTGCGTCGAGGACGGCGGGGTGGTGCAGCGAGCCGAAGCCAAGTCGCGTTACCTGGAAGCGGAGCTTCGCAGCCTGCTCGATTCGATCCATTCCGGGGTGCTGCTCATTGATCCCTCCGGGAAAATTCGCTTTTCCAACGCTCGGTTCGGGCAGCTCTTCGGCCTCAGCACGCGGGAAATTGAAGACACGGGATCCATCGAAGCGCTGGAGGAGTTGCTCGCCGAGAGATTCCACAGCCAGACGCAGTTCGGGGCGCCGTGGGCGGCCTATGCGAGCGGTTCCGGCGAACCGCAACACGATGAGTTGGAGCTAACGCGGCCCACGCGCCGCGTCTTCGAGAGATTTTCGCGCCCCGTGCTGGATGCCCAGGGACACCCGCTCGGATGGCTCGAGCTCTACACGGACGTGACCGGTGAGCGCCAAATCCAATCGAAGATGCTGCAGACGGAAAAGATGGCCGCGCTCGGCCAACTCGTCTCCGGCATCGCGCACGAATTGAACAATCCTCTGACGGCGATCATGGGGTACGCGCAGCTTCTGCTGGGGCGCGGCTTGGAGGCGGGGCCGCTTTCGGAAACAACCAAGGTCTACCAGGAGGCGGAGCGAGCGCGGCGCATCGTAAAAAACCTGCTCTATTTCGCGCGCGAAACCGCGCCCGAACGCACCCGCGTCGATGTGAATGAGATCGTGGAGCGAACGCTCGCCCTGCGCAGTTACGAACTGAAGATGGAAAACATCATGATCACCTGCGAGCTGGCGCCCGCTCTGCCGCAAACCATTGCGGACCCTTACCAGCTGCAGCAGGTAGTGCTGAATTTGCTGATCAACGCCGAGCAGGCGCTACTCGAAGGCCGCGGACAGGGCCGCGTCCTGATTCGCACGAGCCACGTGATCGAGGGAACGGGAAGCCGCTCCTCCGATCGAATCGTGCTCGAGGTGTCGGACGACGGCCCCGGAGTGCCTCCCGACATCGCCTCGCGAATCTTCGACCCGTTCTTTACAACGAAGCAGCCGGGCTTCGGAACCGGGCTGGGTCTTTCGATCGTTTACGGCATCGTTCATCAGCACAATGGCGAGGTCGCCTTCGAAAACCAGCCGGGCGGCGGCGCCCGCTTCACGGTTGAGCTGCCCGTCATCCCGGTTCCGCCGGGCTTGCGATCTCCCCTGCTGCTTCAATCCTCGAGCGCAAGCAGCGCCGCCCCGGCAGGCCGCATTCTTGTCGTCGAAGACGAGCCGACGGTAGCGCAACTCGTGGTCGACGTTTTACGCGAGGAAGGCCACGAGGCCGAGGCGGTTCTCGATAGTCAGGAGGGGCTCACGCGCGTGTCGCGTGCGAGCTTCGACCTCGTGATCTGCGACCTGCGTATGCCGCGCCTCGATGGGACGGCGTTTTACGACGTGCTTGTGCGAACCGGAAGCCCTCTCCGCGACCGGATTATTTTCATCACCGGCGACACGCTCGCGCCTCGCACTCTCGAGTTTCTCGAACGAAACAACCTCCCCTATCTCGCCAAGCCGTTTCTTGTGGAAGAAATCAAGCTGGCGGTGAACCGAGCGCTTGCCCGCGCGGTGAAACAAGGTACGTGAGAGAGATGAGCGTCATTGCCAGCAGGGCCATTACGGCCGATCGAGTTCCGCTCCTGGGCATCGCGGATGCCGATATCGCGCAGCGCATGATCCATGCGCTCAAAGAGATTCCCGGCACATCCGGCCTCGCCGTGGCTTCGAATCTCGAACACTTCCGGCGGTTGGCCGGGCGCATCTCCGTAGAAGTAGCCCTTCTGGACGCGGAATTCGTCGGAGATGCGCCGCTCGAGCACTTCCTGCGGCACGTCGCGGTTTCCGCGCCGGTCATTTTACTCGCGCCGCCGGAACGGCAAGCGGAAGTTGCCGGGCTGGTCGCGGAGGGAGACGTGGAATTCGTCGCGCGCGTCGGAAACTACTTTCCGCTCGCCGCGAGCCTCGTGGATCGCAGGTTGCGCTGGGCGGCCGCATCTCGTTCGGCGCTCGGTCCTCCGTGGTCGGGATCTCACGGCGACATCGCGACGATCTTCCGCCACGAAATCAATAACCCGCTTACGGGAATCCTCGGCAATGCCGAGCTGGTCCTGACGCACAAAGACCGCCTCAGCGCCATCGATGCGCAGCGCCTCCAAACGGTCGTCGATCTCGCCGTCCGCCTCCGCGAAACGATCCGCCGGATCGGCAACGCCTGGGATAGCCACCTGCACGAAGTGAAATCCGCCTGAGCTGCAAACACCTGTACGAGCGGACAGGTGCGCCAAACATAGTAGAGGATTCGCCACGTTCCCTGAATCGTCCCGCGGGTTCCTTCGGGAGTCTCCTAGACTATTCGAAAGGGTGTTCGTTCCGGAGGCGTGCTCTTGCTCGTCCTTTCTTCTTGTGTGCTGACGGTCGCCACGATCGCCGTGATCGACTTGCGGCTGGCTTTTTGGTCGATGGTCGGCGCCGTCGCCGGCGTTGTTCTTTTCTATCGCGGCTTCAAAATGCTCCAGTTCAAACGGCTGGTGCTGAACACTCCGTCTTCGAAGATTCGCAGCGCCTCGATGGGCCTGGTCGAAGTAAGCGGGATGGCGGCCGGGCCGCGCACGGTCCCGGCCGGCATTACCGGCACGCCCTGCTTCTACTATTGCGCGACGGCTTGGGAGTTGAAGCAATCGGGAAACAGCCGCCAGTGGAAGAAGGTAGCCGAGGAAACTCTCTTCGTTCGGTTTTTTGTCGACGATTCGACGGGGCGGCTTCTCGTAAATCCTCAGGGCGCGCAGCTCGACGTCCATCGCACCTTTCGCGATGAATTCAATCAATCGCTGTTCGACGGGCGCAGCGGCCGCGATCTATTTCCCGAAAACGTGCGCCAATTCCTCTTGCGCAACGGCATCGGCGCCTCCGGAAACATGCGCCTGGAGGAGCACTGCATCCGGCCCGGCTATCCGCTGTTCATTCTCGGGACGCTTGCCGAAAACACCGATCGAGGCGGCGGTGCGCCGGAGCCGCAGGCGCACGTCACCCTTCCTTCGTCCTCGATCCGGGCGCGGTCGCGATCGTTGTTTTTCCCGCGAAACGCAAACGAGCTCTTGCAGGCGATGACCGGCGTCGCGACGACGGCACTCGACGGCTCGGGAACTCAGATTCCCATGGCGGGCGCGGCGAACTCGTCCGCGGGCCGGGTAGCGGCGGGCGCCGTAACTGCCGGCTCCGGCACGTGGGCATCGGTTTCGATGGATGAAATGGCGGCGCCGCTGACGGGCGTTTCGAGCGGGACGCCCGCTCATGCCCCGGCCGCTCCCGCTCCGGCGTTGCACTCGGCAACGGCCGTAGCGGAGAGACCGGAACCGGTGCAAGCACCCGCGCAGCCGAACGAAGACAACGGCTTCCCGGTCTGCCCTCCGGTTGTGCTGTCCAAAGGCCCAGGGAAGGATCCATTCACGATTTCATCAGAGAGCCAGCGGGACGTCGTGAGGTTGCTGGCGTGGAAGTCGACCGCATGCATTTGGGGCGGGCCGGCGCTGACGCTGGTCTGCTTCTACATCTTGTCGCAGATTTTCGGGTGGTGATCCGCCCGGAGGAGAAGAGCGAATGAGTATGATCGTGCTGCTCGTGCTGTTATTTGCGGTGGGCGGAGCCATCGCTTATGTGGTGATGCTGTACAACGGTTTGATCGCCGTGAAGAACAACGTCGATAAGGCCTGGGCGAATATCGACGTTCTGCTGAAACAGCGGCACGACGAGCTGCCCAATCTCATCGAGGTCTGCAAAGGCTACATGAAGTACGAGCAGGATACGTTCCAGCGGATCACGGAAGCGCGTTCCGCCTACGCCCGGGCGACCACGGTCGACCAGAAAGCCGAGGCCAGCGCGACACTTACGTCCGCCGTCGGCCGCCTGATCGCCACCGCCGAAAACTATCCCGAACTCAAAGCCAACAACAATTTCATGCAGCTGCAATCGCGGATCACCGAGCTCGAAAGCCAGATCGCCGACCGCCGCGAGTTCTACAACGATTCGGTGAACACCTTCAACATCCGCATTCAGGAAATGCCGGACGCGATTCTCGCCCGCAACATGGGGCTGACGCCGCGCACCATGTTCCACGTGGCCGAAGAGGACAAAGCGCCGGTGCACATCTCCTTCGCGGACGTCTCGCACTAGCGCCCCGGGAAAAACGAAAAGCCCCGCCGCGAGTCAGATCTCGGCGGGGCTTCGTCTTTTGCGGGATGAGCCGTTCTTATGGCAGCGCGAACGCGTAGATCGCGTTGTGCCCGGTCGTGAGCTGCACGCCGCTCTGCCTCGCGACGACTCCGTTCGCGAGGTTGTCTCCCGTGATGATCGCCACGTATTGCTTGCCGTTCACCGCGTACGTGATCGTGCTCACGGAAATAGGCCCGCCGACGATCTGCTCCCACAGCTTATCGCCCGTCTTCGCGTCGTAGGCGCTGAATCGCCGGTTGACGTCCCCGTGGAAGATCAATCCGCCCGCGGTGGCCAGGATCGCACCGGTGCCCGGCGCATTCTGCACGCCGAACTTCAGCATCTCGCCGGTCGAAAGATCGACCTTTGCGATGCCGCCGAGTGCGTCCATCTTCGAGCCGTCGCGCAGCACGCCGTGCCGGATTCCGCTCCCGCCGTTCGCCGTCATGTCGAGGCAATTATCGATGTACCCCGTGTAGAGCGAATTGGTCTCCGGATCGTAGGCCGTCGGCCAGTAGCTGCGGCCGTTCCAGTAGCAGATCACGTGATGATCGCCCGGCTTTTTCATCACCACGTCCCAATTGATCGTGGTCAGTCCGGTTTTCGGGTCGATATTGGAAATCGCGAGATTGGGCGCGTCCACCGGGATCGGCTCGGCCCACAGGAACTTGCCGTCGTTGCGGTCGAGCACGAACATGATTCCGCTCTCGCCGACCATCGCCGCCACGTCATGCTTCGATCCTCGCGGCACCGTTTCGTTGTACCACTTCACCGCTTTCGGATCCGGGTTGAACGTCGTCGTCACGAGCGTGCGCTCGTGCGTGTGGTCGGTGTCCCAGTCGTCCGCCGGCAAGTGCTGGTAATACCAGATCAGCTTGCCGGTCTGCGGATCGAGTGCGATCGTGCAGTTGCTGTAAAGATCGGCGGGAGCCGTGCGTCCCGTGCCGTCCGGATCGCCGCCATGGCGCGCCAGCCGTTCGTAAGGCGACGGATTCGCGATGCCCCAGTAGATCACCTTTCGGACGGGATCGTAGTTGCCCGGCATGCCCCACGTCGACGCCGTGTCGTTCGTCGTGTCCGCGCCGTGCCACGAGTCGTACCCGGGATCGCCAGGCGCGGGCACGTCGTAAAAGCGCCAGAGTTCCTTGCCGGTGTCGGCATCGTCCGCCTCGATGAAGCAGCTCTGCCGACCTTTGTCGCACGTGCCGCCGGAAAGCACCTTGCCGTCGACGACGATTGTTCCCGAAGTGTTTTGCGTTTCGGTCTTGTAGGTTTCCCAGCGGACTTTGCCCGTTTTCGCGTCGAGCGCCACCACGTACCCGTCCGGCGGCGTGTAGTAGATCATGTCCTTGTAGATCGAAATCGCTTTGGTGCGCTCCTGGCCGCCCAGCCGCGGATTCTTGAACTCGCGGTGATACTGCCAGATGATGTGGCCGTCGGTCGCATCCACAGCCATCACGTCCGCGCCCGGCGCCACCAGGTACATCACGCCGTCGTGCACGATCGGGATCGTCTCCGTGGTGCCCTGCGGCAGTCCCTGCACCCAGGCGACGCGCAGCTGGCTCACGGTTTTCTTGTTGATCTGCTTCAGCGGGCTGTAGCGCCACGCGTCGTACGTGCGGCTGTACTGCAGCCAATCGCCCGGCGGCGGATTGAGCAGCATGTCGTTCGTCACCGGCTTGTAGTCCGTTACTTCGTCGTGCGGCAGCTGCGGCGCGAACATTCCCGGCGGCCGTTGCTGCGGAGGACGCGCCGCCGCGCCCGCCGGAGGCGCGCCCTGTCCCTGTCCTTGCGCCGCGGGAGGCGGCGCTGCCTGATCATCCTGTGCCCGCGCGGGAACGACCGCCGCTGCGGCAAACAATAAAAGTGCAGCCAAACCGAATCCGTACGCCTTCTTCATGATTCCCCCCAACCGAAGTGCGGCTTTCTTCCGAGGCTTAGTGTGACGCGCGAAAGCCCATTAACGTTTCTCTCGCCGCGCCGCGCGTTTATATCTTATTCGCGCCCGCTGGCGCAATCGCGATCCGCGCTGTCCGCGCGCAATTGCAAACTCGTAAACCCGCTCGGCGTCGTTTGCGGCTGCGCTCCGGGAAAAAACGTATGGCGCGCGGCCCCGCTTCGGTATATAGAAGCGCCGTTGTCGACGGATGCGCGAGGGCTAACGTGAAACACTCTTCCGTTTTCTATCTGCTATTGATTTTGACGTTCGGCTTTGCGGTCTTTCCAAAAGCCGCGTCGGCCCAACAATCGTGCGAGAGCCTCGCCTCGCTCAAAATCCCGGACATCACGATTACGCAAGCTGCTTCGATTCAGCCGCCGCCCGATTTCGAGGTGCCCAGCCTGCCCGGGCGCTACGGCACGCCGCCGGGAATGAAAGTCTCGGTGCCGTTCTGCCGCGTGGCCGGATTCGCCGCGCCTGCCAGCGACTCCCACATCGCCTTCGAAGTATGGCTCCCGCCCGCCGCGAGCTGGAACGGCAAATACATCGGGCAGGGCAATCCCGGCTTCGTCGGCGCCATCAGCTACGGCGGCATGGCCGGCGCGCTTGCGCGCGGCTATGCGACCGCGTCCACGGACACCGGCCACGCCGACGCCGAAGCGACCGGCGCCCTGCCGCCATGGGCGGTCGGCCATCCCGAGAAAATAGCGGACTGGGGTTACCGCGCGACCCACGAAATGACCGTCGCCGCAAAGCAGGTGATCGAAGCCTATTACGGCAAGCCGCCGAAGCTGTCTCTCTTCAGCAGCTGCCACGAAGGCGGCAATCAGGCTCTCACCGAAGCGCAAAAATATCCGGCCGACTACGACGGAATCGCCGCCGGCGACCCCGCGTACGACGTCGCGCACTTGCAGGCCGTCTCGGTCTACCTCTCGTGGGTTGCCCTGAAGGACGGCGTGAAAGCGCCCGGCTACATCCCGCCCAGCAAGTTTCCCGTGATCCACCGCGCCGTGCTCGATGCCTGCGACGCTCTCGACGGCCTCCGCGACGGCGTCATCGAAAATCCCACGAAGTGCCACTTCGATCCCGCGACGATCCAGTGTCCCGGCAAGAGCGAGGACGCCTCCTGCCTCACCGCGGCTCAGGTGGAGACCGCGCGGCAGGTCTACGCCGGCGCCAAGTTCTCCGACGGCAGCCAAATCTATCCGGGCCTCGAGCCGGGCAGCGAACTCGATTGGCACTGGATGCTGAGCGGCCCCGATCCGATGGCCATCAACAAGGACTTCTTTGCGACACTCGTCTTTCAGAATCCCAACTGGGATTGGCACACGTTCGATGTCTCGCGCGACACGCGCCTGGCGGATGAAAAAATCGGCGCAATGGTCAACATGACCGACCCGAATCTCCTGCCGTTCAAGGAACACGGCGGGAAACTGCTGATGTACCAGTCGTGGCAGGAGGCGGCGATTCCTCCCGAGGGCCTCGTGAATTATTACAAGAGCGTCGTGGCTGCGATGGGCGGTCCGGAGAAAACCGAAGATTTCGCGCGCTTGTTCGTCGTGCCCGGCGCCGGCATGTGCTCCGGCTTCTCGCTACGCAATATCACTGGCGCGTGGGACGCCTTCGACGTAATCGAAAAGTGGCGCGAGACCGGCGTCGCCCCCGACAAAATCATCACCACGCATCGCGTCGACGGCGTTATCGACCGCACGCACCCCGTCTGCCCCTACCCCCAGTCCGCCATCTACAAGGGCATCGGCGACCCGTCTGACGCCGCGAGCTTCACCTGCGGCACTCCGAAGTGGTGAGCTAAGCCATTTGTTTGTCATCAGATAGAACGAGCCGCCTCGTATACTGAACGTGTTCAAAATAGTACTTGACGTCCAGGGCTTGAGCGCCTAGTATTTGAACATGTTCAAAACTGAGATCGCCGCCAAGTCCACCCCAAAAGCCGAACTCACCGAGCGCAAGATCCTCGATGCCGCCCTCGATATGTTCCGCACCAAGGGTTTCGAGGAAACGACGATGCGCGACGTGGCTGTGGCGGCCGGCGTCGCGACAGGCGCCGCGTATTACTACTACCCCTCGAAGGACGCGATCGTCCTCGCCTTCTACCAGCGCTCCTGCGGCGAAATGCAGCCGCGCATCGACGATGCCGTCGCGCGCGCTGCGGGCGGCCTCGACCAGCGCCTCAAGGCGCTGATCCAGGTCAAGCTCGACTACTTCGCTCCGTATCGGGGCGTTCTTCGCGCGCTGCTGAAGAATGGTGCCGACCCAGCGCACCCGCTCTCTCCCTTCGCCCCAAACAACCAGTCGATCCGCGATACCGACATCGCCTGGTTCCGAAAAATCGTGGCGGACTCCGGCATTCGCGCGCCAAAGGATCTCGGTCCGCATCTCCCGGAGCTCTTGTGGATGTTCCAGATGGGCGTGATCTATTTTTGGGTCACCGACGACTCGCCTGGGCAAGGCCGTACGGCTCGCCTTCTGGCGCTTGGCTCGAGGATCGTTACCACGCTTCTGAAGATCGCCGGACTGCCTCTCACGCGCCCTCTGCGGAAAATCGTGATCGAGCTGATCGAAACAATTAAGACGAACTGAGGCCGGAGAAGACAGGCCATGACACAACACAAACGCCTCATCACAACTGCCGTCGCCGGTTTGGCGCTCGCTGCTGCCGCTATCGGACTCATTTGTACGGGCGGCTACGGCCTGACCTTATTTGTGGTATTGCCGCTTGTCCTTGGCGCTTTCGGAGCGGCTGTCGCAAAAGCCCAAACTGCGAAGAAAGCCATCCTCGCGGGTATGGCTGCGAATGCTCTCGCCAGCCTCGGATTCTTCGCTCTCGGCGTCGAGGGTGCCGTTTGCATTGCGATGGCGCTTCCGCTGGCTTTGCCGCTCGGGGCGTTCGGTGGATGGTTAGTCTACACAGCCGACAGCAAATGCGCCCTCGATCGCGGCACCGCGATGCTCATGGTGCTGCCCGTCGGCTTGGGAACGTTCGCCTTCGACAAGACGGCCAAGCCGGATGTATTCGTGGTGCGCTCGTCAATCGAAATTGCCGCGCCGCCGGAACGCGTCTGGAAGAATGTCATCTCGTTCGCGGAACTGCCGCCACCCGGCACCAACGAATGGTATTTCCGGGCCGGCGTCGCGTACCCCATGCGCGCGCATATCGTCGGCGCGGGGCCCGGCGCCGTGCGCTACTGCGAATTCTCAACGGGCCCGTTCGTTGAGCCGATCCAGGTGTGGGACGAGCCGCATCTGCTCCGCTTCTCAGTCACCCAGAATCCCGCTCCGCTCAACGAGTGGAGCCCCTACTCGAAAATCGCGCCGCGCCATCTCCACGGGTACTTCATTTCGAAGCAAGGCCAGTTCTTGCTGACCCCGCTGCCCAACGGACACACGCTGCTCGAAGGAACCACCTGGTATCAGCACGGCCTCTGGCCCGAGCGCTATTGGGCGCTTTGGTCGCAAGCCATCATTCACCGCATCCACATGCGCGTGCTGACCCACATCAAGAATTTGTCGGAATCGCCAGAATCAGCGGCCGCTTCTCATGTGACCGACAAATCGGCCCTCCCCGCTCCTTAAAGCCGCCGAGCGGCGATTGTACCCAGCCCGGCACGGAGCCCGCCTGCCGGCGAGGCTGGC
>DATJRU010000267.1:0-7201 GCA_035504455.1 Vulcanimicrobiaceae bacterium
GGCATTACGATCGGCACGATGACCACGATTCATTCCTATACCAACGACCAAAAGCTCCTCGATCTGCCCCACAAGGATTTGCGCCGCGCTCGCGCCGCCGCCCTCTCGATGATTCCCACCTCGACGGGCGCGGCTAAGGCCCTGAATCTCGTGATCCCCGAATTGAAAGGGAAGCTCGACGGCTACGCCATGCGCGTTCCGACTCCGAACGTCAGCGTCGTCGACCTGACGGTGATCACCGATAAGCCGGCGACGCCGCAGTCGGTGAATGCCGCGCTCAAAGCGGCCGCCGACGGGCCGATGAGGGGCATCCTCGAATACACCGAGGAAGAACTCGTCTCGATCGACTTTCGCGGCAACCCAAGTTCGTCGATCGTCGACGCGGGTTACACGCGCGTCGTCGGTTCGAACTGCGTGAAAGTCCTCGCCTGGTACGACAACGAGTGGGGCTACTCGTGCCGCTGCCGCGATCTGATCAAGCTCTTCGCTTCCAAATTCTAACCCGCGCAAAATCAGCGCGCAGCGTTTCGGGATGACCATGAACAAGCTATCGATTCGCGATCTCGACCTCAGCGGCAAGCGCGTTTTCATCCGCGTCGATTTCAACGTTCCCCTCGATGGCGCGCGCGTCTCGGACGATACGCGCATCCGCGAGACGCTGCCCACGCTTCGCCTCGCCATCGATCGCGGCGCGCGGCTCGTGCTCGCCTCGCATCTTGGCAGGCCCAAGGGCAAAGTCGATCCGAAATACAGCCTTGCCCCCGTCGCCGCCCGCCTGCGCGAGCTGCTGGGCAAGCCCGTCGAATTCGCCTCTGATTGCGTGGGCGCCAACGCCGAAGCCAAAAGCAAGGCGCTCGCGAATGGCGGCGTGTTGCTGCTCGAAAACGTCCGCTACCACGCCCAGGAAGAAGCCAACGACGAAGCCTTCTCGAAACAGCTCGCCGCGCTCTGCGACCAGCTCTTCGTCTGTGACGCCTTCGGCTCCGCCCATCGCGCGCACGCCTCCGTCGTCGGTATCACTAAATTCGTCCGCCAATCCGCCGCGGGCCTGCTCATGGAAAAGGAGCTCGCCTATCTCGGCAAAGCCATTTCGAATCCCGAGCGTCCCTTCGTCTCCATCCTGGGTGGCGCAAAAGTCTCGGACAAAATCGAAGTGGTCCAGAACCTGATGAAGCTCGCCGACGCCATGCTGATCGGCGGCGCGATGGCCTACACGTTTCTAAAGTCGGAAGGGAAGCCGGTCGGCAAATCGCTCGTCGAAAACGACAAGCTCGATCTCGCTCGCGGATTGCTCGACGAAGCGCGCAAGCGCAACTTCAAGCTTCTTCTTCCCGTCGATCACGTCATCGCCGAGTCGCCCGATTCTACGGCTACGAAAGTCACGGATATCGCCTCCACGCCCGACGGCTGGATGGGCCTCGACGTCGGCCCGAAAACCGTCGCCCTCTTCGGCCAGGAAATTTCGAAAGCGCGCACCATCGTCTGGAATGGCCCGCTCGGCATGTTCGAGCGCCCCGCGTTCTCGCAGGGCACGCTCGGCATCGCCAAGGCGGTCGCAGCCGCCACCAAGTCCGGCGCCACCTCAATCATCGGCGGCGGCGATTCCGTCGCTGCCGTCGAACAAGCCGGCGTCGCGAACCAGATCTCGCACATCTCCACCGGCGGCGGCGCCTCCCTCGAATTCCTCGCCGGCGAAAAGCTTCCCGGCGTCGAAGCGCTCACCGACGCGGCCGCCGGCGCCAAAGGATAAGAGTTGCGCCGCCCCGTAATCGCCGGCAATTGGAAGATGTACAAGACGTGCGTCGAAACGCGCGCGTTTTTCGAGGGCTTCCTCCCTCTCGTCACGAACACCACGCATTGCGACATCGTCGTCGCGCCCCCGTTCACTGCGATTGGCGCGGCAGCCGGAGCCGCCCGCGGCAGCAAAGTCGGAATCGCCGCCCAGAATCTTCACTGGGAACGCGAAGGCGCCTTCACCGGCGAAATTTCCGCGCGCATGCTCGTCGACGCCGGCTGCACCGGCGTCATCATCGGCCATTCCGAGCGCCGCCAGTATTTCGGCGAAACCGATGAAGGCGTCCATCGCAAAACCAAAGCCGCCCTCGACGCCGGCCTCACGCCGATCGTCTGCGTCGGAGAAACCCTCGCGGAGCGCGAAGCCCACCTGATGAGTTCCGTGCTGCACCGCCAGGTGAAGGACGGCCTCTGCGCGTTGACCCCCGCCGAGTTCTCGCGTATTCTGATTGCGTACGAGCCGGTCTGGGCGATCGGCACGGGGCGCACGGCAACACCGGAAATCGCCGCCGAGGCGCACCGGCACATCCGTGGTTTAATCGCCGCTGAATTTACGCACGAGCAGGCGTCCGCGCTTCGAATCCTCTACGGTGGAAGCGTCAAGCCCGATAACGTCAAAGGCCTGATGGCCCAGGATGAGATCGATGGCGCGCTGGTGGGCGGCGCGAGCCTCGATCCGAAATCGTTTGCGGCGATCGTGAATTTTTAGCGCGCTCCGGACATCGCTCCCGCGCGCCTCAGGAGTTTCGAAATGCCATCGTGGGCTAAATGGGTTGCGTCGCTGGCTGTGGCCGGCGCTTTGATCTGGGCGGGCTGGCGCGTCACGCCGATTCTTGTGACGCTGCACATCCTCGTCTGCTTCGTGCTGGTCATCGTCATCATGCTGCAGAGCGGCTCGGCTGCCGATCTCGCTGGAGCGTTCGGCGGCGCGGGCAGTCAGACGGCCTTCGGCCCGCGCGGCGCCGCAACGTTCCTCTCGCGCGCCACCACCTGGTGTGCCATCGTTTTCATGCTCACTTCGCTCACGCTCTCCGTGAAACGCGACTTGTCCGCGGGCGTCAGCACCGGCTCGATCCTCGAGCAGACGCAGCAGTCGGCCCCCGCGCCGTCGAAGCCGGCCCAGAAGCCGCTGGCTCCCACGCCTGCGCCCGTGCAGCCTGCCGCGCCGTCGCAGCAGTCGCAGCCGTCGTCCTCGACGCCAACACCCGCGCCCAACCAGACTCCCCAGAAGTAGGCGCTTCTGTTACAATTTGCTTGCCTCGGAATTGCGGTCGTGGCGGAACTGGCAGACGCACCAGCTTGAGGGGCTGGCGGTAGCAATACCGTGGTGGTTCGAATCCACTCGACCGCACCAAACTTCTTCGCAGCACTTCCGCGTGTAAAACAATCCCGCTTTGTATATCATTTCCGGTTCCACGCGATCCGTTGGGCACCTTATTGCGAATCGAACGTCAGGCCGCACGCGCGACGCGCTTCCCAAGTCCCGATCGGGGCTCCGCCGCCCCCGCCCTCTTGCTCGCCTTGTGTCTCGCCCTCCTTGTCGCGGTCACCGTCTACGTTTTCGCCGCCCATCTTTTTGCCGCGCCTCCTCCGATCACCTCAGCCGCGAAGCAAGTCGACCGCCAGTATGATTTGACGCTCTACGCCGCCGGCGCCGCATTTGCGCTCGCGCAACTCGGCCTGGGCTACATGGTTTTTCGTTACCGCGATCGCGGCCGGCGCGTGCGCTTCACGCGCGGCAGCACCATCCTCGAAATCGCCTGGACCACGATCACCCTCTGCGTTTTCCTCGGCCTGGGAATCGCCGGAAATCGCGTCTGGGCCGATCTCGAAACGGCGCCCACGCCCGCCGCCGCGATCCAGGTCGAAGTCACCGAAAGCCAATTCGTCTACACCTTCCGCTATCCCGGCCCCGACGGCAAATTCGGCCGCCTCGACGCAAGCCTGGTCAGCCCCGCCACTGGGAATCCCCTCGGCCTCGATCCCAATGATACCGCCGGCAAGGACGACATCATCACCGGGTCGCTCACCGTCCCCGTCAATCGCCCGGTCGAACTCCTGCTCCGCTCGCAGGACGTGATCCACAACTTTTTCGTTCGCGAGCTGCGCCTCCAGCAGGACGCCGTCCCCGGCATGGTAATCCCGATGCATTTCACTCCCGACCGCATCGGCCGCTACGAAATCGTCTGCACGCAACTGTGCGGCCTCGGGCATTACCACATGCACAGCCTGCTCAGCGTGGTGTCCGCGGACGACTACGCAAGCTTCCTCAAGCAGCAGGCGGCCGCCCAGTGACCGCTCCGGCCACCGCGCACGCGCCAAAAGGTTTCCTCGCCCGCCGCATTTTCAGCACGGACCACAAGACGATCGGCCTGCAATATTTCTTCCTCGCGCTCACCGCCGTGACCGTCGGCATCGCGCTCTCGCTGCTGATGCGCTTTCACCTCGTCTGGCCCGCCGCGCATCTTCCGTTCGTCAGCGGCGGCATCATGACGCCCGAGCAGTACCTCGCGCTCGTCACGATGCACGGCACTCTGATGGTGTTTTTCGTCCTCACCACCGCGCCCCAGGGAGCCTTCGGCAACTTTTTCCTGCCCATCCAGATCGGCGCGCCGGACATGGCCTTCCCGCGCCTCAACATGCTCAGCTTCTGGCTCACCTTCGCCGCGTTCCTCTGCATGATCGCCGCGTTTCTCGTGCGCGGCGGCGCGCCCATCAGCGGCTGGACCGCCTACCCTCCGCTCAGCGGCCTCGGCGACGCCACCGGCCCAGGCGAGGGAACCGGCCAGACGCTCTGGCTCGTCAGCATCCTGATCTTTTGCTTCGCCTCGCTCCTCGGCTCCATCAACTTCATCACCACCACGATCGAAATGCGCGCGCCCGGAATGACGCTCATGCGCATGCCACTCACCGTTTGGGCCTGGTTCGTCACCTCGATCCTCAGCCTGCTGGCATTTTCCGTCTTGCTCGCCGGCGGAATCCTTCTCCTGCTCGACCGCTCCGCCGGCACCAGCTTCTTTCTTCCCGCCGGCCTCGTCGTCAACAGCGAACTCCAAAACCGCGCGGGAGGCTCGCCGCTCCTCTGGCAGCATCTGTTCTGGTTTTTCGGCCATCCCGAGGTGTACATCGCCATCCTCCCGGGCATGGGCGTCACGTCGCACATCCTCGCCAACTTCGCGCGCAAGCCGGTCTTCGGCTACCGCGTGATGGCGCTCGCCATGTGCGCCATCGGCTTCCTGGGCTTTCTCATCTGGGGACATCACATGTTCGTCAGCGGCATGAACCCCTATTCCGGCCTGGCGTTTTCCATGCTCACGCTCGCCATCGCCGTCCCCTCCGCCGTCAAAACCTTCAACTGGCTCGGCACCCTCTGGGGCGGCCAGATCCGCCTGCACGTCCCGATGCTCTTCGCACTGGGCTTCGTTTCCTTCTTCATCACCGGAGGCCTCTCGGGAATTTTCCTCGCGCAGCCCGCTCTCGACACCATGCTGCACGCCACCTACTACGTCGTCGCCCACTTCCATCTCGTAATGGGCGTCGCGGCGATCTTCGGAATCTTCGGCGCCACCTACTACTGGTTCCCGAAAATGTTCGGCCGCATGATGAACGAGCCGCTCGGCAAGCTGCACTTCTGGATCACCTTCGTCGGCGTCTATTGCATCTTCATGCCGATGCATTTCGTCGGCATCGCCGGAGGCATTCGCCGCTACGCCGATTCCACCGGCCCGGCCTATCTCGCCGCGCTCCAGCCGCTCCACCTTTTTATGACGATCGCCGCCTTCATCACCGCCGCGGCCCAGCTTATCTTCTTCTACAATTTTTTCCGCAGCCTCGCGTCCGGCCAGCGCGCCGCCGACAATCCCTGGGACGCGACCACGCTCGAATGGATCACCTCGTCCCCACCGCCGCACGATAATTTCGGCGGCCGCCGCCCGGCCGTCTACCGCGGCCCATACGACTACAGCGTCCCTGGCGCGCCGCAGGGTTTCCTGCCGCAGAATGTGCCGGACGCGAAATCCTCGACCGGCGCGGAGGACCCACATGCCCGGTGAAATCGCCACAGCGCCCGTCGAACTCCACGGCCCCGGCGGCAACGGCGCCGGCGGATCGCCTCCCGGTCACGGCGGCGATAGCGGAGCCCCCTCCCCGTCCGGCGCAATCCCGCAGCGCACCTACGTCACCGGAATCGTGATCGCGCTCGGCGGCATCCTGATGTTCTTCGCCGCGCTGGTCAGCGCGCTCGTCGTCCGCAAAGGCCTTTCGGGTGTTCCTTGGCAGACGCTCGAAGTCCCGCGCATCCTCTGGCTGAACACCGCGATCCTGCTCGCCAGCAGCGCCACGGTCTTTCGCGCGCGTCGCGATTTTCGCGCTCGCGACGAAGCCGGCTTCCGCCACTGGTGGGGCGTCACGACAATCCTCGGACTCTTTTTCGTCTCCGGGCAAGTTCTCGCCTGGCGCCAGCTCGCCGCAGCCGGCGTCTACCTCGCCACCAACGCCAGCAGCAGCTTCTTCTACGTCTTCACCGCCGCGCACGGATTGCATCTGCTCGGCGGAATCATTGCCATGCTCGCCGTCGCCTTCACGCAGGGACGGCATCTTTCGCGCGCCACCGCCACAAAGGCAATTTCGATCTACTGGCATTTCCTCGCTATCCTTTGGCTGTGCCTTTTCGCTATTCTCTTGGCGCAGGGATAGCTATGACCGCATCACGCAAGCCAAGCCACAAGCCACGCCCTCGCGGAGGCGCGCTGTTTCGCCGGCCGCATCTGCGAAGAATCGCCGCCCTCGCCCTGCTCGCCATCGCTCTTTTATTCGCGGCAGCGCCCCACGCGCTCGGCCAGGGCTGCGCCATGTGCTATCAGAACGCCGCATCCTCTGGAGCGGCCGGCCGCGCCGCCCTCCGCCACGGCATCCTGATCCTGCTCGTGCCTGCCCTGAGCTTGTTCCTCGGTGTGTTCTTCCTGATCTCTCGCCGCGATCCGTCTTAAACGCACAGCCTCCAGCCCGCCGCCCGGCTCGGTGCGGTGGCGCGCATCATTTCCCGCTCTCGGTATGACATTTTGCGCACCCCTATACCAAATTCCGTATGGATCGCCCGCATTAACCACTTGCGTTTTGTAGCGTATTGATTTATATGGTGCTTAGTCCTAGTTCCGGAAGCGCTCCTTCTGGAATCGTGATTGCTGAGTTCTTCGCATTTGCATTTTTCTTTCGGGGTGTGCGGGGTGTTCAACGGCACGAGAAGTGGGCACGTCTGTATTCTCAACATCAAAAACTGGGGGCAACCGATGCGACTTGTGAGGCTCTTGCCGGTCATTCTGGCGGCCATTCTTGCTTTTCCCTTGATGGTGGCCGCTCAAAGCGTGGCTTCCCTAACAGGCGTTGTCACTGATTCGTCCGGCGCCGC
>DATJRU010000268.1:0-2311 GCA_035504455.1 Vulcanimicrobiaceae bacterium
GCCTCGATGCGCTGCTCCTGTTCCTGCATCAGCTCGATCTTGTGCGATGGGTCGACGATTTTCTGGAGCCCCGCCACCGCGATGCCCATCGCGGAAGACCTCTTGGCCTCCGCCTCGAACTCCTCCTCCGTCATGTTCGCGTAGCGGTCGCTGCTCACCACTTTTACGATGGCGAAGACGATGCCGATGAGAACTACGGCGGTTATTAAGTAGGCCATTCTTTTCGCCTGCCTTTCGTGCCTCAGTGGCGTCGCAGAAATCCTATTCCTTTGCCGCCGGCGCTGCAATTCTGCTAGGATCAGGTTGTTTGGCGGGCTGCATCCCGAGGCTTGGGAGCGGCACCAGGGGGAAACATGAGCATGCTTCCGCATGCGGGCAACGGGAAGGTTTCCGTGCCCGACATCCAATCGCGCAAGAGCTTTTCCGCCGGCGTTCCTGAAACGAAAGACAAAATTACCTGCGTCACGGCATACGACTGTCCGACCGCGCGCCTTCTTGACGAAGCAGGCGTCGACATCATCCTCGTCGGCGATTCCGTCGGCATGGCGGTGCTCGGCTACGAGAGCACGCTGCCGGTGACGCTCGAGGACATGCTGCATCACGTGCGCGCCGTGCGCCGCGGCACGCGCCGCGCGCTGCTCGTCGCGGACATGCCCTACGGCAGCTTCCACGTCTCCATCGAAGATTCGGTGCGCAACGCCATGCGCCTGGTGAAAGACGGCGGCGCCGAAGCCGTGAAGCTCGAGGGCGGCGAGCGGCGCCTCGAGCTGATTCACCGGCTGGTCGAAGCGGAAATTCCGGTGATGGGCCACGTCGGGCTGACGCCGCAATCGATCAACGCGATGGGCGGATTCCACGTGCAGGGCCAGTCGGCCGAAGCGGCGCGGCAGGTGGAGCGCGACGCGCGCGCCGTCGAGGCGGCGGGCGCCTTTGCCGTGGTGCTCGAATCGATGCCGCGCGAGCTCGCCGCGCGAGTCACGCGCGAGCTGCGCATCCCGACGATCGGCATCGGCGCGGGCCCCGATTGCGACGGCCAAGTGCTCGTGTTCCACGATCTCCTGGGGCTCACCGAGGGCTACACGCCGAAATTCGTGCGCCGCTACGCCGATCTCGCGGGCGAAATCACGCGCGCGGTGACGGAATATTGCGAGGATGTGCGCGGCGGCAAGTTTCCGGCGGACGGCGAGTCGTATCATTCGACCGCCGAGCTGCGCGAAAAGCCCGTGAAAGTTTAGGGTGTGAACGTAGCGCCGGGTGCTTCAGCCCGGCATCTTCGCCAGGGCACAGCGCCAAGTATCGAAACAAGGCGTAATCCGCATGGGAGGGAGTGATGGACCTCAACGATTTTCGTCTGCTCTACGATTTCAACACGTGGGCCAACCGCCTCACGCTCGAGGCCTGCGCCTCGCTCGATTCGGATCAATTCCTGCGTGAGCTCGGCTCGAGCTTCAGTTCGGTTCGCGATACGCTCGCGCATCTCTACGGCGCCGAATGGATCTGGCACGAGCGCTTTCTCGGCCGCGTACCGGCCGGCGGCCTGCCGAAGGCGACTGATTTTCCCGATTTCGCTTCGCTCCGCGACCGGCTCAGCGAAATGGACGCGACGCTCGTCGACTACGTGGCGGCGCTGAAGCCCGAGGACCTGGCGCGCGTGGTCGAATTCAAGACGGTCACCTCTGGCTTGATCTGCGCGTCGCTCGCGCATTTCCTTCAGCACCTCGCGAACCACGGCACGTACCATCGCGGCCAAATCGCCACGATGCTGCGCCAGCTCGGGACGAAGGCGAACGGCACCGACCTGATCCGCTTCTACCGCGACCGCGCCGCGCAGGCGGGCGCATGAGAATCCGCCGCCGCTCGCTCGACGTCTGACGACAACCCGCCCGGCATGGAAATCGTTCGCACAACTGCGTGGATGAAGCAGGCGGCTCGCGACGCGCGCGCGAAAGGCCGCCTGCTCGGGCTCGTTCCCACGATGGGCGCGCTGCACGAGGGGCATTTATCGTTGGTCCGCGAGGCGCAGAAACAGTGCTCGCCAGTGGTTGTTTCGATTTTTGTGAACCCGTCGCAGTTTGGCCCGAGCGAGGATTTCAAGAAGTACCCGCGGACGTTCGATGCGGATATTGCGGCGCTCGAGAAGCTGCGCGTCGATTATGTGTTTGCGCCACCGCCGGAAGAAATTTACCCGCCCGGATTCCGCACGTCGGTTGTGGTCGAGGGCCTCGGCGACGTCCTCGAAGGGCGCGTGCGGCCGGGGCATTTTCGAGGCGTCACCACGGTGGTGGCGAAGCTCTTCGAGATCGCGCAGCCG
>DATJRU010000269.1:0-2216 GCA_035504455.1 Vulcanimicrobiaceae bacterium
CTCCGGCGGGAGGATCACAGCGATCGCGCTTGGGCTGCCGATTGAAAACGCGGGCAAGGTGATCGACGCGACCGGGCTGCTCGTCATGCCCGGCGGCATCGACGTTCACACGCATCTCGATATGCCTTTCGGCGGGACGACCAGCGCCGACGACTTTGAGACCGGCACCATTGCCGCGGCTTTCGGCGGCACGACCACGCTGATCGACTTCGCGATCCAGACCAAAGGCCACAGTCTGCGCCAGGCGTTCGATACGTGGATGAAGAAGGCCGACCGCAAAGCCGCGATCGACTACGCGTTCCACTGCATCATCACCGACCTCGGCGCGGCGCAGCTCGAGGAGATGGGCGCGCTGATCGGCGAGGGCGTCTCGAGCTTCAAGTTGTTCATGGCGTATCCCGGCGTGCTGATGGTCGACGACGCCACGATCTTCCGCGCGATGTCGCAGGCAGCGAAGTTCGGCGGGCTGATCTGCATGCACGCGGAAAATGGCGGCGCGATCGACGTAATCGTCCAGAAGGCGCTCGCCGAAGGCAAGAAGTCGCCGAAGTATCACGCGCTCACCCGCCCCACGACGGCCGAGGGCGAAGCAACGAGCCGCGCCATCGCGCTGGCGGAAATGGCGGGCGCGCCGGTTTACATCGTGCATCTCTCTTGTAACGACGCGCTCGAAAAGGTGCGCGAGGCGCGCGACCGGGGCCTGCCTGCGTACGCGGAAACGTGCCCGCAGTATCTTTATCTCTCGCTCCAGAATATGGACGCGCCGGGATTTGAAGGCGCGAAGTACGTTTTTACTCCGCCGCTGCGCGAGAAGTGGCACCAGGAAAAATTGTGGCAGGGTCTCACGCACGACACGCTGCAGGTCGTCTCGACCGATCACTGCCCGTTCTGTTTCAAGGAACAAAAAGAAATGGGCCGCGACGATTTCACGAAAATACCGAACGGCGGACCCGGAATCGAGCATCGGTTGAGTCTCATCTACACCGGCGGCGTGCATGGCGGAAGATTTTCGCCGAACCGATTCGTACAGCTTGTTGCAACGGCTCCCGCGAAATTATTCGGCCTGTTTCCGCGCAAAGGAACGATCGCGATCGGCTCGGACGCCGACCTTGTGATTTTCGATCCCAACCAGGAGCAGACGATCAGCGCCGCAACCCATCATATGCGCGTCGATTATTCGATGTTCGAAGGAATTCGCGTGAAGGGCGTGCCGAAAACCGTACTGTCGCACGGCCGCCCGGTGATCGAGAATGGAATATTTGTCGGGAAAGCCGGGAGCGGGGAGTTTATTCGCCGCCAGCGCTACGCTGGAGTGTGAAGCGCAGACGTTTTTTTTGCGTCGTCGCGCGGGCGCATTTTCGCTGCAAAAAGAGCAAGGACTTTGCTCCCGTCGGCAGGTTAAACCAGCCCGAAATGGCCTAGAAAAGCTAAATTTGGCGGTTTTTCGCCCACTGAGTTTTGGCGAATTCGGACCGGGAGCGTTAGCTGCCGCCGAATCAATCGGATAGCGACACTCGAGAACTACGGATTCTTGCTGAGGCGGCGAAAGTAGTCGGCGACGGCGTCCTGGTAGCCGGCGGGCATCGGCATCGGATTGCTGCTGCGAATCTGGCCCGACTGCTTGTCGTCGAGCTTGCGCTGCAGTTGCAGCTCGAGTTTGTCGACGTCGTTGAGCACTTGCGTGTGGAGTTGCTCGAACAAAGCCGGGTTGCCGGGGAAGCGCTTGGGGTCGAGCTGCTGCATTTCGCGAATCAGTTCCTGCAATTCGCGCGCGGTTTCGGGATCGTTCTCAACGGCCGGGCGAAGCTGGTTCAGTCCATCGAGACTTTGCTGATACGACCGCTCGGGATCGGCGGGCAGCGGCGAATTATCGGGAGAGACGGGCTGCGGCAAATTTGAATTGTTGCCGGTGTCGATCCACCAATTGTTGGCGCCGTTTCGCGCGCCGCCGCGGTCCCCGCCGATGTAACCTCGGGTGTAGTCGTCGCCCACTTGACCGCTCGCGGCGCCGCCTGCACTACCGTCCGGCGCGCCATTGCGGCTGAGCCGTCCTCCATTTTGGCCTGAGTCTCCGGCTTGCTGACCCGGCTGGCCGTTTTGTGCGTATTGTCCATTCTGCCCGTTTTGGCCTTGGCGGCTTCCCTGCCGGCCCGCGTCGCCTGGCCGACCCATGTCGCGCGCGATGCCCGCCATTTGATTGCGGAGGCGCTCGAGGC
>DATJRU010000270.1:0-18418 GCA_035504455.1 Vulcanimicrobiaceae bacterium
GGCAAAATCCAGCTCGTCAACGCGCAGACCGAACGCCTCTTCGGATACTCGCGCGAGGATCTGATCGATCAACCCGTCGAGATGCTCATGCCCCAGCGTTTTCAGCGCCAGCATGTCGCGCACCGCGGCCTTTACTCCGGATCCCCGCGCCCGCGCGAAATGGGCGTGGGCCTCGAACTCTCCGGACGTCGCAAAGACGGCACCGAGTTCCCCGTCGAAATCAGCCTAAGCCCGATCAGGACGAAGGGCGGCGTTCTCATTTCCAGCGCGATTCGCAACGTCAGCGAGCGTCGCCAGGACGAAGAGAAGATTCGCCACCTCAACTCGGCACTGAGCGACCGGGTCTCCGAACTGAATGCCTCCAACAAGGAGCTCGAGTCCTTCAGTTACTCCGTTTCCCACGATCTCCGCGCCCCCCTTCGCCATATCGACGGATTCGCGCGCATCCTCAAGGAGGAACACGCCGCCACCCTTTCTCCCGAAGGGATTCGCTACCTCGATCGCGTCCTCGAAGCCGCAAATCACATGGGCCGCCTCGTCGACGACCTGCTGGCTCTCGCGCGCATCGGCCGCCGCGAAATCGCAAGGCAAAGAGTGCATCTCGAAAACGTCGTCCGCGAAGTCATCGCCGAACTTCCCCCGGAACCATCCGAGCGCGACATCGAGTGGATGATCGAGCCCCTGGCCCACGCCAACTGCGATCCCGGCCTGGTGAAAATCGTCCTCTCGAACCTTCTCTCGAACGCCGCGAAATTCACCCGCACGCGCGAGAAGGCCGTGATCGAGGTGGGCGAATGCGAGAGCCGCGGCGTCGCCGCGTATTTTGTTCGCGACAACGGGGTCGGCTTTGACCCGAAATATGCCGACAAGCTCTTTGGTGCCTTCCAGCGCCTTCACCGGCAGGAAGATTTCGAGGGAACGGGCATCGGCCTCGCCACGGTACAAAGGATTGTCCGGCGCCATGGCGGCGACATCTGGGTCGAATCGCAGCCGGGTGCCGGCGCCACCTTCTTTTTCACCCTCGGCCCGCAGACCGAGGAAGAGATTCACGATCGACCGACGGAGGTAAGCCTTGGCTGAATCCAAGAAAGTCGAAATTCTCCTTGTCGAGGACAACCTCGACGATGCGGAACTGACCCTGCACGCCCTTAAAAAGAACAAGCTCGCCAGTGAAATACAGCTGGTACGCGACGGCGCCGAAGCCCTTGATTTCCTCTTCTGTCGCGGGCCGTTTGTGGGCCGCCGGATCGATGCCGGTCCGCGCCTGGTCCTTCTCGACCTCAAGCTACCCAAGGTCGACGGCCTACAGGTTCTCGAGGCGGTCAAGGGAGACCCGCGCACGAAAGCCATTCCGATTATCGTTCTCACCTCGTCGAAAGAAGAAACCGACCTGGTGAAAAGCTACAGGCTCGGCGTGAATAGTTATATCCAGAAACCCGTCAACTTCGGGGCATTTCAGGAAGTCGTCCAGCAGCTCGGTTTGTACTGGCTCATCCTCAATAGCAAACCACCTGACGCCGCATTTGCCGGATAACAGAAAACGGGAAAACACGAGGCCCACGATGTCCGACCCCAATTCCAAATCGCATTCTGTCGCCGCGAAACCGCTCCGTCTCTTGATCGTCGACGACGATTCCGCCGACATCGAGCTCTGCCTGCGAAATCTCAAGAAGTCCGATCTCGATTTCGAGGCCGTCACCGTCACCACGCGCGCCGATTTCGTCCGAAAGCTGCGCGAACAAGAGGTCGATGTCGTTCTCTCCGACTACCGCATGAAAGGCTGGACGGGCGTGGACGCCATGTCGATCGTCGAGGAGATTCGCCCGCACACGCCGCTCATCTTGCTGAGCGGAACCTTGGGCGAAGAGCACGCCGTCGAATGCATCAAGTCCGGCGTCACCGACTACGTCTTGAAGGATCAGATGGCCCGCTTACCGGTGGCGATTCGCCGCGCCCAGGAGGAGAGGGATCTGCGTCAAGCCGAAATTGCCGCCGTGCGCGCCCTCAGGGAAAGCGAGGAGCGCTATCGTATCCTCGTCGAAAATGCCCCCGAAGCGATTGTCGTCGTGGACGGCAAGACGGCGACGTTCGTCGATTGCAATGAAAACGCCCTGCGACTGTTTGGACTCTCGAAAGCGCAACTGCTCAAGAGTAGTCCCGCCAATCTGAGCGCTCCGCGTCAGTTTGACGGCGAGCCTTCGGACGCCGCTGCGCGACGGATGCTCGGTCTGGCGCTGTCCGGCGAAACGCAGCGTTTCGAGTGGCTCTGCCGCAACGCCCGCGGGCGGGAAGTTCCGTGCGACGTGAGCCTCGTGCGGCTGCCGCCGGCCAATAGCGGCCTCGTCCGCGGCAGCCTGGTGGATATCACCGAGCGCAAGACTGCCGAGGCTGCGTTGCGGCAGAGCGAGGCGCGCTATCGCGGTCTCGTCAACAACTCCACGTACGGAATCTATTGGGTCAGCGAGGAGGGCAAGCTTCTGGACGCCAATCCCGCTCTCGCGCGGATGCTAGGCTACAGTTCCGTCCACGAGCTCCTTGCGCTGCGCCACTCGCGCGAGCTCTACGCCAAGCCGGAGGACCGCGAAAAGATCTATGGCGAATATCTCCTGAACGGCCGCGTTCACGCCACCGTCGAGTGGAAGCGAAAAAACTCCACAATTATCACCGTCCGCCTCAACGGCTGGCAGGCCACCGATCCCGAGCGCGGCAAACCGTGTCTCGAAGTCATCGTCGAGGACGTCACCGAGCACATCGCTCTTGAAAAGCAGCTCGTCCAGGCTCAGAAATTCGAAGCCATCGGGCAGCTTGCCGGCGGCATCGCGCACGATTTCAACAACATGATCGGAGGGATTCTCGGCTGGGCCGACATGGGCCTCGAAGAAACGTCCCTCGCCCCCCGGCTCCACCGCTATTTCGACAAAGTTCGCCAGCAGGGCGTCCGCGCCGCTGCCCTCACGCGCCAACTGCTCGCCTTTGCCCGCCGCCAGATCCTCGAGCCGCGCAATATCGACATGAATCAAGCCGTCGTCGAAACGGTTAGCCTTCTCGAAAAAGTCATCGGCAGCAACATCAGGGTCGAGGCCAATCTCGCGCCCGACCTTGCCGTCGTCCGCGCCGACCCCGTGCAGGTGGAGCAGGTGCTCATGAACCTCTGCATCAACGCGCGCGATGCGATGCCCAACGGCGGCTCGCTCACCGTCGACACGTCCAACGTCGTCATCGACGAGGAGTTTTGCGTCCTCCAGCCGCTCGCTCATCCCGGCCAGTACATCATGCTCGCCGTCACCGACAGCGGTATGGGCATGGATCCGGCCACCCTCGACCACATCTTCGAGCCGTTTTTCACCACCAAGGAAATGGGCAAGGGAACCGGCCTCGGCCTGGCCACCGTCTACGGCATCGTTCGCCAACATGGCGGCTTCCTCCACGTGATTTCTCAGCCCGGAGCCGGCAGCACCTTCCGCGTCTATTTGCCGGTCAGCACCGTCAGCGAGCATCGTCCTTCTGCTGTGGACGATACAAAGCCCGTGGACGGCGGCTCGGAAACCATTCTCGTGGTTGAGGATCATGAAGGACTGCGCGAGCTCGCCTATGAGACGCTGGCTAATCTCGGTTACTCCGTTTTGCTCGCCGCCGATGGCCAAGCCGCCATTGAGGAATTTCGCTCCCATCGCGACGAAATTGATCTTGCCCTCCTCGACGTCGTTTTGCCGAAGCTCAGCGGACCCGAGGTTTACACCCGCATCTCCGCGGACAAGCCCGATCTCTCCGTCATTTTTGCCACGGGCTACAGCCCCGACATCGCCCTTCTCCAGAAAGTGCAGGCCAAGGGATTCCCGGTCCTGCAAAAGCCCTACTCCCCCCGGGACTTAGCGCGAAAGGTTCGCGAAAATCTTGACCGCCGCCACCGTTTGACGCCTCACGATTAGGGTTGACACGTCTTTCGCGCGTGTGATAAGCGTGAAGCATACGTGGCACCGGTTTAAACACCGGTTTGCCGAGCACCCAGGCGCGGAACACCAAAATTCCTGAGCTGGGTGTCGTCGGCAACAAACCCCACCCACCCCGGGAGGTGGAAAGCTTCGGCTTTCAACCTCCCGTTTTATTTTCCGCGCAAGCTGAGGCCTTATGCTATTGATCCCACAATTCTTAGCCTGTCATCGCCAAGAATTTCGAGGCAATTCGCTACATCTGTAGTGTTTCGTTGGAGCGCCCGGCGGGGCAACAGAACATGGGCCAGCGGGGAGGCGCTGGCCACGCGGCCAGGGACCGAGCACATCCCTGACAGACTGGACCGGGGACATTCCTGACACTGCCGCGATGCCGCGATATTTCGGCGCGCAGAATAAACACCGTCTGATTGTTGCGCTCGAACTCCGCGCGAAACCGAGTTCTCTCGAGACGGTTCGCGGGGCCATTGAACCGTGCCCATCCCTCCCAGCCCCCAGCGCCGGAAGGCGCGGCACAATTTAGCCAGCGCGGAAGCGCTGGGTGTTGCGGGGTTGGAGCCCGAGCGCCGTCAGGTGCGGCACAGATACTTGCACCGGGCGAAATTCTCTAGCTCGCCATCTGCGCCCCGGCCGCCGGGCTAATCGCTCGCCACCGTCTTCCGGAAGGCATCCACGCCCAACGCGTCGTACCGGCGAAAAAACAGCAACAGAAAATACGCGATCGAATAAATCATCTGCACGCCCACCGTCGTCCAATCGCTCCGCATCGAGGTGCCGAAAATGAGCGCGACCATCAGCGCGCCCCCACCCGCAAGCACCCACCGCGTGAACAACCCGAGCGTGAGAAAAATCCCGAGCGCGGCCTCGACGAACGGCAGCACCAGCAGAAATGCATGCACCGCCCACATCGGCAGCCCCGTCGCTTCAAAAGTCGCCGCGGTCTTTGACGCGAATGCGCCCGGCCCCGCTCCGAAAATTCGCCCGAAACCGTGAATCAGAATATTGATCCCGAGCGACAAGCGGAAAATCACGTACGCCATCCGCCGGTCCTGCGCGATCCCATTTCCTCGCATGAATGCTGCCTCCCAATCATGTGAGTCCGCTCGCGAGCAATACGATTCAGAAAGGAGACACGGAAGAGAATAGAATCGAGGTGGGAAAATCCGCCGAAGAAAGGGCCCCTATTGCCGCAGACGCGATGCAATCGCGAGCGCGGCCATCTCTAGCCACTCGCCACTAGCCACTGCTTTTAGGAATTTTTCTTCAGGTCCGCCAGAACCAGCTTCGCCACTTCTTTCAGCGTGTCGAACACGCCCTGCCCCGTAACGGCCACCGCTTCGAGCGCCGGCTCGCCCTTCACGTTGAGCTGCTTCTTCAGCTCGTCGGTCGGCAGGACGTTCGGCAGATCGCGCTTATTCAGCTGCAGGACGTACGGAATCGTTTCGAAATCGAGCTTGTGATCCTTCAAATGCTCGCGGAGGTTGTCGAGCGTTTCCAGGTTCGCGTCGAGCCGCTCCTCCTGCGAATCCGCCACGAAAACCACGCCATCGGCGCCCTTCAAAATCAACCTCCGGCTCGCCTCGTAAAACACCTGCCCCGGAACGGTATACAGATGGAAGCGCGTCTTGAATCCGCGCACCGTCCCCAAATCGAGCGGCAGAAAATCGAAGAAAAGCGTGCGATCGGTCTCGGTAGCCAGCGAAACCATCTTGCCCTTCTGGGTCGTGCCCGTGTGCTCGTAGATCCACTGCAAATTCGCAGTCTTCCCGCCAAGGCCGGGACCGTAGTACACAAGCTTGCAGTTTATTTCCCGAGCGGGAAAATTAATGAAAGGCACAATTTTCCTCAGAGTTTGGGCAGCATTTTACTTATAGCATAGGCTTTAGCGCCCGCCAACGCGCAGGCTTCGCCTATGGTTCGCAACTGACAATGAAGGGCAGGGCGTCCGGCAGTATACAGGGTTTGCGCCGGAAACGCCTCAAAATACGGCCTTTCGGGGCGCCATTTCTCGACGACGAAAAGCGTCAGCCCCACGCCAGGGGCTAGTCCTGCTTCAGTTCGGTCGTAAGCAGCAGGATTTCCACGTTCCCGACGTTTTCCACCGAATGCGGCGGCAGCGGCCCCACCCATTGCACCATCGGCTCGGTCGGCGGCGGCCCCACGCTCCGGCTGTCGAACAGCACGTTGCCCTCGCCGTCGCGCCGTATGAAGTCGCTCTGCCTTGCAACGTAGATCGCGCTCGGCCACCGGTGCGTATGGACCGCCGTCGTCTCGCCCGGCGGAATGCGCACCTCGAGCAGCCGCACGCGCTCGTTCTCGAAAAGCAGCTTGTGATGTCGCGCCGCCGCTATCACCGCATCCAGCGAGTCCGGCCACGCCCACTGTCGCGAATCCACGCCCACGCGATCTCCTCGATTAGCGATATGCATCCTTGCGGTGCAACACACGCAGTATCTCGATGGTGAGTTGCTCTTTGAGAAGAAACAGCACGCGGTAATCGCCAACGCGCAGGGCGAAACTCCTCGCGCGGCGGCCGCAGCTTCTTCACATCCCCAACGCCGTTTTCCAGGAAGGCGTCGATCGCGCGCAATACCCGGAGGGCTGTTTCGCGGTCGATGGCTCTCAAGTCGGCCCGTGCCTCGGGCGACCAGATGACGATCTTCTTCGGCATACAGTTCGGTTATCTGGTAGGAAGCCCGAATTCCCGAAGAATGTCTTCGTGCGAGATACCCTCGCCCCTCTTCAGGGAAGCGCGCGCCTGGTCGAGGCCCGCAGCTTCGTCCGATGAGATGGACCGTTCCTCTACGGGAGCGGCCGCCAGTGCTCGCGCCATCGGATCAAGCAGCATAAATTGCAAGAGAGGAATGACCGCGGAAACCTGCGCGGAGTCTAGCTGATCGAGCAGCTCGTGCGCCTGTTTCTTGTTATCGCCGAAGTTGCCGGTCATGAATCGCCTCCCGGGTGTCTTACGAGCATTCTACGCCACGAAAACGGCTGTCACTCCGTAGCAGGCCCTCTATGTGTCACAAGGCGCGTACATCCCCAAACTAAACCGCGCTGAAGCGCAGCGGCAAATCTGCGATTCAGCGCGGCTCGTGAATCAACAAACGTTTTTCTAGGTGATCGGCGTGCACACCGACTTCACCTGCGTGTACAGGTCCAGCATCTCCTTGCCCATCTCGCGGCCCCAACCGGACTGTTTGTACCCGCCGAACGGCATCGCCGAATCCAGCACGCCGTAGCAGTTGATCCAAACGGTTCCCGCGCGGAGCTCCGCGGCGACGCGGTGCGCCTTCTTGATGTCGCGCGTCCAGACGGCCGCCGCCAACCCGAACGGCGTGTTGTTGGCCTTCGCCACCAAATCGTCCGCATCCTTGAACGGCATCACGGTCACCACCGGCCCGAAGATTTCTTCCCGTACCACCTTCATCTTCTCGCTCGTGTTGACGAGCACGGTCGGCTTCACGAAGTAACCCTTGTCGCCGTGCCGGCTGCCGCCCGTCACAGCCTTCGCGCCCTCGGCAACGCCCGACTCGAGATAGCTGCACACGCGATTCATCTGCTCCTCGGACACGAGCGGCCCCATCTCGGTCGTCGCCTCCATGCCCGGGCCGACTTTGATCTTCGCCGCAAGTTGCGCCACGCCGTCGACCACCCGGTCGAACTGCTTGTCTTCCACGTAGAGCCGCGAGCCCGCGCAGCAGACTTCGCCCATGTTGAAGAAGATCGCGCTGGCCGCCCCCGGAATCGCGCTCTCGATGTCTGCATCCTGGAACACGATGTTCGGGGATTTCCCGCCCAGTTCGAGCGACACCTTCTTCAGGTTGCCGGCGGCCGCCTTTACGATCAGCTTGCCTACTTCCGTCGACCCGGTAAACGCCACCTTGTCGACATCCGGATGCGCCGCCAGTGCCGCCCCGGCCGTCTCCCCGTAGCCCGTCACGATGTTGACGACTCCGTCGGGAATGCCCGCCTCCTGAATCAGCTCGCCGAGCCGCAACGCGGTCAGCGGCGTCTGCTCGGCCGGCTTCAGCACCACGGTGCAGCCCGTGGCCAGCGCCGGCGCCAGCTTCAGCGTCGCCATCACCATCGGGAAGTTCCAGGGAATGATCGCCGCCACCACGCCCACCGGTTCGCGCAAGGTGTACGCGAGAAACTTCGCGCCGTGCGCCGAAATCGGAATCGTGCTCCCTTCCACTTTCGTGGCCCATCCCGCGTAATAGCGGAGCTGGTCGATCGAAATCGGAATGTCCGCGATGCGCGCCATCGTTACCGGCTTGCCCTGGTCGAGCGATTCGAGCTGCGCGAATTCCTCGAGGTGCTTCTCGAGCAGGTCGCCAAGCTTCCAGATCACGCGCCCGCGTTCCGACGGCGTCAGATTCCGCCACGGCCCCTTTTCAAACGCCGCTCGCGCCGCCGCTACGGCGCGGTCCACGTCTTCCCTGTCGCCCTCGGCGACATTCGCCAGCACTTCGCCCGTCGAAGGATTGTAGGTGGGGAACGTCTTGCCCGAGGCAGCGTCTACCCATTTTCCGTTGATTAGCATTTGCCGCGTTTTCGCGACGTACTTGCTCACGTTCTCGTTGACTGGAATCGCCTGTGTTGCCGTAGCCATCTGTGTCCTCCCCTTCCGTTAGTTCCCCCAAGACCGCTCATCTTAGCCCCAAATCTCACCGGTTGAACAGCCCGATATACGCCGCGTACGAGGGCACGGGCCTTTCGCCGCATCTTCGGCTTGCTTGCGCCGTGGCATTCCTCTTGTGGGCCAGCTTTTGCCGATGCGAGAGCTTCGCCGCGCGCATCCGCTTCGATTACCCCCCCCCAACCGCCGCATCTGGAGGCACCTTCGCCACTGAAGCGGCGCCTTTCCGATTGTTTATCACTTGTTCATATACCTTATCTATGTTATAGACCCTGGCCGGGCCAGTTCAAGGCGCTGCGGAGGTATTCCATGAATGCTACGGATACCGCTTCTGGCACAGGCGGGGCGGCCCCTAAGAAACCGGTCGGGAAACTCCATTATTTTGCCCTGATCCTTGCAGCTGCCACCCTGCTCGGCCAGACGGCCCAGTTCTTTTACACTGACCGCGAGCAAAGAATCGCGAACCAAGATACTCAGTGGCGCGAGGCGGTCAAGAACCTCTCCTTTCAGGACCCGCATGCCCCTCTCGTGAATGCCCTGAGCATGCAAGGCTTCTTTGGTTCTACGGAGTACGGGCAGCAGGCAATCTCGATAGCGATAGCTGATCTGCCGCTAATTCATTCCGATCCACAGGGCTTTGACGAGGTGTTCTTCGAGCTCGTCGACAATCACACGGACTCCTCAAATCAGGACTCGATCTTTGGCATTTCCCGCACGATTCTCGACTCTCAGCAAACGCTTTACGCCTCCTACGCCGTCACCAGCCTGCAAGACACTCGAAGCGCCGTCGCCCTCGACTCCATGCTTGGCGGGCCTTCGCTCACCGATTTTCAATCAAATTCCCAGTCCCACAGTAATTATCAGCAAGCCGCCACTGCGTCGTGGGAATTGGACAGCGTTAGCCAAGGCCTCCATTCGCTCTGGGTGGACACTAAGCTTTCTCCCGCAGATGCTGACTTGGGGGCAATCGTCCTCGAAAACGGAGACTTTCATACCATCCGCTTTTCCGGCGCAGGTCTGGGGAACGCCGTGATCTACAAAGTCCGTTTTGACGGCGTCGATTTCGGCAGCGCAAAACTGAGGAATAGTCTTATGCGGCACGTCTGCCTGAACGGTGCTGACCTGAGCCAGGTCACCGACTTCGGCCAGAGCCAATGGACGGATACCAATTGGTGGCAGGCTACGCTTTCCAAGCGACTCAAAGACTATCTGACTAATTACAACGCGCCATCCGTTAACGAGAAAAACCACATCGAAGCCACTTGCAAACAACCGCCATCCGGCTTATGGGTCGACCTTGAGGCCCAACAAGCACCATAGCCTTCAGCGTTGCATTGCTACCTGGATGAAGCGACTCTACGGCTGTTAGGATCGGACCCAGGGCAAGGTGGAATTCGCGAGCGCGAATTGCCCGCGCAACAGAAGGAAAATGTAAGCTCCGAGGCAGAATTTCCCGAAGAGCAGCATCGAAAACGCCGCCACCAGAAACCCTTCGAAAACGAACGCCGTTACGAACCAGCCGCTCAGCAGCGCAACACCCACAATGAGCGTGAATGCGGCCGCGATGGCCTGCGCAAACCGCCGCGGTCCGGGCGCGGGACTCAACGGCGCGCGCCCCTTCGGCAGCGCAAACACGCGGTTGTAAGCGGCCTCGAAAGGATTCAGCGCCGGCACAATCACATTCCACCAAAGCACGGCTGACAGCACGAAGAAAAGCACCGCCGCGTAATCAATCGGCGTCGCCGCTCCAAGCCGGTACCCGGCCACGCTCAGCACAATGCCCATCACGATCAAGCTGCCCACGATCCGCGGCTGAAAATACAGCCCTTCGAAGTGCATGTCGCACAGCGACGACGGCTCGTCCGCGAATCCCTGCTGCTTCATGAAATTTCGAACGGCCTGCGATCCCATCAGACGCCTCTCGTGATTATTTTACATCTTCCGAAAAACAAAGGGGCGGGTCCGAAAACCCGCCCCAGCATACACAACCCTTGTTGCCATGCGCCGCTAGGAAATCGGCGTGCACACGGACTTCACCTCGGTGTACATCTCCAGCACCTCGTGCCCCATTTCGCGGCCCCATCCCGATTGCTTGTAGCCGCCAAACGGAAGCGCCGCGTCGAACACGTTGTAGCAGTTGACCCACACGGTGCCCGCCCGCAACGCCGCCGCGGTCCGGTGCGCCTTCTTGATGTCGCGCGTCCACACGCCCGCCGCCAACCCGTACTCGCTGTTGTTCGCCTTGGCGATCAGGTCGTCGACATCCTTGAACGGAATCGCGGTGACCACGGGGCCGAAGATCTCCTCGCGCACCACTTTCATGTTCTCATGCGTGTTGACGAGCACCGTCGGCTTCACGAAGTAGCCCTTCTCGCCCGCGCGGCTCCCGCCCGTCGTGGCCTTCGCGCCCTCCGAGAAGCCCGACTCGAGGTACCCGCACACGCGATTCATCTGCTCTTCGGAAACGAGCGGCCCCATTTCCGTCGCCGGCTCCATCCCCGGCCCCACCTTGATCTTTGACGCGATCTGCGATACGCCGTCGACCACCTTGTCGAATTCCTTCTGCTCGACATACAGCCGCGAGCCCGCGCAGCAGCACTGCCCGTGGTTGAAGAAAATCGCCATCGCCGCGCCCTGGATGGTGTTCTCGAGGTCGGCGTCGTCGAAAACGATGTTCGGCGATTTCCCGCCCAGTTCGAGCGACACCTTCTTCAAATTGCCGGCCGCAGCCTTCACGATCAGCTTCCCCACTTCCGTCGAGCCGGTGAACGCGATCTTGTCGACGTCGTCGTGCGCCGCGAGCGCGGCCCCGGCGGTTTCGCCGTAGCCCGTCACGATGTTGACCACGCCCTCGGGAATCCCCGCCTCCTGGATCAGCTCGCCGAGCTTCAACGCGGTGAGCGGGGTCTGCTCCGCCGGCTTCAGCACGACGCAACATCCCGTCGCCAGCGCCGGGCCGAGTTTCCACGCCGCCATCAGCAGCGGGAAATTCCACGGGATGATCTGCCCGACGACGCCAACCGGCTCGCGCAGCGTGTACGCCAGGAACTTCGCGCCGTGCGCCGAAATCGGGATCGTGTTGCCTTCGATCTTCGTCGCCCAGCCCGCCATGTAACGGAAGAGATCGGCGGCGAGCGGGACGTCCGCTACGCGCGCGATCGTCACCGGCTTGCCGTTGTCGAGCGATTCGAGCTGCGCGAATTCCTCGTTGTGCTTTTCGATCAGCTCGCCGAGCTTCCAGATCAGCTTGCCGCGCTCGTTGGGGAGCATCTTGCGCCACGGGCCATGCTCGAAAGCAGCCCGCGCGGCGGCCACGGCGCGGTTGATGTCTTCCTTGTCGCCCTCGGCGATATTCGCCAGGACGTCGCCCGTCGCCGGGTTATAGGTCGGGAAAGTCTTGCCCGAAGCCGAGTTCACCCACTTGCCGTTGATGAACATCTGGCGGGGCTTCGACACGTAGCTCGCTACATTCTGATCGATCGGAATCGCCTGCGTAGCAGTGGCCATCTTCTTCCTCCTGTCTCTTCAAATCAGGTCGTCAGATTTCTCGGTTAGGGAACCGGCGAAGGTCGGGGTGCGCAGCGGCTGGCGCCGGTTCTGGTTCTTGCGGTCGATGCTGGGCTGCGAATTCATTCGCATACCACCGTTGGATGCAACTTCCTGCGGAGAGGAAAACCGGCAAAGCCAACCTTTAGCCCGCCGGGACGCCCGGCAACCTCCGCCAGGCACCGCGTATGCTACGCCCGGAATCCCGCCCGGCGCAATAGCCGGTTCCGCATTCGACGCCCCACGAGTCCCCGCATCTCGGTCGGGCAAATGACAAAGCGATTGACCGACATGGTGCTTGCTTGTACGTTACTGTGCGTACTTAGCCTTCATTGTTCTGCACCTTACTTGATGCGGAGCCTGTCTCGATTTTCGCGGCACCGTTCGTTGGATTCAAACGTCGACCCGAATTTAGGCGCGCGGACGTCGCTGCAACAATGGCTGGCGACCCGAAGCAAACCTTAACCGCCCTGGGCGCGGGCAAAACTTCACCCCAACAAAATTACGGAATCGCACTCCGCCGCGTTGTTTGCTCAAGCCACTTTTTGCAGGCGGTCTGAATCGATTGCTCTTTGAGTCAGATTCGCGAGCTCCGGCCGAAGATGGCCGCCGCGACAGCTTCTGGCTTGGACATTGGGAGACACACAAAATGGAAATCAACGCCGATCGACGCACCATCCCCGTCAACACGTTGTTCCAGGCCGCGCTCCAGAAGTTCCTCTTCGCTCAGGCAGCAAGCCGCTCTGAAAAAAGAATCGCTCCCCGGCGATGGCGAATGCGGCTTATCCCCCCGCTTCGACCGCTGCTGCTCTGCCTTCCGCTGTTTGGCGCAGCGGCTACTTTCGCGCAGTACACTCCGCTGCCCAGTCCGATTGCCGAGCAGCAAGTCGCCGGCCCGGCCCAGGCCGCCGTGCACGCCGGCCAGAGCACTTCCGCCGCTTTGTCCGAGAGCCCCTACCTGGGTGGAGTTCCCGCCGGCCAAGCGACTGCGACGCCGATCCCCCTCTCTCTCGAGGACGCCGTCACGCGCGGCTTGAAGCAAAATCTCGGAGGCTTCCTGGCCACCGATTCGGTCACCGATGCGCGCGGACAAAAATGGCAAGCCCTCAGCGCCTTGCTCCCGAACGTGACCACCGGAACCGGATTTGGCGTCCATCAAATCGATCTGAAAACGCAAGTCGGCCTGAACATACCGGGAGTCCCGAAAATTATCGGCCCGTTCGGCTATTTCGATTCGCGGGCCTTTCTCACGCAAAACATTTTCGATTGGGAGTCCATCGAGCGCGAGCGCTCCTCGCAGGCGCAACTCCGGTCGGCCGAGTACGCCTACAAGAACGCGCGCGAGCTGGTTGTCACCGCCATTGTTGCCAACTATCTGCTGGTGATCGCCGATCAGTCGGAGGTTGAATCGGCGATCTCGCAAAGGGACACCGCCAAAGCGCTCTCGCAGCAGGCCTCGGACCAGAAAACCGCGGGCCTCGCCGCCGCCGTGGACGTTCTGCGTTCACAAGTCGAGCTGCAATCGCGCACGCAGCAGTGGATCGTCGCGCAGAATAATTTGGAAAAGCAGAAATTGGTTCTGGCGAGGGCCATCGGCCTTCCTCCGGGACAGAAGTTCGAAATCACCACCCAGGTCGATTACCAGAATCTTTCCATTCCGCCCTTGGACGACGCGATTCAAAGCGCCTACAAGGCTCGCCCTGATTTCCAGAGCCAGATGAATCAGGTTCAGTCCGCCGAGCTCGAGCGGAAAGCCAGCTTCGCGGAACGCTATCCGTCGATACAACAGGTGGCCGACTATGGCATCAGCGGCGTCAATCCGGCCTCCACGCACGGCACTGTCGATGCAGCCGTGACCCTCCGCGTCCCCATCTTTCAGGGCGGAAGAGTTCATGGCGACGTTTTGCGCGCTGATGCATCCCTCGAAAGGGCACATCAGGTGCTCGAAGACCTGCGAGCTCAAATCGATCAGGAGGTTCGCGACGCTTACCTCGACCTGCAGGCGGCCGCGCAGGAAGTCTCCGTTGAGAAAAATACGGTGACGCTCGCTACCGACACCCTGCAGCAGTCTCGCGACCGGTTCAGCTCGGGAGTCACGGACAACATCGAAGTGGTCCAGGCCGAGGACGCGCTCGCCACGGCGAACGACGCGTACATCGCCAGTCTTTACAGCTACAACCTCGCCAAAATTTCGCTGGCAAGGGCCACCGGCGTCGCGGAATCGCGTTTTGCCGAGTACCTCAAAGGAGAGTGAGCATGGCTGAACAAAATCAGGCGTCGAATCCAGCGCAAGCCGCTCCGCCGGCACAGAACGCCGCGCCCGGCGATTCCGCTGTCCCAGATGCGCCGATTCCGTCCTATCCCAAAAGGCGCTCGCACAAGCGGCTCATCCTTCTTGGCTCGCTCGTGGTCGTCGTCATCGCAGGCGTTTTCCTCTGGCTTTATTTCTCCCGCTTCGAGTCCACCGACGACGCGCAAGTGGACGTCCATCTCTACCCCGTCAGCGCGCGCATCTCCGGATACGTCCAGAAGGTCAATGTGGACGACAACCAATGGGTCGATGCGGGTTCTACCCTCGTGGAAATCGATCCCAAGGACTACGAAGTCGCGCTCGCAAGGGCCCAGGCCGCTCTGGACAATGCCGACGCCGCCGCGGAGAGCTTGAATATCGACGTGCCCGTATCTTCGGTCGATGCGTCGAGCCAGCTCAAGTTCACCTCCTCGGATATTCAGAATGCCCAGGCAGCGATCGAAGCGGCCGACAAGGAAGCCGCGGCTGCCCACGCGCGCGTTCTGGAAGCTCAGGCGGAAAATGTAAAGGCGCAGGACGACGTCACCCGCTATCGCCTTTTGCTCACGAAGGAGGAGATACCGCAGCAGGTCTACGACCATGCCTATGCCGCCGCTGCTTCCGACGTCGCTGCCGTCGCCGCGGCGCAAGCGAGCGAAGCCGCCGCGCAACAAGCCGTCCAGGAAGCGCACAGCCGTCTCATCGAAGCCGAAGCGCGCTACGAAGACGCACAAGCCGGGCCTAAGCGCGTTGCTTCCACTCGGGCCAAAGCCCTGGCCGCCGTTGCGGACATTCGCCAAAAGAGGGCCGCCCTCGAACAGGCCGAGTTGAATCTGGGATACACCAAAATATTCGCCCCCGTCACCGGCGAGGTGACGAAAAAAGTGGTCGTCGGACTCAACGTCGACCCGGGCGAGCAGCTCCTTACCGTCGTCCCGCTGGATCAGGTCTGGATCACCGCCAATTTCAAGGAAACCCAGCTCAAACACATGCGCGTCGGCCAGAAAGCGGAAGTCGTTCTCGACGCGAACGGCCGCACCTACCACGGCCACGTCGATAGCATCGCCGGAGCCACGGGACCTCTCTTCAGCTTGCTGCCCCCGGAGAACGCTACCGGGAACTACGTAAAAATCGTTCAGCGCGTGCCGGTAAAAATCGTTCTCGATCCGGGCGAAAATCGCGATCATCAGCTCCGCCCCGGCATGAACGTGGAAGCGACCGTCTCCTTGCGATGAGCTCCGAAGCGCTCACCCTTCCCGCCGAGCAAGCCCTCTGGCGACCGAAAGTGAATCCATGGGCGATCGGGGCGACCGTCTCGATGGCCGCCTTCGTCGAGGTCCTGGACACGAGCGTCGCGAACGTCGCCTTGCCGTACATCGCGGGAGGCCTGGGCGCGAGTTACGACGACAGCACGTGGGTGCTCACGTCGTATCTGGCGGCGAACGCCATCATTCTGCCCATCAGCGGGTGGCTCGCCGAAATCATCGGCCGGAAGCGCTATTTCATGCTGTCGCTCTTCATTTTCACGCTGAGTTCCCTGCTTTGCGGACTCGCGCCGAGCCTCCCGGTGTTGCTCTTCTTCCGGGCCGTGCAAGGAATCGGCGGAGGCGGGCTCCAGCCGATGGCGCAAGCGATCCTCAACGACTCGTTCCCTCCCGAAAAGCGCGGCGTGGCCTTTGCCCTCTACGGCATCTCGGCGGTCCTCGCTCCGACGGTGGGGCCGATGCTCGGTGGCTGGATCACGGACAACTATTCCTGGCGCTGGATATTTTTCATCACTCTGCCGGTGGTTTCCTTCGCGCTCTATTTGACGCACGTGCTTGTCGAAGATCCTCCGTTCCTCCATCGGCTGAAGCGCGGCGGCATTCGCGTGGACTACATCGGCATATCGATGCTGGCGCTCGGAGTCGGCTCGCTGCAGGTGCTTCTCGATAAGGGCCAGGAAGATGACTGGCTGGGCTCGCATTTCATCACCACTCTGGCGATTACCGCGACGGTTTGCCTGATCACTCTGGTTATCTGGGAATGGTTCCGCAAGGAACCGATCATCGACGTCCGCATGTTCAAGAGCTTCAACTTCGCCGCCGCCAACCTGATGATGTTCATGATGGGCTTCATGCTTTTCAGCACGCTGGTTTTGATTCCGGAATTTCTGCAGACGCTGATGGGCTACACCGCCGAACTCGCCGGCCTCGTCTTATCCGGTGGAGGGCTTGTGTTGTTGATGATGATGCCCATCACCGGCCGGCTTACGTCCAAAATCCAAGCGAGATACCTGATCGCGGCGGGATGGCTGTGTCTCGCTGTGGGATTGTTCTATTCGGCGCACAAGATCGACTTAGACGTCAGCTTCGGTTTTGCGACGTGGCTGCGCATCACGCAAGTCGTGGGAATCGGATTCTTGTTCGTGCCTATCACCGCCGCGGGTTACATCGGCGTCCCTCCGGAAAAAGGCAACAGCGTTTCCGGAATCATCAATTTCATGCGCAACATCGGCGGCAGCATAGGAACCTCGCTGGTAACCACCCTGATCATCCGGCGGTCGCAGTATCACCAGCAAATCCTGGTCGGCCACATCACTCCGGACACTCCCGCGTATCGCGCCGCGCTCCGCGCGCTCAGCTCTCAAATTGCCCATTCCGGCCTTCGCGCCACCGACGCCCACGACCAGGCCGTCGCCAGGTTCTACAACTTGATCGATCGACAATCGCATGCGCTCTCCTATATGGATATATTTTGGGTCCTGGGCGCGTTCTGCGCGGTCATGTTCGTGCTCGCATTTTTCTTGAAAAAGAATGATCCGGGAGCGGGCGGCGCCGTGGCGGCCGGATAAGGATGAGGCCAATGATTCAGGCAATCGCGATCGAGCGTGAATTCGGCTGCGGCGGGTCCGACATCGCCAAACTGCTGGCCCAGCGGCTCGGTTGGAAGCTATGGGACCACGAACTAACCCAGGAAATCGCGCGCCTGACCAAAAGTTCTCCCGAAGCGGTGGAGGACATGGAATGGAAAAGGGATCCCGCGATGTATCGGGTCTTCGTCTCTTTTCTTCGCGGAGCCTTCGAAGGAGGCTTGCCGCCGACGAACCGCCTGGCCTTGCTCGACGCCCGCCGCATCGCCGCCGTTTCGGAATCCGCGATCAACCAGGCTCTCGCTGCTGGCCCGTGCGTCATCGTCGGCCGAGGCTCGCAGTTTTTTCTCCGCGGCCGCAAAGATGTCTTCCGCGCGTTCCTCTACGCCTCGCGCGACTACAAAATCCACAGATTGATCTGCGCCGGCACGCCTGAGCGCGACGCCATCGAACAGGTAGACACCACCGACCGGGATCGCGCCGCGTTCGTCAAGAGATACCTCAAGCGCGACTGGCCGGGCCATCACCTCTTCAACGCCATGTTCAGCACGGAAATGGGCGACTCCTACGTCGCCGAAACGCTCGCCTACTGCGTGCAACAGGCCAACGCCCGCGAGAAGCGCTGACGCGCCGGGTCGTAATGTCGGAGCTGAAGCCCGTCTGCCGGCGGGCACGCTCCGATCCGCTAACGAGCAGGCGCCCTTACTGCGGGCGATGGAAAAGGCCCACGTACACGGATTTTTCGAGGATGTGCCCCTGGATCGCCTTCATCACGTTGGCGCGCGTTTCAAACGCATCCGCGCCCGGCGGGACGTCGATCTTCGTGTCCAGCGCGAAAAGTTCGAAGACGTAATGGTGCTTCGGAAAACTGGCCGGCGCGCCCGGACCGCGATAGCTCGGCCCGCTCGCGCTGATTTGATAGGCGCCGTTCTGAAGCTGCGCGCCCGCCGGAACGCCTTCCGGCAGACTCGCCGCCGTCCCCGGAATATTCCAGACGAGCCAATGAAGCTGGTCGTCGGTCGTGTGGTTGCGGCTGAAGTCCGCATCGTGCATGTGCAGAAGAAAAGTGACCGTGCCCGCGGGCGCGTTGACCCACGTGATTTCCGGCGAGGTCTGCGTGCCGGCCTGCGTGTATTTCA
>DATJRU010000271.1:0-7316 GCA_035504455.1 Vulcanimicrobiaceae bacterium
GTGATTTTGAAGCCGGCCGAAGAAGCGCCGGCGAGCGGTCTTGCGGTGGCGCGCTGCCTGGTGGATGCGGGGCTGCCGGCGAACGTGCTGGCGATTGTCTACGGCATACCGGCGGAAATTTCGTCGTATTTGCTGGCGTCGCCGTTGATCCGCGCGATTTCGTTTACCGGGTCGATCGCCGTGGGCAAGCATTTGATGAAGCTGGCCGCGGAGGGAATGAAGCGCACGACGATGGAACTGGGCGGGCACGCGCCGGTGGTGGTGTTCGACGACGTGGATGTGGAGAAGGTGCTCGACGCGTCGGTGGTGGCGAAGTATCGCAACGCGGGGCAGGTCTGCGTTTCGCCGACGCGGTATTACGTCCACGAGAAGATTTACGGGAAGTTCGTGGAGGGATTCGCGGCGCGCGCGAAGCACGTCCCGGTGGGTGACGGGCTCGATGAGAAGAACAAGATGGGGCCGCTGGTCCACGCGCGGCGGCTGGCGGCGATCGAAGGGTTCGTCGAGGACGCGAGGAAGCATGGCGCGCGCGTGCAAGCGGGCGGGGCTCGGCTGCGCAGCCCGGGATATTTCTTCGCGCCGACGGTGCTGTCGGATGTGCCGAACAGCGCGCGGATCATGAACGAGGAGCCGTTTGGGCCGGTGGCGGTGATCAATCCATTTACGGAGTTCGACGCGGTGATGGAGCAGGCGAACCGGTTGCCGTATGGGCTCGCGGCGTTTGCGTTCACGAATTCGGCGCGGACGATGAAGCTGCTGGGCGAGCAGCTCGAGGCGGGGATGATCGGGCTCAACACGTACCAGATTTCGATTCCGGAGTCGCCGTTTGGGGGCGTGAAGGAGAGCGGGCACGGGTCGGAAGAAGGGATCGAGGGGCTCGAGGCGTGTTTGGTGACGAAGTTTATCAGCGAAGCGTGACGAAGGCCGAAATCGGAAAAGTGAAAATGGAAAGTGGGCCGCGATCGAGTGGTCCGCGGTCGAAGGTGTGCCGCGCCTCCGGCGCTTGGGTGGTTCCGCGAATTTTGAGTTTCGAAACTCGATTTTCGCTGGGGACACGAGCCGGACTAGAGTTTGCCCTTGGGGGATGAGATGACGGCGGAAGAGAAGATTGGCGCGCTGGAGAGGCGGGTTGAGGAGCTGACGCACAGGCTTGGGATGGTTGAGGACGAGCTGGCGATTCGGCGGTTGCAGCACGCGTACTCGTATTTCATCGACAAATGTCTTTACGACGAGGCGGTCGACCTTTTCTCGGAGCGCGGCGAGACCTATTTTCTGGGCGGCGTGTTCAAGGGGAAGGCGGGCGTGCGGCGGCTCTACTGCGGGAGGCTGCGCGAGAAATTTTCGCCGGGGAAAAACGGGCCGACGCATGGGCTGCTGCTCGAGCATCCCACGATGCAGGACATCATTCACGTGGCGCCCGACCGGCTGACCGCGAAGGCGCGGTTTCGCGCGTTCATGCAGGGCGGCAGCCACGAGAGCGTGCCGCAGATCACCGAGCCCTTCTGGGAAGGCGGCGTCTACGAGAACACGTACTTCCGCGAGGACGGCGTGTGGAAGATCGGCGTGCTCGACTACAACGCGTTTTTCTACGCGCCGTACGATCAGGGCTGGGGACGCGTGAAGCCGGGGTACGCCGTGCCGGCGTATTCCGTGACGTTCCCCGAGGATCCGAATGGGCCGGATGAACTGCGGCCGGCGAAGGCGGCGTTCTGGCCGAAGACGGATGTGGTGCCCTTCCATTATGTGCACCCGGTGACGGGAAAACCGCTGAAGTGAAGAGCCGGATCGTGCTGAAATCTCACAGAAAAGCAGATCCCTCGCTGCGTCCCGCGCCCGCACACAACGCGGGAAAGGCAAGACGCGGGACTTCGCTCGAGATGACAGTGCGAGGTGGGAATGGCGCTCGAGGTAAAGATGAGGAGCAGGCGGGCGGATGGGAGTTCGTCCAGTATGACGGTTTCAGGTGTGAATGAGGGTGGATACAAAGATGGCGGGTAAGTTGGCGGACGAGACGGCGATTGTTACGGGTGCGGGGCGCGGGTTCGGCAAGGCAATCGCGCTCGGGCTGGCGGCGGAGGGCGCGGCCGTCACGTTGATGGCGCGGTCGACGGATCAGCTCGACGCGGTGGCGCGCGAGATCGAAGCGGCGGGCGGGCGCGCGCTGGCGGTGGCCGGCGACGTGACGAAGCGCGACGATGTGGAGCGCGTGGCGGCGGCTGCGGAGAAGAAATTCGGTCCGACGACTGTGCTGGTGAACAACGCGGGAATCACGGGGCCGTTCGGTCCTCTGTGGGTGATGGACCCGGACGAATGGTGGAGCGCGCAAGAAGTGATCGTGCGCGGGACTCTGCTCTTCATGCGCGCGGTGATGCCGGGAATGATCGAGCGGCGCGCGGGAAGCGTGATCAACATCGCGAGCCTGGGCGGGCAATGGTTCACGCCGCTGGTGAGCTGCTACGGGATCGGGAAGATGAGCCAGATTCGCTTGTCGGAGCTGGCGGCGGCGGAGGCGAAGCCGCACGGCGTGTGCGTCTACGTGATCGAGCCGGGCACCGTCATCACGGACATGGCCGAGAGCACGATGGCGCGGGCGGACGCGCAAAAGTGGATGCCGCAGATGGTCGAATATTTTCGCGAGCTGAAGAAGAACAGCGATCCGGCGAAGGGGCTCGCGCGCTGCGCGGAGATGTGCGTGCAGCTCGCGTCGGGGAAATACGCGGCGCTCGCGGGGCGGTTCCTGATCCCCCAGGATGATTTCGAGAAATTGGCGCTGGAGCCGGCGCCGCCGCCGGGCTCGGGCGTTCTGCCGCGCGAAGCGCCACGGATGCCGGCGAAGTAGCACGATGCCCGGCGGATGTGCAGCCGCAGGGCGCGCAAGCAGCGCCCCTACAAGCGTCTCACTCGCCCAAGGCAGCACGGATTGACGCGCGGCTCATCGAAGTGATAGGACTTTGTTGCAAGAGCGACAATTCTTGATAGCATCGCCCGGCCGAGGACAGGAGCCAGCCACCCATGACCACGAAATTTCCCGATTCATTCGATTATCAGGGCTTCAACGCGCCCATGCGCACGGAGTGCGACATCTACGATCTCGTCATCGAGGGCAATTTGCCCGCGGAGATCAACGGGCAGTGGTATCGCACGACGCCCGACCCGCAGTATCCGCCGATGCTGGGACACGACACGTACCTGAGCGGCGACGGGATGATCAGCTCGTTCAAATTCGAGAATGGGCACATCGACTACAAGATGCGCTACATCATGACCGAGCGGCTGAAAGCGGAGCGCAAGGCGCGGCGCGGGCTTTTCGGGCTGTACCGGAATCCTTTCACGGACGATCCGAGCGTGCGCAACGTGAACCGCTGCGTCTACAACACGACGCCGATTTTTCACGGCGGGAAGCTGCTGGCGCTGAAGGAAGACGGGCGGGCCATGAATCTCGATCCGCACACGCTCGAGACGCTGGGCGAATGGGATTACGGCGGGAAGCTGAAGACCAAGACGATGACCGCGCATTCGCGGCTCGATGAGGATACGGGTGACCTGTATTTCTTCGGTTACGAGGCGGGCGGGCTCGCCACGCGCGACATCTCCTATTGCATCGCCAACAAAGAAGGCGAGCTCGTGAAAGAGGAGTGGTTCGAGGCGCCCTACGTGTCACTGATGCACGATTTCGCGGTGACCAAGGAGCACGCGATTTTCCCCGTGTTCCCCACGACCTGCGATCTCGAGCGGCTGAAGGCCGGCGGCGTCCACTGGGTGTGCGAGCCGGACAAGGACACCTTCATCGGCATCATGCCGCGCGAGGGCAGCGTGAAGCACATGCACTGGTTCCGCCGGCCGGCGTGCTCCGCGTTCCATTTCATGAACGCGTATACGGAAGGAAAATACGTGCACCTCGATTTCGGCATCGGGAAGTACGCGCCGTTCCCGTTCATGGTGGAGGCGTCGCACATTCACCCGAAGCCGGAGGACATGGCGTACGGGCGCGTGGTGCGCTGGAGCTTCGACATGTCGAAGCCGGGCGAGAAATTCGAGGAGTACAACCTCGCGCCATCGGGCGATTTTCCGCGCGTGGCGAACAAGGATCACATGAAGGATTACGGCGTCGGCTACTACGAGCGCTTCGACATCGAGGCGGCGCCGCCGCTGATGGCTGGTCCGGTAGGAGTGGGCTTCAATACGCTGAGCCGCCTGGAAATCAAGAGCGGCAACCTGAAGTCGTGGCACTCGAACCGTCCTATCACGATCCAGGAAGAGATTCACATTCCGTCGAAGCAGCCGGGGCACGAGGGCTATCTCGCGCTGGTGGCCGACCTGCACGACACGCAGCTTTCGGACGTCCTGGTATTCGAGGCCGAGCACGTCGACAAGGGGCCGATCGCGACGGCGCACCTGCCGCTGCGGCTGCGCAACCAGGTGCACGGCAACTGGGTGCCGGCGGAAGAGCTGAAATAGTTTCCACGGGCGCGCGAGGGCGCGCCCTTTATTCCCCATCGCACGCAAAGCAAGTCAGCTGGCAATTACTGGGCCGCGCATTTTCGTTTTAGGCGAGATGCGCGGCAAGGAGCCGGATGACCAACTCATCGGGATTCTACGGCTGGAGGCTGCTCGCGGTCTTCTGGCTGATCGTCTTCACGAATTTCGCTTTTCCCCTCTACGGCACGAGCGTCATCAACACCTACATGGCCGCCAGCCTGAATATGAATCGCGAGGCGCTCGGCACAGCCTACGGTTTCTTCCAATGGATGGTGGGGCTGCCTGCTCCGCTGGTGGCGATCTGCATCAACAAGAAAGGCGTGCGTCTTACGACGCTCGCCGGATGCCTGATGGTGCTGACAGGCGCGCTGCTGATGGCGTTTGTGGCGCACACGCTCTGGCAGATCTACCTGGTGCTCGGAGTGGTGGTGGGGGTCGGCGCGCTCTCGGGCGGCGTGCTGGCCGCGCAAGCGAGCATGGGGCGATGGTTCGTGAAGCACAAAGCTGCCGCGATCACGCTGGTGCATACGGGGAGTTCGTTTGGCGGCTTCGTGGCTGCACCGGTGCTGAATCACGTGATTGCGAATTTCGGCGGCAACTGGCGCACCGGATGGATGTTGATTGCCGCGCTGAGCGGCGTGGCTTCGCTGCTCGCTTTCTTTTTCATCAAGGAACGGCCGGCCGATCTCGGTCAGGCGCCGGATGGCGGGGCGGGCGCCGCGGCATCGAGCACTGCCGGTGCTGCGCGTGCCGCGTCGCACAACGTTTACAAAACAAGGGACGATTGGACGATTGGCGAAGTGTTTCGCACGCCCGCCATCTGGCTGTTTTTCGTTTCGATGCTCGGATTCAGCGCGGGCTACCCGCTCTTCCTGGCGCACGGAGTGGCACATCTGCGCGACCTGGGTTACACGCCGGCAGCCGCCGCGTTTTCGGTTTCGGTGATGCTGCTATCGAGCCTTTGCGGGACGCTGTTTTTCGCGGCGGTGGCCGATTTGGTCGAGCCGCGTTTCGTATGGGCGGTGGCTTCGGTGCTGTTCGGCGTCGGAATGATTCTGGCGCTGCACGCGAGCGGCGCCGCGGGGCTTTATCTGTATGCGATTTGCCTCGGCGCGGGATTCGGCATTTCGTTTTCGGCGATGATGGCGCTACCCGCGAATTATTACGGAGCACACGCGTACGCTCCCATCGTGGCGGTGGCGATCGTAGTGGGCACCACGGCGGGAGCGGCCGGGCCAATCGCCGCCGGCCGCATCTTCGATCGCTTCGGGAGCTACCAGCCGGCGTTTTATGCGGTGTCGGGTCTCAGCTTTCTCGCCGCGCTTCTTTTGTTGTTTGCCGCGCCGCCCGTTCGCAAGACGGCGCGCGCGCTGGCGCCCGCCGTTCGCTAATTGGAATAGAATTGAGCGTTTGATTTTGCGCGCGGTCGCACGCATAGGCGCCCGCGATTGGGAGATGGTATGGCCGGAGAGCTTAGCGGGCACGTGGCGATCGTGACGGGCGGCGGAGGAGGATTCGGGCGCGCGATCGCGCAGCGGTTTGCCGGCGCGGGCGCGGCGGTCGCGGTGACTTCGCGCACCAAAGCGCAACTCGACGAGACCGTCGGGGAAATTCAGGCGAACGGCGGCCGCGCGCTGGCGGTGGCGGGCGACGCGACGAACCGCGAGGACGTGGCGCGCGTGGTGGCCGAAACGGAAAAGGCGCTTGGCCCGGTGACGATCCTGGTGAATAACGCGGGCGTCCCCGGCCCGTTTGGCCCGATCGGCGTGATGGACCCGGACGAATGGTGGGAAGCGCAGGCCGTTCATTTGCGCGCGCCGTTTCTTTTCGCGAGCGCGGTGCTGGCGGGAATGAAGGAGCGCCGCGCGGGCTGCCTCATCACGATCTGCTCGCCGCGCGCGAAGATGGCGACGCCGTATCTTTCGGCGTACTGCATCGGCAAGACTTCGCAGATCCGGCTCACGGAACTGTTGGCCGCCGAAGGGAAGGATTACGGAATCCGCGCGTTCGCCGTCGATCCGGGCAGCACACCGACGCAGCTTGCCGACAAGACGATCGAGTCGCCGGACGCGCAGCGCTGGGTGCCGGAAATGGTGGCGAAGCTGCGTGCGATGCGCGGGCAGCCGGGCGGCGAAGTCCAGCTCGAGAGTTGCGCGCGGCGCTGCGTCGAGATCGCCGCCGGGCGACACGATGAATGGAACGGCACCTACATCGGGCGCGAAAACACCGCCGATCCCTGGCGATAGCTGGCCGAGGTCAAGCGTCCCTCCGTTGGTGAGACTCGCCGAGGCACATGCGAGGCTTCGAAGGGGCGCAGCAAGCAGCGCCCCTACAGGCGAGTCATCTTCGATGGCTGCATGGTTGCCGGGATCTGCGGGGGCGACTATTCGAGGTGGGGGCCCATGTCTTTCACGACCGGGGCGTAGCGGCGCAGCAGCGTGATGCAGAAGACCAGCACGAGGACGAGGATCACCAGCAGCCCGAGCTCGAGCATGGACGCGCGGAAGATGCTCGCGCCGTCGGCCGTCCATTTTCCCTCGGTAGTCAGCGCGGACATTTGCAGGCTGATGACGAGGACGCGCCGGATCGAGGCGATCACGCCCACCACGAGGAAGGGCTCCGTAGCCAACAGAAAATGCGAATGGATCGCGATGCGCACGGTGTGAAAGATCTCGACGATCATCAGGACGACCAGGAGCTCGTCGAGCACGTGCAGCGTCTCAGTGGCAATCGTCCAATGGGCGAGCCCGCCCCAGAGCGTCTGCCCGGCGCTTCCGATGGCGGCGAGGGCCGTCACCGCCAGCAGAATGGCCAGGATGTAGTAGATCGCGATCTCG
>DATJRU010000272.1:0-3228 GCA_035504455.1 Vulcanimicrobiaceae bacterium
GGGTTTGCGTTCGATGCCTGACCGGGAGCGAAATCCGCCGTGACGCCGACTTCGCGCTTCGATATGATAAAGGCCGTAGCGACTCACGCGACCATCAGCCCTCCAAGGAGAAACATGAAACTTTCCATTACCCTCGCCGCCGCGCTATTGTGTGCGGCCATTCCGGCGCTCGCACAGGCGCCCTCGAGCACCGCTCCGGCGCAGCACCAACCCGGCGTCGCCTCGCCGCAACATACAGCCCCCGCGCCGGCGACGATGTCGCCCGCGGCCCCGCCGTCTCTCGCCGAGAAGGTCGATCCTGCCAAGGAAGCCGCGATCCGGCACCTGATGGACGTGACCGAAACGTCGAAGCTCGGCGACAACATCAACGAAGTCCTGACGAATCGCGTGCGCGATATCATGAGCCGCAGCATCTCCGCGGACAAGCTGCCGAAGTTCATGGACGCGTTCAGCCAGAAATTCTCCGCCGCCTCTCCGGCAAGCGCCGTTACCGACGCGATGGTGCCGATCTACGCGCGTTCCTTCTCGATGGAAGAGATCCAGGAAATCTCGAAGTTCTACGAGTCGCCGGTCGGGCAGAAGATCGTCAAGCAGATGCCCCAGGTGACGCGGGAATCGCAGGACGCGGGCGTGCAGATCGAGCAAAACGCGGCGATGAGCGTTCTCGAAGGCATGCAGGACGATTACCCGGAGCTCAAACCCATGCTGCACCCGCAGGAGGGTGCGCCGGGTGGCGGCGCCCCCGGTGGCGCTCCGGCACCGGTGCCTGGGCCGCCCCAGAAGTAGCATCCGCCTAGATAACTAGGGCATTCCAAAGACGAGCGGACCTGCAGAGCGCATCTCTCGCCGGTGCGGCGAAGTGCAGATTTGCATACCGGAAGCGCGGGCCGAAGCGCACTGATTCAGTTACAATCCTCTGCCGATGACCTTGCTCGCCCTGGCCGAAACGATGGATTGGTCCCCGGTCCGAATCTCCCTGGAAACGAGCGTTGCGGCGACATTAATCACGCTGGCCACGGGACTTGCGGCCGCAGCCTGGCGCGAAAGGCGTAGCGGGCCCACGGCTGCGCTCGTCGACGGCGTTTTTCTTTTGCCGCTGGTGCTGCCTCCTACCGTCGTGGGGTTCTTGCTGCTTTTGCTTTTCGGACGCAACGGGCCTCTCGGCAAACTCCTGCTGCAAATCGGGACGACGGTCGTTTTCTCGTGGCCTGCGACAGTGATCGCCGCCGCCGTCGTGTCGTTCCCGCTGATGTATCTCACGGCGCGAGCGGCGCTCGAGCAAGTCGATTCGCGATTCCTCGAAGCGGCGCGCACGCTGGGGGCTTCGGAGTGGCGCGTCTTTCGCGAGATCGCACTGCCGCTGGCGTGGCCCGGCGTCCTCGCCGGCACGATTCTCTCTTTCGCACGGGCTCTCGGCGAATTCGGCGCCACGCTGATGCTGGCCGGCAATATTCCCGGGCGCACGGCTACCATTCCCATCGCCATTTATTTCGCCGTGGAATCGGACGACATGACTCGCGCGTTCGCGTGGTGCGCAGTCGACGTCGTGATTTCGCTCGCGCTGCTGGCCGGCCTCTATCGGTGGACGCGCGCGCAAGGCCGGCTCCGCTGGATGCGCCGCTGACATGCCGCTCGAAGTGCAAATCGCGAAGCGCTTCCCGAATTTCTCGCTGGACGTGTCGTTCACCGCGGGCGACGAGCCTCTCGGCATCCTCGGCTCATCGGGCGCCGGCAAGACCATGCTGCTCCGCTGCATCGCGGGACTCGAGCAGCCCGACCGCGGGCGCATCGAGCTGAATGGCCGCGTCTTGCTCGATACGCAGGCGCGAACGCGGGTCCCGGCGCGCGACCGCCGCGTGGGATTGCTCTTCCAGCATTACGCGCTCTTTCCGAATCAGACGGTGGCGGAGAATATCGCTTTCGGCTTGCACAATCTGCCGCGCGAAGAGCAGACGCGCCGCATGGCTGAGCTCGTCGCGCGCACGCACGCTCAAGGACTCGAGCAGCGCTACCCGCGTGAGCTTTCCGGCGGCGAGCAGCAGCGCGTGGCCTTGGCGCGCGCGCTGGCGATCGAGCCGGAGGCGCTCCTGCTTGATGAGCCGCTCTCGGCGCTCGACACGCACTTGCGCAGCCAGGTGGAAACGCAGCTCTACGAAACGTTCGCGGCCTATCGCCGGCCCACGCTGCTTGTCACGCACAACGTCGAGGAGGCTTACCGGCTCGGCGAGCGGCTGCTCGTGCTGGCGGAGGGGCGCATCGCCGCATCCGGGCCGAAGGAAGAGATTTTTCGGCGGCCGCCGACGGTGGAAGTGGCGCGGCTCACGGGCTGCAAGAATTTTTCGCGTGTGATTCCGGTGACAGATCATGTTGTGGATGCGAGCGATTGGGGCTGCAGGCTCGCGGTGGCGCAGACGATTTCTCGCCCGGCCGCGCACGCGGGCATCCGCGCGCATCACATCGACTTTGTCGAGCCCTCGCAGGCGAGCGCACCGGAGGGTGCGGGAGCTGACGCTGAAAACATTTTCCCCTGCTGGCTTGTGCGCTCTTCGGAGACGCCCTTCCGTATCACGCTCTACTTGCGGCTGCATCAGCCGGGCGAAGCCGGGGAGCATCACCTGCAAGCCGAAGTCTTCAAGGAAAAGTGGGAGCGGTTTCGGAGTCTGCCGCAGCCTTGGCACGTGCGACTGCCGGCTGATTCGCTGTTTCTGCTGCCGGAGTGAGAAAGCAGGAGGCGGAGGAGGGAAGCTTCTCGGGCGCGCGTGCTCAGCTTTTTTGCTCAGCTGTGCTGGTTTTGCAGTCTCACTCAACACAGACGGCACCGAGGAGCGCAGAGCGCACCGAGACCCTCCCTAGAATGGAAAGGCGACGCGAGAACGCATAGGAGGGTCATGAGTCTCCGTGTACTCTATGGTTCTCGGCGTCCTCGGTGTTAGGTGAAGCGATCAATTTGGCGCGGCGTCGAACATGAGCAGGAGTTGTTCCTCTGTTTCCTGGGCCTCCTCTGCTTCCTCTGCCTCTACTTAAAATGCTTCACCCACTTGATGTCCATGCCGTAGATGCCGGTGATGTCGCGCAAAAACACGACCGATAGGTCGCGCTTGATCGCGTATTCCACCTGGATCAGCTGATACTGGTTGGAGGTGGCCGCATTGCTCGAATACGTGACCGTAAGGCCGCGCGCCACCTGCTCCTGAATCGTGACGCGGGCGGCCGCGTTCGATTCCGTGG
>DATJRU010000273.1:0-13258 GCA_035504455.1 Vulcanimicrobiaceae bacterium
CTTGACCGGCGCGCCGTCGCGTTCACCGCCGTGCAAGCCCGCGTAGCGCAGGCCGCGCACCGGCAAAAGCCGCCGCAAATCGCTCACGCGGCGCCCGCTGACGATCGCGAGCGCCGACACGTTCGCATTGCGGAGCAGCGACTCGAGAATGCGATTCACGCGCTTCGAGGAACGCACCACGCGGGGGCTACGCTGCGTTTTCACCAGCGTGCCGTCGAAATCGAGGAACAGCGCGCGCCCCGGCGCCTTGCGCAGCCGCGCGACGATTTCGCCCCACGCGTCAAACGCACACACGGCGGTACGCGCCCTGCGCGCATGGCGAGCCGCCGCACTCACGAGGATTGCTTCGCCACGGACTCAGACTCGGTTTCGTCGATGCGGATGTCGGAAAGCTCGGCGATCAGGCTACCGGCCCAGCGGTAGACGTTGTGTTCCTTGACGATGCGCCGCATCCGCCGCATCCGCTCGGACCGCTCATCAGGATCTATCTCGAGCACCGTGCGGATCGCTTCGGCAAGTTGATCGGTGTCGTAGGGATTCACGATCACGGCGTCACGCAGCTCGCGCGCCGCGCCGGTGAACTGGCTCAGGATCAGCGCTCCCTCATCGTCCGAACGCGCGGCGACGTATTCCTTGGCGACCAGGTTCATCCCGTCGTGCAGCGACGTCACCATGCAGAAATCCGCCGCGCGGTAGTACGGCAAAATCTCCTTGTGGCTGTGATGGCGCGTCAGCAGAGCGATAGGCTTCCAGTTGCTCCTCTGGAAACGCGCGTTGATGCGCGCCGCTTCGGCTTGCACCTCGTCGAAGAGGTCGTGGTAGCGCGGAATCGTCGTGCGGCTCGGAGCGCCGATCTGCACAAAGGTCAGCTTGCCGGCGTACGACGGGTACCGCTCCAGCAGCCGCTCGATCCCGCGAAAACGTTCGATGATTCCCTTCGTGTAGTCGACGCGGTCGACGCCCACGCCTAAGAAGCTCGCCTCGATTCCCAGATTCTTCAGCAGTGACGCGCGCAGCTCGTACGGCGACTCGGCGATCTCGCCCGGGTCAGACTGCATCTCGCGGCCGTCCACGCTGATCGGGAACGGGCGCACGAAGGTGCGATGCCCGAGCCGCTTCACGGAAAAGCGCTCCCACTCAATGCGCGATTCCAGCGCAGCATCCACCGTTTCCAAGAAATTATTGCAGTGCGCCTGCGTGTGGAAGCCGATCAAGTCCGCGCCAAGCAGTCCGTTGAGCAGTTCCCGCTGCCACGGGCAAATTCCGAACGCTTCCGGATTCGGCCACGGAATATGCCAGAAAATCGCGATGCGCACGTCGGGACGCGCCTCCTTCACCATGCGCGGCAGCAGCGCGAAGTGATAATCCTGGACCAGAAGCAGCGGATGCTCGGTGCCGGACATTTCCTCGAGCACCGCATCGGCGAATTTGCGGTTCACGCTCTGGTAGCTTTCCCAATCCGACGTGCGAAAGAGCGGGCGGGCGTGCGCGATGTGGCACAGCGGCCAGAGGCCTTCGTTCGAGAATCCGTAGTAGTAGCCCTGTTCCTCTTTTTTGCTCAGCCACACGCGCCGCAACGTGTACTCGGGCTTATCCGGCGGCACCCGCAGGCGATCGTGACGATCCACCGCCTCGCGATCCGCCTCTCCCGAACCGTGCGCGATCCACGTCCCGTCACACGAACGCAGCACCGGTTCGAGCGCCGTCACGAGTCCGCTCGCCGGCACCACCGCCTCGATCGCTTTCCCGCGGCGCTCGTGCATATAGGGCTCGCGATTCGAAACCACGAAAAGCGAGCCCGACACTTTCGCCTGCACGCTGATGCGCAGCCGTTCAGGCGTCCAGAGCGATTCGCCGGTCTCGCGGAGCCGCGCTTCTTCTTCGGCAGCGGCCCGAGCCTCCGTCAGGCTGCGCGCGAATTTCACCACCTCCTGCGAAAAAGGCGCGAGGAAATCCTCGTTCGGCAGCGGTGGGCGCGGGCGCACGCGTCCTCCGCGCAGGTCCTTCATCCACTCGGCGGTGCGCGAAATCGGCAGCACGATCGTCCAGCGAATGATCAGCACCGTCAGCAGAACGATCAGCAGCACCTGCGCCACCACGTGCCAGATCGTCTCCCGCCAGATGATGTTGCTCTGCGCCTCGATGTAACTCGCGTCGTGGAAGATCGCCAGGATGCCGCGCATTTTGCCCTCGTCGTCATACATGGCGAGGTAGTAGGCGTTCATCGGACGGTCGCCGAGCGTCAGGAACTTGCTCACGCCGTCGGGCTGAGTTTTCACGGTATCGACGGGAACGGGTGGCGGCGTGATTCGATTCGAGAGACTGGTGCTTTCGGCGATGATCGCGCCGTCGGGATCGTAGACAATCACGCCGGCCAGCCGTTGCCGGTCCTCGAACCGGTCGACGATGCGCCGCAACTGCGCGTGGGAGCCGTGCTCGACGGCGGGTTCGACGATTTCGTCGAGGCTCGCAGCCAGAATCTCGGCGCGCCGCTCCAGGTCCGCGCGAAGGCCTCGCTTCTCGGAGCGAACTTCGTTCCGCGAGATGTAGAACGTGACGAGGCTGATCCCGATCACCAGCGAAAGAATCAACCGCAGGCTGAGTCTCACAGCGGATCCTTAACGGCTGTTGCGGCACCGAGTGCCTGGTGAAAGATTGTCTGCAGCGCGCCTGAGGAGCGCCTATGGGGAGGGGCCGAAGAAGACTCAGCGCGGATCAGGCCGCGTTGGAGATGGACGGCTCCACTCCCCGCCTCTTCAGGCGAGCGTGGACTGGGCCATCCAAATTATAACAAACGCGAGCGAGTCGCCGCGACGACAAACAAAACGAAAGAATTGCACCCTCGAGCGCGGCCACGCCGGAAACCTTTCCCGTGCTTCCACTTCTTTTCCGTCTTTCGACGCGAGCGCGAGAGCGTGTCTCCGATGCTTTCCGTACTTTAAGCTCGCATTCATCCAGCGTTTATTTGCGCCGCGCACGCTGGCGGGTCGAAATGCGCGACTCGCAAGAAGCATTGAACACACGTTTCGGAACCGGTCCCCAATCGTGAGGAAGCTGTTCCTGATTTCGTCTGCGGTTTTCTTCTGCTCGCTATTTCAGCCCGGCCTCAGCGCAAAAGACGGCCCTCGCGACGTTTGCAGCCGATCTACGCCCGGCAGCGTCGTCTCGGAACCCGCCGACTTGCGCAGCCACGACGGCGTCCTGAAGGTGGAGCTCACGATTCACAATCACAAGGAAGCGGACGGCGCCACTCGCTACTGCTACATCGATCAGAACGGCGACGAATCGCCCAATCTCAGGGTGAAGCCGGGCGATCTCGTAATCCTGCATCTCAAGGACGACCTCGCGAATATCGACCCTACCGCCGCGCAGCAGGCCCACATGCACGGCTCCATGCCCGAGGACAAAAGCACCGGCCCCTGCGCCGGCCGCATGATGACGCCCACGTCGACGAACCTGCATTTTCACGGGCTCACCATTCCTCCCGTCTGCCACCAGGACGACGTGTTGAAGACGCTGATCAATCCCGGCGATCCGCCCTTCGAATATCGTTTTCGCGTTCCCGAAAACGAGCCGCCCGGATTGTACTGGTATCACCCGCATGTTCACGGCTTCACCAAGGTGCAGGTTCTCGGCGGCGCGTCGGGAGCGCTCGTCGTCGAAGGAATCGAGCGCGCGGATAAAGCCGTCGCCGGTCTGCCCGAACGCGTGCTGGTGATTCGCGATCGCGATTTGCTCAACCCCAACGCGCCGCCCTCGAAATCGGAGCCCGTCGTGCCGCGCATGCTCTTCGATCGCGACGGCGACGCCGCAAACACCGGCACCGGCTTCGGCAAGCCCGCGAAAGATCTCTCGATCAACTTTGTGCCGGTTCCCTACCCCGACTATCCGCCGGCGGCGATTCAGATGAAGCCGGGCGAAACGCAGCTCTGGCGCGTGCTCAACGCCTCGGCCATCACGTACCTGAATCTCGAAGTCCTCTTCAATCGCGCGCCCCAACCGCTCGGACTCGTCGCGCTCGACGGCGTCCCGCTGAATGAAGACGGAGCGCCCAGCGATTTTGTCGATTCGCAAACGCACCTCGGCGTGCCACCGGGCGCGCGCGTGGAATTCATCGTCAAAGGACCGCCGCTGGGAGTCCCTGGCCTTCTCGTCACGCGCAGTGTCGACACCGGCCCCGGCGGCGAAAACGATCCCAATCGCGCGCTCGCCACTATCACGGCTTCGCAAGACGCGCCCGAGCCGCGGTCGACCCTCTCCGCCTCGCCCGAGCCGCTACCGCCGTCGAAGCTTCCCTGGCTCGGCAGCGTGGCGCCGGTGATCACGCGCAGGCTCTATTTTTCCGAAAAGCTCGACGATCCCAACAATCCGAACAGCGCCACGGAGTTCTACATCACGGTCGAAGGACAAACGCCGAAGAAGTTCGATCCCTCATCAGGCGTCCCGGACATCATCGCCAGGCAAGGAACCGTGGAAGATTGGATTATCGAGAACAGATCCAACGAGCTGCACGCCTTTCACATTCACCAATTGCATTTCATGCTGCTCGACTACATGGGCCGGCCGGTCAACGAGCCGTTCCTGCGAGATACCGTCAACGTTCCCTACTACGACGGCAGAGCGATGGTCTATCCGAGCGTTCGCGTGCGCCTCGACTTCCGCGACCCCAATATCGTCGGCGATTTTGTCTACCACTGCCATCTTTTGGAACACGAGGACAACGGCATGATGGGAATGATCCGCGTTCTGCCCGCGGATTCACCCAGCAGTCGTGTCTCCGGCCGCCGGACCGCCGCGAAATTCCCCGCGCGCCTCAAAGACCGTCTCTGCGGCGCTCCGACGTACCGTGGAAATTAAAAGCCGGTCATACGCAATTCACCCTAGTACTTTTTCCCGCTTTCGTTCTTTCAGCATTCATAAAGGAAAAATCTTCGGGCAATAGAAAACGTTTATCAACGTTCCGCCCAAGCGGCACATTTCTAAATAACACGGAGGGTAAATGCACCTGAAGCATGTTGCGGCAACCGCAGCGAACTGCCTGCGAGTTGGGCTCGCTTCTCTCGCCCTTTTTCAGTTCACTGTTGGCGCATCCCTGGCCAACGCGGCTCCTCCGCCGCCATCGTCCACGTCGACGAACGATGAGAAAACCACCAGCCCGATCAAACACGTCATCGTCATCATTGGTGAGAATCGCAGCTATGACCACGTCTTCGCCACGTACGTTCCCAAGCACGGGCAATACACGTGGAATCTTCTCTCGCAAGGAATCGTGAACGCCAACGGCACGCCGGGCCCGAACTTCTACAAGTTCCAGCAAAAGGCCGCGCTCGATCAGGCGCCCGACGCGTTCCTGCTCGATCCTCCGAAGCAGTCCTTCCCCAGCGGCGTTCTGCCCGCGCCTCTCGTCGGCGGCCCGAAAGTCTCTTACATTCCGACGGTCGACCCAATTACCAACGCTCCGTTAACACCCGCGCAGCAATTGGCGGATGCGGAAGCTTCGGACGCGGGCCTGACGCCGAGCTACAGCGCGCTTCTCCTCACCGGTGGTAGCGGCCAGACCTCGAAGACGCCCGATGAGCGGATCGCCGACGTAAACTCCCTTCCGCCGGGTCCTTTCCAGCTCACCAGCAAAACTTTCTCCTACGACGATTACGCCGCGAGCCCGGTCCATCGCTTCTACCAAATGTGGCAGCAGCTCGATTGCAGCCTGTCGCACGCCTCGTGGGAATATCCCAACGGCTGCGACTCCTCCCTGTTCTCTTGGGTCGAAGTCACCGAGGGCGCGGGTTCCAACGGCGTGGCGCCAGCCTCGAACTTCAACATCGAGTATTCGCCGTCCGGCACGACAACCGGCGAGGGCTCCACGTCGCTCGGTTTCTACAACGTGCAGAAGGGTGACGTTCCTTACTTCAAGAGCCTCGCGGATACCTACGCGATGAGCGACAACTTCCACCAGTCCGTCAACGGCGGCACCGGCGCCAACCACATCATGTTCGGCCATGGCGACGCGATCTGGTTCTACGATCCCAACAGCGCCACGCCCTACACTCCCCCGCACAACACAGCCGCGAAACAGTTGGACGAAGTCGAGAATCCCAATCCCCTGACCGGAACGAACAACTGGTACACGGAAGACGGCTACGGCGGCGGCTCCTACGGTTCGCCCGCCTACGGCGGTGGTTCGTACAGCGACTGCTCGGATCCATCGCAACCCGGTGTCGCGGAGGTTCTCGCCTACCTCAAGTCCGTACACGTCGACCCGCGCTGCCAGACCGGCCACTACTATCTGCTGAACAACTACAACCCCGGGTTCTTCGGCCAGGGCGAGAACGCCTATGCCGACGGCAGCCCGCTCAACACCATCTTCACGATTCCGCCGTCCTCCACGCCCAGCATCGGCGACGACATGATCGCCCACAACATTTCGTGGAAGTATTACGGCGACCAGTGGAACGACTACGCCGGCAACGCGCAGCTCGGCATCCCCGAAGACAAGTACGAAATCAACTACGGCGCTGTCGGTTCGCTCAACGAACTCGGTACCGCCGAAATTCAGTATCCCGACGAGTACTGCAACATCTGCAATCCGTTTCAGTACGACACGTCGATCATGGCTAACCCGGCGGTTCGCGATGCCCACATCGACGACATCACCGGCCCCAACGGTCTCTACTCCGATATCACGAACGGCACGCTTCCGGCTGTGTCGATCGTGAAGCCCAGCGGATTCACCGACGGTCACCCGGCCTCCTCGAAGCTCGACCTTTTCGAAGGCTTCACTCAGAAGGTCATCGAGGCGGTCCAAAAGAGCCAGTATTGGCAGAACACCGTGATCTTCATTACCGAAGACGAAGGCGGCGGCTACTATGACTCCGGTTACGTGCAGCCGCTCGACTTCTTCGGCGACGGCACCCGGATCATTTTCCTGGCCGTTTCGCCGTATACGGTCGGCGGTCGCGTCGCGCACAACTACGCCGATCACGTCTCGATCCTGAAGTTCATCGAGCGGAACTGGAATCTGCCTCCGGTCACGAACCGCAGCCGGGACAATTTCCCGAATCCGTTTGCGCTTCCCTTCAACCCCTACGTGCCCCTCAACGGCCCGGCGATCAGCGATCTCTTCGAGCTGTTCAACTTCGGCCCGAGCTTCGGCGGAGGTGGTTTCGGTCGCTAGTGAACGCTTCTCGTCTTGCGGGCGTCCCACCCTCGCTTTGTAAGGGCGGACACCCGCAACCAATCTGCGCCGTCCGTTTCATCGAGCCGGGGCTTCATCGCCCCGGCTCTTTTCTTTCCGTCGGAGCTTCAGGAGGCTGCGGCTTCCAGCCCCGTCGCGCGTAGCGTCGGGCTGTCATCCCGAACCCCGCCCAAAGCGGGGTGAGGCCTGCCTGCCGGACAGGCAGGGATCTGCTTCACCACGACTTGCTTGGCGCACGCACCGCCACGCACGACGGTTTGTCTTTTCTCTGCGACCGTTCCGCCCTCGACCGCATCCATTGACCAACCTGAATTCGAGGCATCCATTCGCAATTCCAAATCGGGGCCAAGTCCAACTTGAATCTGCATCGGAGGAATCAGCCATGAAGAAGCTCCTACCCTTGATCATGGTGGCGATCGCACTCGCGCTCGCTATCTCGTCCAGCCGCACCAGCTTTGCCCAGGAAAAGCAGGACCGGTACACGTTGCAGATTCCCGGCGGCCTCTCCTTCTCCGAAATCCGCGGCTACGAGACCTGGCAGGTCGTCGGCCCCAGCTTCACCGACGCCGCAAACGTGATCCGCGTGATCGTCGCCAATCCAGTGATGATCAAGGCTTACCAGGAGGGCGTTCCCGGCAACGGCAAACCTTTCCCCGATGGCTCCAAGATCGTGAAGCTCGAGTGGAGGCCGAAGAAGCTCACCGATCCTCCATTCGGAGCGGGTTCCCCGGACACCGTTCCCGGCGACCTCACCGAAGTCGAATTCATCGTCAAGGACAGCAAGAGATTCCCGGACACGCACGGTTGGGGCTACGCCATGTTCGACTACAACGCCGCCACCAACACCTTCGCCCCCGCCAACGAGAACAGCAAGCCCCCGGTCGGCCACGACGCAAAATGCGGCGCCGCGTGCCACACCATCGCCGCCTCCAAGGATTACATCTTCACCGCCTACCCCGCGCGCTGAACCGCTGCGCCGCGCAGGTCTAAACGTAGCGCCAGGTTCTTCAGCCCGGTCGTTTTGCAGCAGTTGCTCTTTGCACCGCGGCTTTTTCAGGGCGCAGGCGTGAGGCTTCAGCCTTGCGCCCCAGAAAAGCCGACTCCTCCCCCATTTTTCGCCGCTCCAGCGAAATTATGGAAAGCAAATTTACTTTACGTGTAATATGTAGCCCCGCGAGAGACCCAGGCGAAAGCAACCGGAGGTTGACGTGTCCAGGAACTTTCTCGGCCATTCTCAGGTTTGTGTGCTTCGCAAGTGTTCCTCTGCCGCTCGGTTTTCGCCTTTCGCCCTGCTACTTATTTTCTGGGTTGTCGGTTGCGGCGGCGGAACGTCCGGCCAAGGGCAAGGAGTGAACCCGCCTCCCCCTACATTCGCAACGGTCGACGCGAGTGGCGCCGGCACCGCGAGCGGCCAGGGAACCTACGCTTTGCGCATCAATGACAACGGCGAGTTAGCCGGATACTTCATCGACGCGAACGGCGCTGGCCACGGTTTCATCCGAGACTCAGGCGGTACGCTAACGACCATCGACGCGCCCGGAGCGGGAACCGCGGCGGGTCTCGGCACCGTCGTCGAAGACATCAATGCCTCGGGCGAAACGGCTGGATACTTCGTCGACTCGCAGGGCGTCGAGCACAGCTTTTTCCGCGACGCCAGCGGCACGATGACGACGTTCGATCCGGCCGGCGCATCCGGTGCGCAATCGATTGGAGACGACGCCACCGTCGCAGGCGCCTACGTGGACGCGGGCGGACTTCACGGATACCTGCGCGCCCCCAACGGCACGTTCACAACATTCGATCCCACGGGCGACGCCAGCCAAGTGAAGAGCGTCGCTCCCGAGCGCGTCAATTCGGACGATTCTGTCGCGGGCACCTACACAGACGCGAACGGCGTCTTTCACGGCTTCTTGCGCGACTCGAGCGGCAACATCACGATCCTTGATGCCCCCGGCGCCGGCACCGCAAGCGGCGAGGGAACCGAAGTTGTCGACCTGAACGCTGTGGGCGCGATGGTCGGCGGGATCAACGTTGGCGTGGTAAACGGCGTGGACACAACGCACTCCCTGTTGCGCAGCGCGAGCGGCAGCTACTCGATCTTCGATCCCCCGGAAGCCGAAGGCGTGAGTTCATACGCCGAGGGCATCAATGCCAGCGGCACGATCACTGGAACCTTCCGTGCCTCCAGTTTGGTGCGTCACGGCTTTGTAGAGACGTCGGGCGGAACCTTTACCGTTTTCGATGCTCCGGGTGCAGCCCAACTCCCTCTCTCCGACACGAATGTCGGCACGACGGCATTGCGAATCAATGCGAACGGCGTAGTCGTCGGCTATTTTTCCGATGCGTCGGGCGTGCGCCACGGGTTTACCTACGTACCTTGACCGCCAGGCAAGCCCCTGCGTAAAATTGACTATGTTCGGATTCAATCCTGCTGAGGCTTTGACGGCTTGTTGTCGCGCGACGACAAGCGGCGCGGCCGTGTGATCCGAGATTCAAACGCGAACGGAATCCAGGCCCGCTGACCGATAATCGGTGAGCGGGCTTTTTTGTTGGGCGCGAATTTGACGGCGCAGCAGGAACAGCAGTTCAGGAGATGGGGGCTTCCAGCCCCCACATTAGCGGAGCAAAGTGGGTGGGCTTTAGCCCCTGAAGCCAATGACCAAGAACACCACAGGCACGGTGCATCTCGTCGGCGCAGGTCCGGGCGATCCCGAGCTGCTCACCGTGAAGGCGCACCGCCTGCTCGCGCAAACCGACGTCGTCCTGCACGACGATCTCGTGCCCGCCGCGATCCTCGCGCTCGCCGGCCCGCAAGCCGAAATCATCAATGTCGGGAAGCGCTGCGGCGCGAAAGGCATCACGCAGGGCGAAATCGATGCGCTCATGATCGGCTACGCGCGCCGCGGTCTCGGCGTCGTCCGCCTGAAAAGCGGCGACCCCGGAATCTTTGGCCGCCTCGCGGAAGAAATGGACGCGCTCTCCGCCGCGGGCGTTCCCTTCGATATCGTTCCCGGCATCACCGCGGGACTCGGCGCGGCCGCATCGCTCCGCGTTTCGCTCACCGACCGCCGCAAGAGCGCGCGCGTGGTCGTCGTCACCGGCCATCACGCGCACAAAGGCCGCCGCGAGCGTCCCGATTGGAAGCATCTGGCTCAGGGCGACGCCACGCTCGTCATCTACATGCCCGGCCACGATTTCGCGAGCCTGCGCGAGGAATTCCTCGCCGCCGGCCTCCCCGACGACCTCCCCGCGGCGATCGTCTCGCACGCCACCACGCCACAGCAGCGGCACGAGTACACCACGGTCCGCGACCTCGACAAGCTGCCGCTCATGGACTCGCCCACGATCCTGCTCGTCGGCCGCGTCCTCGAAGACGCCCGTCTGCGCGCCGCCGACAACCCGCTCCTCGCCCTCGACGACGCCAGCCTCATCCTCTCCGAGCGCTGATCGCCCCAGCGTCGATGCCTCGGTGTAGGCGCGGTCTCAAACCCGCCCGCGGCCGCAACCTCTCGAAACCAAAACGCTCGCGCCTCGTGTTAGATTCATGTGGGATTCGGCCTCATCCATTCGCATCTCGGGAGCGCACTGGCAGCATGTTCGATCGCAAAAAATGGCCGATCGGCTGGTTCGACGCTTTCATCCTGCTGCTGCTCTTCGGCCTTGCCTTCCTGCCGTCAGACGACCAGACGCACAAAAAGATCATCCTTGGCGTCATCGCGATCATTCAACTTCTCGAAGGCCCGCTCATCGCCAAGCTTCCCGGACGCGGACGCGTCTATAGCGTCGCCCTGAAAACCTATTTCGCGACTCTGCTGCTCGCTCATACCGGCGAGGTCGGCATCAACAGCACCTACTACCCGATCTACTATTTGCCCGTCATTACCGCGGCGGTCTACTTCGGCCCCTGGGCCACTCTCGCGTGGACCGCGGTCTCGTCGCTCGCCTACTCTTCGTTTCTGATCCCCGCTCTGCTCGCGGGCCTCGAACTCGGCGCCGAGGGCGAAACGATCCTCGCGATCCGCATCCTCTTCTTTTTCCTCGCGGCGATGCTCGTCAACCGCTTCGCGATGGACAATCGCCGCCAGGTGCAGCGCTATCGCGAACTTTCCGAGCGCCTCGAGGAAACCAACCGCCAGCTCCAGCGCGCCGAAGCCGACGCCCGCCGCTCCGAACGCCTCGCCGCCCTCGGCCAGCTTTCCGCGGGTCTCGCGCACGAAATCCGCAACCCGCTCGGCGTGATCAAAGGCTCCGCCGAAATGCTCCAGCAGAAAGTGCAGGGCGCGGAGCCGCTCGCCGCCGAGCTCGCCGGCTACATCTCCGCCGAAGTGAACCGCCTCAACGCGCTCGTCGCCCGCTTCCTCGATTTCGCGCGCCCCTCGCATCTCGACCTGCACCCGCAGAGCGTCTGCGACCTCATCGACCGCTCGCTCGAATCGGTCCGCGCTCAGCTCCCCGACTCCAAAGTGCGCGTCGAACGCCACTACGCCGCCGTGCCGGAAATTCTCGCGGACGAGCACCTCTGCGAGCGCATCTTCGTGAACCTCATCCAAAACGCCTTTCAGGCCATGGACGAATCGCATGCCGGCCGCGAGGAAGTTCTCTACATTTCCGTCGCGCCCGAAACTTCCGGCGGCCGCCCCGGCGTCGGCATCGTGATCGAGGACACCGGCCCCGGCGTCCCGCCCGAGGCGCGCGAGCAAATCTTCAATCCGTTTTTCACCACCAAGAAAGACGGCGTCGGCCTCGGCCTGGCCATCGTCGCTAAAATCGTCGACGACCACCGCGGTTCGATTAAACTGGAGAACGATTCGCATCCCGGCGCGCGATTCCGGATTTTTCTCCCGGCGGCGCCCCGAAACTCATGAGCCCGCATCCGCGTCGAATCTTCGGCCGCCCCATGACAAAAAGATGAAGCCCGATAAACCGTCCATCCTCGTCGTCGAAGACGAAGCCAAAATGCGCCGCCTGCTCGAGCTGCAGCTCGCCGACGAAGGCTTCCAGGCCCGCACCGCGCCCGACGCCGAATCCGGCCTGCAAATTCTCGCCAAGAATCCCTTCGATCTCGTGGTCACCGACTTCAAGCTGCCCGGCATGAGCGGCCTCGAATTCCTCCACGCCGTCAAGCGCATCGACGCCGAAATGCCCGTCGTCATGATGACCGCCTACGGCACCGTCGAATCCGCCGTCGACGCGATGAAGGCAGGCGCCAGCGACTACGTCCTCAAGCCTTTTTCGCTCGCCGAACTCGTGCTCGTGATCCGCAAGGAGCTCGCCGCCCATGAGCTGCGCTGCGAGAATCGCGACTTGCGCGAAGCGCTGGGCCGCCGCTACGAATACAAAAACATCGTCGCCACCAGCGACAAAATGCAGGCCGTGCTCGGGCTCGTCGAGCGCGTCGCGCCCACCAACGCCACCGTCCTCATCGGCGGCGAAAGCGGCGTAGGCAAGGACCTGATCGCGCGCGCCATCCACGAACATTCGCAGCGCGCCTCCGGCCCGTTCCTCAAAATCAACAGCACCGCCATCCCCGAAAATCTTCTCGAAAGCGAACTCTTCGGCTACGAAAAAGGCGCGTTCTCCGGCGCCACTTCGAGCAAGCCGGGAAAATTTGAGCTCGCCGATAAAGGCACGCTCTTCCTCGACGAAATCGGCGACGTCCCGCCCGCGATCCAGGTGAAGCTGCTGCGCGTCCTGCAGGAGCGCGAATTCGAGCGCCTCGGCGGCACGCGCACCATCAAGGTCGACGTCCGCCTGATCGCCGCCACCAATCGCGACCTCCGCGCCGCGCTCGAAGAAGGCACCTTCCGCGAGGACTTGTACTATCGCCTCAACGTCGTCGCCATCGACATCCCTCCGCTGCGCGACCGCAAGGAGGACATTCCCGCGCTCGCTGCCTTTTTCCTCGACAAATTCGCGCGCGAATCCGCCAAGCCCACGCCCAAGATCACGCCGCAGGCGCTGAAGCTCTTGATGGACTTTCACTGGCCGGGAAATATTCGCGAACTCGAAAATATCCTCGCGCGCAGCGTCACGCTCGCTGCCGGCCCCACGCTCGACGTCGCC
>DATJRU010000274.1:0-10869 GCA_035504455.1 Vulcanimicrobiaceae bacterium
GGTGGCGCGCAGCCGCGGCGTGCGCGGCACGTCGCAGCTTCCGAAGGACCCCGAGCAGAATCTGATCTTCCGCGCGATGCGGCTCACGGCCGAGCGCGAAGGCTTTACATTGCCGCGCGTGCGCATCGCCGTGCAGAACCAGATTCCCGTGGCGGGCGGCTTGGGCAGCAGCGCCGCGGCAGCAGTCGCAGGAATCGCGCTGGGATTCGCGGTCGCGGGGCGCCCGGTCAATCGGGATGCGGCGTTGCGCTACGCGGCGGAGATGGAAGGCCACCCGGACAACGTCGCGGCGGCGCTGCTTGGCGGCCTTGTGGTCACGTTCATGCGGAGCGACGGCAGCGTCGTGGCGATCCGCAAGCGCTGGCCCAAGGTGATCCGCCTGATCGTGGTGACGCCCAACCTGATGCTCGAGACGAAAAAATCGCGCGCCGTCCTGCCGCAAAGCGTGCCGCGCGCCGACGCCGTCTACAACCTGCAAAGGTCCGCGCTTTTCGTCGCCGCGCTCGAAGACCGCCGCTACGATTTACTGTGGGACGCCATGCAGGACCGCCTGCACCAGCAGGCGCGCCAGGCGCTGATCCCCGGCCTCGCCGAAGTGCTCGCTCTACCGCGCATGCCGGGACTGCTCGGCGTCTCGCTCAGCGGCGCCGGGCCCAGCGTAATCGCCCTCGCCACCGAGCGCTTCGACCAGATCGGCAAAGCCATCGCCCACTGCTTCGACAAGCACGACCTCGCCCCCACCATCCGCAACCTCGAAGCCGCCCAAGAAGGAATCTCCTCCACCCAAAAATACATCTCGCAGAAGTAATTCCGCATCGGAATCGCCGACAGCAGCAAGGGAACCGAGAATCGTTTTCTGGAGTCCAACAACCATGGCGAAGCGACGCGCCGTCCTCTTCTTGCTGGGATTCGCGGGACTGGCCGTCGCGCCAAGAGCGACCTTCGCCTGCACGTGCGGATCGGGCGTCGGAGCGACGATGCGAGAGGTTGCCGCTTCGTACAGCGAAGGCCGGAATTCGACCAAGATTGTTTTCGAAGGTCTCGTAGAAAAACAAGATGTCGCGGGCGGGCCGGTTGAATCACCTGCCGATGCGCTATCGATGACCATGGCAGGCGCACACAGGGTGGTTTCGATTCGTCTTCTGCGGTCGTATCGCGGCCAGGCTTCCGGGACTGTCGTAGTTCTGACGGGCATGGGCCTCGGGGACTGCGGCTTCGATTTCGAGACCGGCAAACAATATCTCGTCTACGCGGACCGAATCGACCCTGCGAATTTGTTTACCAGCATCTGTAGCGGCACATCTCCCATCGAGCGCGCCGGCCCGACTCTCAGATTTCTTCGCGGAGAAAAACCCACTGCCGATGACCTGTTGGAACCGGACACGTACCGGGACAAGGTCGAGACTCACTGGTACGGCACGGCGTGCGGCCGCGTGACCAAGGCCGATGGTACTCCAGTCAGCGGAGCTTCCGTGGACGTGACGCAGGTACGCGACGCAGGTACGCGACGATGAACCGCTTCCTCCTGATGTCGCGTCGGACCCGAACGAGTCAAAGCCGGATGGCAGCTTTTGCATTCCGACCATCCGTCCGGGGAAGTACCTGCTCACCGCGGAGAAATTGGACTACGATTCGGCCATGCGTTGGATGGGGTACTACCCGGGAGTTGGAACACACTCGGAGGCCGTCCCCATTCAAATCCATGCGGGTGAGAAATTATCGAACCTGCGCCTCAGCGTTCGCAGACAGGCTCTCTATACCGTGGGATTTCACATCGTCGCAGATGGCAGCCACCTCCCCTTGGAAAGTCTTGCCGTCGCGATTGACGGTACCGATCGGGATGCGCTGGCCTATCACCTGATGCAGAACCAAAACCATGAAGGTATTTTCGTCGCGGGGTACGTTCCTCCCGGCCATTATGTGGTGCGAACTTTCATCCTGCTGGATTTCAAGACAGGAAGGGTTTCGCCAGAACTTTCCAAATGGAGGATGGCAAAACAGGAAGTCGACATCTCGTCCGACTCGGAAATTGTTCTCCAACTGAGTCCAGCCGCGCCAAACTAGACAACAAATGCAGGCAGCCCTGCCGGCTCGTCAGGCGCGGAGTTTTCTCTTCCTTAGGACAAAGGCAGCGAGCGACGCGAGCCCGATCGCGACGAGCACGAACGAGCCCGGCTCGGGCGTCTGCACGGGCGGCGTGGTGCTATTGCCGGGAGGGCCGCCCCCGCCGACGATCGGGTAGTAGACGGGCGGGATCAGCGAGCCGGTCGGCCCGCCGGGAGCGCCGCCGGTCGGCAGCAACGGGCCGCCGGGCCGCGGAAATTCCTCCGGCAAGTAGTTGCCCGCGAAAAGCTCCGGAGGCATGGCCGCGCCGTCATCCGGCGCCTGCGCGTTGGCGGGCGACTCGAGCGCCGCGGGAGAAGGCTGCTTCGGAGAAGTGGGCTGCTCGGCATGGTCGGAGAGCTGGTTGCCGCAGCGGGTCCGCGCGGTGTGCGTGCCGTCGGTAATCAGCGTCTCGCCCTTGCGGATCAGCAGCCGGTGGCTCGTCCAAAAGATGTGGTCGGCCATCCGGTAGGAGACGTATTCCAGGTGGTCGCGGTCGGAAACGATCACGTGCACCTTGGAGAGATCGAAATCCGAGTAGTGGTCCGCGACGATTGGATCATGCCCGACCGCGTTCTTCAGCTCCGCCTGGCTCTCTACCCCGCCCGGAATCACCGAATAGGGATACAGCGGCCGCCCGCTCAGGGTGCCGTCGGCCCGCAACTGCACGAGAACTCCGCGTTCCCGGGATTGCGAGAGGGGGACGAGCCGGCCCGTCGGATGGTTTTCCGTGTTTCGTCCAATAAATGGAAGTACGAAGAGAACCGGAACCAACGCCACGAGTAACGCGATTCGGAAGTTGCTGCTTAAAGGACTGCCTTTAAGAAATAACCACTCAACGATTGCTTCGAGCTTACGCATTACTTTCACTCTTGGACCGTCTGCAAAATGAATGGAACATGAAAAGTGAGCAATTAGCGTGCCAGTAAAGGCCTTTCTTCAGCGTTGCAGCGCAATGCTTTACAAGCACCGCCCTGCGCCCGGACGGCACGCTCCCGCCACAATGGAAGAGACTTTCCCGAACTGTGTTGTCCCGAAACACGAGTGCCCCGATTCGCGATTCGACTAGAAACGCTCAGGCGAGCATCCGCGAGAGGGAGGGTTCTCCACGATGCAGAAGCCTAAATGTGCGGTCATTCAGGTCTGCGATCCGCCCCCGAAGACGAACCGCCAGACGCCCCAAGCATTTCCTGCGCTGTCACCTGACCTGCGTGCTTCTCGCTTGCCTCAGCCGAATGCTCTCCGCGAGTTCCTTTTGCCACTTCCAGAACATCACGGCGAGCGTCGCCACCGGCGCGAGAACACACAAGACCGACGCCAAGATCACGATGAGCAGGAGGAAGAGATTGAGCAGCGTACCCATCATGGGAAATACCTGACAGGGCGACGAACTTGAAGGCGACATTCTGGCGCAGCGAGCCCTTCGCGTCAAGCGGAAACACCGGCCGCTTCCGGCGGGCTCCCCTGGGTGTGGTATCCCCGAGGATACCATACCCGCAAAACCAGGTAACTTTCCCCGGATCGGGGTAGTCGTATTCAAGTGCTGCCGCGGAAGGCATGAATCCGCGGGTTGCCGGGCGTCATCTCAAAAAGCCTGACCTTGTACGGTATCTGCCCACAACTCAGGGCCTTGGTGCCGGCGGGCATCCCGAGATTTCGCGCGTGCGTGCGATAATAACCTGGGGCGGCAGGGGTAGGCCGGCGGGAGCCGGCTGAGTTAGGCAGTTCTTCCGCGAGTTTCTAGGAGCCGTAGACAGATGTGGATTGTTCGACTGGCTTTACGCCGTCCCTACACCTTTGTCGTTGCCTCGATCCTGATTCTGATCCTGGGTGTGGTCTCGATCATCCGGACGCCGGTCGACATTTTCCCCAACATCGATATTCCGGTCGTGAATGTGGCCTGGCAATACACCGGCCTTTCCCCGGAAGAGATTTCGGACCGCGTCATCTATAACTACGAGCGCTCGTTGACGACGACGGTCAACGACATCGAGCACATCGAGTCCACCTCACTCGCCGGCATCGGCCTGGTGAAGATCTTCTTTCACCCGCACACCAACATGGGCAGCGCCATCGCCCAAGTCACGGCGATCAGCCAGAGCACGGTCCGCAATTTGCCGCCGGGGATCACGCCGCCGTTCATCATCACGTACAACGCCTCGTCGGTGCCGATTCTGCAGCTGGGGCTCTCCGGCGCGGGCGTCAGCGAGCAGCAGTTGGCGGACATGGGCCAGAACTTCGTCCGCACGGCGCTGATTACCGTCCCGGGCATTGCCGTCCCGTACCCCTACGGCGGAAAACAACGCACCATCATGGTCGATCTTGACCCCGCCGCGCTGCAGGCCAAGGGGCTCTCGCCGCTCGACGTGGTGAATGCCGTCGACGCGCAGAACCTGATTCTTCCCGCCGGCACGGCCAAGATCGGATCGTACGAGTATCAGGTGGATATGAACGGGTCGCCGGTCACGATCCAGGGCCTCAACGACATGCCGATCAAGACCGTCAACGGCTCGACCATCTACATCAAGGATATCGGCGACGTTCGTGACGGTTTCACCCCGCAAACGAACATCGTGCGCGTGAACGGGCAGCGCGCGTCGCTGATGTCGATCCTGAAGCTCGGCGACGCATCGACGCTCGACGTGATCAACGGCGTGCGCAAGATGCTGCCGAGCATCGAGAACACCCTGCCGGTGCACCTCGACATCGATGCGCTGGCCGATCAGTCGATCTTCGTGAAGGCGTCGATCACGGGTGTGGTGCGCGAGGGCGCCATTGCGGCGTGCCTCACCGGCCTGATGATCCTGGTGTTCCTCGGGAGCTGGCGCAGCACGCTGATCATCGCCGTGTCGATTCCGCTTTCCGTGCTGACGTCGCTGATCGTGCTGAGCGCTCTCGGCGAGACGATCAACATCATGACGCTGGGCGGTTTGGCGCTGGCGGTCGGCATCCTGGTCGACGACGCGACCGTGGAAGTCGAGAACATCAATCGCAACCTCGATCAGGGCAAGGAAATCATCCAGGCGATTTTGGACGGCGCCTCGCAGATTGCGGTGCCGGCGCTCGTCTCGACGCTTTCGATCTGCATCGTGTTCGTGCCGATGTTCTTCCTCTCGGGCGTCGCCAAGTATCTGTTCGTGCCGCTTGGCGAAGCGGTGATCTTCGCGATGATGGCTTCGTATCTGCTTTCGCGGACGCTCGTGCCGACGATGGCGCGGTACCTTTTGATTGAGCAGACCGAGGAAGAGCGGCGCGAGCGCACCGAGAGGTCGCAGAATCCGCTGGTGCGCATGCAGGCGAAATTCGAAATCGGCTTCGAGAGGTTCCGCGAGCGGTACCACGGGCTGCTCGCCGGCGCGATCCATCACCGCAAGGCGTTTCTCACCATCTTTCTTTCGGCTTGCGTGCTGTCGTTCGCGCTGGTGCCTCTGGTCGGGCGGGACTTCTTCCCGAGCGTGGATAGCGGCGAGTTCGTCTTTCACCTTCGCGCCCCCACCGGAACGCGCATCGAGGATGTGGCCGCGCTGTGCGACCGGGTCGAGGCGGACATCCGCCAGGAGATTCCGCCGTCGGAATTCAAGACGGTGCTCGACAACATCGGGCTGCCCTACAGCACGCTGAACCTTTCGTACAGCACCTCGGCGCCGATCGGCCCTTCGGACGCGGATATCCAGGTGGAGCTCCAGCCGAAGCATCATCCGACGATCAAGTACGTGCGCGATCTTCGCGTGAAGCTCGCGCACGATTTTCCCGGCGTCACCTTTTACCAATTGCCCGTGGACATCGTGACGCAGATTCTCGACTTCGGATTGCCGGCGCCGATCGACGTGAAAATCGTGGGCCGCAATCTCGTGGCCAACCGCGACTTCGCCGAGCAGCTCATGAACAGGCTGAAGTTCGTTCCCGGCATGGTCGATCTGCGAATCCAGCAGCCGTTCAACTATCCGAAGGTTCATCTGGATGTGGATCGCACCAGGGCGAACCAGGTGGGATTCACGCAACTCCAGGTGGCGCAAAACCTGTTGATTTCGCTGAGCGGCAGCTTTCAGACGGCGCCTACCTTTTGGCTCGACCCGAAGACGGGCGTCAGCTACAGCATCACCACGCAGACGCCGCAGTACCGGATCACGAACCTGCAGGACCTCTCGAATATTCCGGTGACCAGCGGCAACAACGGCGTCCCGCCGCAGATTCTGGGCAATCTCGCGTCGTTCTCGCGCGGCGCAGAAATGGGCGTCGTGACGCACTACGACATTCAACCGGCGATCGACATTTTCGGCAGCGTCGATAAGCGCGATCTCGGCGGCGTGGCCAGCGACATGGCGCCGATTCTGGAGGAGAGCCGCAAGTTCCTGCCCAAGGGCTCCGATATCCGAGTCGCCGGGCAGATCGAGACGATGAACTCGTCGTTCATCGGGCTGCTGGCCGGGCTCGGGTTTTCGATCGTGCTCGTCTACTTGCTGATCGTCGTGAACTTCCAGTCGTGGCTCGACCCGTTCATTATCCTGACGGCGCTGCCCGCGGCGCTGGCCGGCATCGTGTGGTGCCTGTTCGTTACGGGCACGACCATCAGCGTCCCGGCGCTCACCGGCGCGATCATGTGCATCGGCGTCGCGACGTCGAACAGCATCCTGGTGATCAGCTTCTCCAAGGAAAAGCTGCAAGCCGGGAAGACGGCCGCCGAGGCAGCGCTCGAAGCCGGCTACACGCGGTTCCGGCCCGTGCTGATGACGGCGCTCGCCATGATCATCGGCATGCTGCCGATGTCGCTGGGATTGGGCGAGGGCGGCGAACAGAATGCGCCGCTGGGGCGCGCCGTGATCGGCGGCCTCGTGTTTGCCACGGTCGCCACTTTGTTTTTCGTGCCGGTCGTTTTCAGCGTGGTGCACGGCTGGCGGGAGCAGGAGTCCCACTGACGCCGCCGGGCGCGGGCGTAACGGGCGCATGGCAATTGCCGTCTATGCAGTGATATAGAGAAGAAGGATATGGTCGAGACAAGCGAAGGCGGAGGTTACGGCACGGGTGCCACGGGTGCGCAGCCGCACGCGCCGCAAGGCGGCGGCTCGAAACACGGCGTCCTGGTCGCGGTGATCGCGGTAGGGATTGTCGCGGCGGTGGTGATCGCCGGCGTGCTTCCCAGATTGAAGGCGAAAGACGCGCTGGCGGCGGAGACCCGACGGGACGCGATTCCCACGGTCAACGTGATGCACCCGAAACTCGGCGCGCCGCAGAACGAAGTCGTGCTGCCCGGGAATATGCAGGCGTTCAACGATTCGCCGATCTACGCGCGGACGAACGGCTACCTGAAGAAGTGGTACGTGGACATCGGCGCGCGCGTGAAGGCCGGACAATTGCTCGCCGATATCGAGACGCCGGAAGTCGATCAGCAGCTCGACCAGGCGCGCGCCGACCTCAATACGGCGCAGGCGAATCTCCAGCTTTCGCAGATCACCGCGGAGCGCTACCAGGGTCTCGCGCAAAGCGACTCGGTGTCGAAGCAGGACGTGGACAACGCCACCAGCGATTACGCCGCGAAGAAAGCCATGGTCGCCTCCGCGCAGTCCAACGTGAAGCGCCTCGAGGAGCTCACCTCCTTCGAGAAAATCTACGCGCCCTTCGACGGCGTGATCACCGCGCGCAACACGGATATCGGTCACCTGATCAATTCCGGCGCGGGCTCCCCAGCGACGGAACTCTTCCACATCGCCGCGGTTCAGACGTTGCGCGTCTACGTAAATGTGCCGCAGCAGTATTCTCCCTCCGCGAAACCCGGGCTCACGGCCGACCTCACCCTCGAGGAGTTTCCGGGCCGGCGGTTTCAAGGTACGCTAGTACGCACGGCCGATTCGATCGACCTGGCTTCGCGTACCCTCTTGGTCGAGGTGGACGTCAAAAACCCTACGGGGGAGCTTTTGCCCGGCGCATACGTCCAAGTTCACCTGAAGGTACCCTCGGGCGCGCCGGCGTTTATTCTGCCGGTGAGCTCGCTGATCTTCCGCTCCGATGGATTGCAGGTGGGCACCGTTCAGGGCGGCGACAAGGCCGTGCTCGTCAACATCACGCTTGGCCGCGATATGGGCAACGAAGTCGAGGTGGTGTCGGGTCTTGCGGCGAACGATCTGGTGATCGTGAACCCGCCGGACTCGCTGGTTACCGGCGAGCAGGTGCAGGTCGAATCCGCCGGCGCCTCGCAGGGCGGCGTAGGGAACGCAGCGCCGGGTAATTCGTAGCAATTCGTAGTACTCTCTCGGTCGAAGCAAGCTTGAAATGCACAAGCTTGGAAGAAGCAAGGGGGAACGACACTTGAGGAGAGAATCGATGAGACGCTTTTATCAGAGATTGGCAGTTGCGGCCGCCCTCAGCCTCGCTCTGTTGTTTGTCGTCGCGAGCGCCGAACGAGTGGTCCGCGCGCAGTTTGCTCCGCCGCCGTCGCATCCCGTGGACCCGAACGCCAAGCCCGGCACTCCCGGCGTGTTTCAGGATTACACCGCGGAAACTCCCGGCCACATGCACCACATCACCGCAGCCGACCTGCCCGACCCCTACGCCACGAAATCTTCCGCCGTTTTCTCGCGGCCCGTTCCGCGCGGCGACCTGTGGCCCAAGGCTCCCGAAGGCTTCAAGGTCGAACTCTGGGCGGAGAACATCAAGGGCGACGACGGCAAGTCCATCTCGCCCCGCACGATCATCACCGCGCCCAATGGCGATCTATTTGCCGCCGCGCAAAATCAGGGCGAGATCGTCGTCTTCCGTCCCGGCCCCGACGGAAAAATGGCTCAGATGTCGATTTACGCCACGAAACTCAATCTTCCCTTCGGGCTGAGATTCTATCCCGCGGGTCCCGACCCGAAATATCTCTACGTGGGCGACACGAACGCCATCCTTCGCTTTCCGTATTCGAATGGCGACCTGAAGGCCACCGCCGAACCTGAAACCGTCGTCGCCAATCTGCCGGCCGGGCCCAACCACTTCTCGCGCGGCGTCGCCTTCTCGCTCGACGGCAAGCGGATGTTCATCTCTGTCGGCTCGCATACCAACGTCACCGACATCGACACGGACACCAGCGAATTTCATCGCGCGGATATTCTCGTCGCCGATCCCGACGGCAAGGATCTCCAGGTCTACGCCACCGGCATTCGCAACGGCTCCGGCCTTGCCGTCAATCCCACCACCGGCGAGCTGTGGACCTCGGTGAACGAGCGCGATGAAATCGGCGACAATCTTCCGCCCGATTACATCACCAGCGTGAAGGAAGGCGGCTTCTACGGCTGGCCGTGGTATTACACCGGCGGGCATCCCGATCCGCGTTTCCCCGGGAAGCATCCCGAATTGAAGGACAAGGCGATTGTGCCCGACATTCTGCTCGAGCCGCACAACGCCTCGCTCAACATCACCTTCTACGAAGGCAAAATGTTTCCGAAACAATATAAGGGCCAGCTCTTCGGAGCCGAGCACGGCTCCTGGAACCGCTCCGTCCGCACCGGCTACGAAGTGATCATGGCCCCGATGAAAGACGGCCACGCTCTTGGCTCCTACGAAGATTTCCTCACCGGCTTTGTCAACGACAAGGGCGAGTGCTGGGGCCGCCCCGTGGGCGTAACGGTCGCGAGCGATGGCGCCTTGATGGTCACCGATGACGGCTCGAACTCCATCTGGCGGGTTTCGTACGGAAAGAAATAAACGACCAGTGACTCGCATCGCTTCACAGGCCCGTTTGCACAGAATGATCCGCCGCGCGGCAGCCCTGCTCGCACTGGGGCTTCCGCTCGGCGGCTGCACCGTAGGTCCTAATTACGTCCGCCCGCCTGCCGATGTGCCGCCCGCGTATAAGGAAGCCGCCAGCCCTGGTTTCGAAGTTGCCCAGCCGAACGACTCTCTCGCGAAAGGCAAGTGGTGGGAGATTTACGGCGACTCGCAGCTCGACGCGCTCGAAGATCAGGTCACGATCTCGAACCAGAATCTGAAGGCCGCGCAGGCGCAGTTCGAGCAGGCTCGCGCCGCGGTGCAAGTGGCTCGCGCCGCCTACTACCCGACCGTTTCGGGTTCCGGTTCGGCCGGCCGCACGCGCCAATCGCAGAACGCCCCTCTTTTCGGCGCCACCTCGCCGATCAATTACAACAATTTCGAGTTGCCGATCGACGCCTCCTGGGAGCCGGACGTCTGGGGGCGGGTGCGCCGCTCCGTGGAAGCCGCGCGCTCCGAGGCTCAGGCGAGCGCAGCCGATCTCGCCGGCGTCGACTTGAGCGTTCACGCCGAGTTGGCTCTTGACTATTTCGAGCTGCGCGGCCTCGATTCGCAAAAGCAGCTTCTCGATTCGACAGTCGTCTCGTATGAAAAGGCGCTAGAGCTCACGGACAGCCGCTACAAAGGCGGCATCGCCTCCGCCGTCGACGTAGCGCAGGCGCAGACACAGCTCGAGACCACGCGCGCGCAGGACGTCGACGTCGACGTGCAGCGCACCGCGTTCGAGCACGCCATCGCTGTCCTGATCGGCAAGGCGCCCGCGGAATTCAGCCAGCTTCCCACGCCGCTCACCACTCCGCCCCCAGCCGTTCCGCCGAGTGTCCCGTCTGAACTGCTGCAGCGCCGCCCCGACATCGCGGCGGCCGAACGCCGCGTGCAGGAGGCAAACGCGCAAATCGGCGTTGCCAAGTCGGCCTACTATCCGCAATTCACACTCAGCGGCGATGGCGGATTCCAAAGCTCGCGCCTCGGCACGCTTCTGCAAGGACCGGCGGGCTTCTGGGCTCTCGCCGGATCAGCCGC
>DATJRU010000275.1:0-3651 GCA_035504455.1 Vulcanimicrobiaceae bacterium
AACGACGCGTGCCGGTCGAGATGATCCGGCGTCAGATTCAGCAGGACGCCGACCTCCGGCCGGAACGCCTCGATCGCCTCGAGCTGAAAGCTGCTGATCTCCGCCACCGTCACGCTCGAATCCACCGACGATTCGACCAGCGACAGCAGCGGCACTCCGATGTTGCCGCCGACAAACGTTTGAATGTCCGCCGTCTTCAGAATGTGCGCCACGAGTGAAGTGGTCGTCGTCTTCCCGTTCGATCCAGTGATCGCCACGAGCTTGCCGCGCAGGAACCGCCAGGCCAGCTCGATCTCGCTCCACACCGTCACGCCGCGGCTCCGCGCCAGGGCCACCGGCGCGAGCTTCAGCGGAACTCCCGGGCTCAGCACGATCAAGTCCTGCTCGAGGAAATTCGCGTGGCCGTGCCCGCCGAGTTCGAGTTTCACGCCCGCCTCGCGCAGCCGCGCGGCCGCCTCGCCCAGCTCGCTTTCGGTCTTTTCATCCGTGGCCGTCACGGTCGCGCCGTATCCGGCCGCGAAAAGCGACGTCACCACTCCCGTGCGCGCGAGCCCCACCACGAGCACGCGTTTTCCTGCAAAATCAAACCCCGGTCTCACGTGGCCTCACCCCTGTTTCCTTACCTCAATTTCAACGTCGTCAGCGAAAACAGCGCGAACACCAGCGCCAGAATCCAGAACCGCACGATGATCTTCGATTCGCTCCAGCCCATCAGCTCGAAATGATGGTGCAGCGGCGCCATCCGGAAAATCCGCTTGCCCGTCAGCTTGAACGAGCCCACCTGCAGGATCACCGACAGCAGCTCCAGCAGGAAGATGCCCCCGATCGACACGAGCAGGATCTCCTGCTTCAAAATCACGGCCACCGTCCCGATCGCCCCGCCCAGCGCCAGCGACCCGACGTCCCCCATGAACATTTCCGCCGGGTGCGCGTTGTACCAAAGAAATCCGAGCGACGCTCCCACCAGCGACCCGCAGAAAATCGTCAGCTCGGCCGCGTCCGGAATCCGCTGAATCTCGAGGTACTCCGCCCAGCGCGCGTTGCTTGAAAGATACGTGATCACCGTCAGCGCCACGGACGAAATCAAAACGCATCCGATCGCCAGCCCATCCAAACCGTCCGTGAGGTTCACGCCGTTCGAGAAGCCCGCGATCACCACCACCAGAAAGAGGACGAACGGCACGTACGCCAGTGGCCAGATGAATCGGTGCGTCAGCACCGAATCGATCACCAGGTCCGGATGCAGCCGCTTCAGGAACGGCACGCTCAACTGCGTCGAGTACACGCCCTTCACCTGCAATCCCAGCAGCACCGCGCCAACGAACACGCACGTCAGCACCTGCAGGAAAAATTTCCGCTTCGCGGTCAGCCCCAGGTTCCTTCGGCGCACGACCTTGTTGTAGTCGTCGATGAACCCGATCGCCCCGAAACACAGCGTTGCGGCCACCGCCAGCGGCACGTACGGATTCCGCAGGTCCGCCCACAAAAGCGTCGAAATCGTGATCGCGGCGACGATCAGCAGCCCGCCCATCGTCGGCGTGCCGGCTTTCTTCTGGTGCGCCTTCGGTCCTTCGTCGCGGATGTACTGCTTCACCTGCAGCTCGCGCAGCCGCGCGATCATCCACGGGCCGAACACCAGAGCGAGAGTCAGCGAAGTCAGCGTCGCCAGCGCCGTGCGCACGGTGATGTACCGAAAAACGTTCAGCGCGCTGAAATGCGGCCGAAGCGCTGCGAAAAGATAAAACAGCATCTCAGCGGCGCCCTTTCGAGCCCGCTTCGATCGTTTCTCCCACCGGCGCCTTCCACACCCGGCGGTGCCGCGCGTCGATCGCCTCGAGCACGCGCTCCATCCGCACCCCGCGCGACCCCTTCAGCAGCAACAAGTCGCCCGCGTCGAGAAATCCCTCGAGAAACTTCGCCGCTTCCTGCGAATTCGCGAAGAACTGCGCGTTCTCTGGCGGCTGTCCCGCCTCGATCGCGCCCCGCACCAGATCTTCCGCGCAACCCTGCACGCCGATGATCCAGTCGATCTTTCCGCCTCGCGCCGCCTGGCGCCCGCATACGCGGTGCAGCTCCGGCGACGACGCGCCGAGTTCCAGCATTTCGCCCGCGGCCAGAATCCGCCTCTGGTAACCCGGCGTTTTCACCAGCAACTCGACCAGCGCGCTCAACGCCGTGGGACTCGAGTTATAGGTATCGTTGATCACCGAAAAGCCGTCTTCGAACCGCACCACTTCACCGCGCTTATCCGCGGGCTTCAAATCCGGGAACACGCGCTTCGCTTCCTCCGCGCCGACTCCCCACACGCTCGCCGCCGCCAGCGCCGCAACCGCGTTCATCACGTTGTGTCGCCCGATCAGCGGCAATTCGAGCCGCGTGCGCCCGCCCGGCCAGACAAAGTCAAACGCCGAGCCGTCGATCCCGCGCTCCTCGATCCGTTCGGCGCGGAATTCCGCCGGCGGCTTCTCTCCGAAGCGGACCACGCGCCCGCGCGCCGCGCTCGCAAATCCCGCCACGTGCGGATCGTCCGCGTTCAATATCGCGACGGCGCTCGACGACAGATTCTCAATCAGCTCCCGCTCGGCGGCGGCGATCTCCTCGAGCGACGCGAAAAACTCCAAATGCTCGATGGCCACGCGCGTTACTACGCCCGCGTCCGGCTCCGCGATCCTCGTCAAATGCGCGAGTTCACCTTTGTGCGACATTCCGAGCTCGATCACCGCCGCTCCATGCTCTTCATCGAGCTTCAGCAGCGTCAGCGGCAGCCCGTACTCGTTGTTCAAATTCCCCTGGGTCTTCAGCACCCGGAATCGCGCGCCGACGAGCGCGGCCAGAATCTCTTTCGTGGTTGTCTTTCCGACCGATCCCGCCACAGCGCCGACGAGACGCCCCGGCTTCGCCTTTCGCCAGATTTCGCATGCGCGAGCGCCGAGCCGCTGGAGCGCGCCGAGCGTGTCGTCCACGACGAAGAGTTTCGCGCGAAGCTCGGGCTCGAACTCGCCGATCCGGTCGCGCGCCACCACCCCCGCTCGAATGCCCCGCCCCAGTACCTCCCGGACAAAAGTGTGTCCATCGTGACGCGGTCCGCGTATAGCGATGAACAGTTCATCAGTACCAATCGTACGCGAGTCGATCGACACGCCGGCCAGCCAGGCCATGGCGTCGAGCCCAGCGGGAACCGGGACGCCCAATGCTTCAGCCACTTGATCCACTGTCCACCGCATCGCGTCTCCAATGGGCTGGCCTTCATCCTCAGCCGGATCTCCGCGTGACTTCAGTTTCGCGATTCGTGCGTGCTTTCCTGCCTCGCAAAGCCCTTCTGGCGCAGGATGGCTCGCGCTTTTTCGCGGTCGTCGAACTCGACCGTTCCGCCGCGCAGCACCTGGTACGTTTCGTGCCCTTTCCCCGCCAGCAACACGATGTCGCCCGCGCGCGCTTCCTCGATCGCCATTTCGAGCGCGCGTTCCCGGTCCGGCTCGACCCGGTACTTCGCGTCAACCTTCTGCAATCCCACGACCACATCGTTGATGATGCGCAAAGGGTCCTCGCTGCGCGGGTTGTCGCTCGTCAACACCACCAGGTCGCTCAACGATCCCGCCGCCTCGCCCATCAACGGCCGCTTCGTGCGGTCGCGCTCACCGCCCGCGCCGA
>DATJRU010000276.1:0-3362 GCA_035504455.1 Vulcanimicrobiaceae bacterium
GGTGCGGGGCGTGTCCTGTGGCGCGGTGGTGCGCGGCGCGGGCGCGCGGATTGACGCGCGAGATTCCAGCGCCGCGAAAGAAGCGCGCGGCGGTGCGCGTCCGCATCGCGGCGGTGATCTTGCGCGATCCGCGCGGGCGGACGCTGCTGGTGCGCGATCCCGGCGCGCATGACGACGTTCTTTTCTCGCGCATGTGGCAATTCCCTGCGGTCGAAGTGGCGAAGCATGCGCAGCGCGAGTTGGCGGCGCATGTGGCGAAAGTGCTCGGCCTCGATGCGGCGGCGCTCGAGTTGGAGGCGCTGCCGGCGGCGCGCCACGGCGTCACCTTTCGCAATGTGACGCTGCTGCCGTTTCTGGCGCGGGTCGAGCGGCTGCCGAAGAAGCCCCGCACGCGCGTCCTGGCGCTCGAGCGCCTCCGAGAGCTACCGCTTTCGAGCGCGACGCACAAGATTGCGGCGGCGCTCGCGAGCAAGTAGGTCGTCGGCTTTGCTCCGGCGACGCCTCGGGCACCGGGCGGAATTTGCTTCCAATTAGGCCTCGAACCAGCTATAGCCGAGAGGACTGATGCCCAAGCTGCCGCGAATTACGGCAAAGCGAATGTTGCAGGTTCTTCGGCGCGCCGGATTCTATATTCATCACCAAACCGGCAGTCATGCGAATTTGCGTCATAGTGACAAGGTGCATCTTCGCATCGTCGTTCCACGGCACGGCGGCGATCTGGCCCCTAAAACTCTAAAGTCGATCTTGGCCCAAGCGGAGATCTCGGTAGAGGATTTCATCACCCTACTTAGGAAATAGCGCTGCGCCACGCTGCTCCCGGGCTATAATTCCGCGTATGAAGAATGGCCGCACAAGAAGCTACGAATACACCGTGTTCTTCGAGGCCAATGAGGACGGCGGCTACACGGTCACGGTGCCTTCCCTGCCCGGCCTCGTCACGGAAGGCAAGAACCTCGAGCATGCACGCGAGATGGCGAAAGATGCAATCCGCTGCTACATCGAGGGCCTGAAGAAAGCCAAAGAACCCGTTCCGATCGAGAAAGAAACCGCACAGCTAAAGCTCTCTGTAGTCGCCTAGCCCCGGCGACCGTTAGCGATTCGCGCCGCAGCGCGCACACGCTACGGGGCGGCTCGGGCGGCAGATGCTAGCATCGTAGTGTCGAGCCATGGCTTCCGCCGCGCCACCATCCGCTTCGCCGCATGCGAGCTCCGTCCAGCTTCCGCTGGCGGAAGGCTTGCCCGCGCTTGACCGCTACTTCGAAATTTCGCTTTTCCTGCTGGTGTCGACGGGCGTGCTCGCGGTGGTGTCGACGGGCAAGCTCGACCCTTTCTCGACGCTGGCTCCCATGGCGGCGCTGCTCTACAAAGGCATTCGCGTGTGGCAGGGGCGCGGGCCGGAGCTTTCGGCGCGCGTGGCGACGTGGCTGGTGCTCGGCTACTTCCTGATTTTCCCGGCCGACCTATGGATCTTCTCGCGCAACCTGGCGGCGGACGCGCCGAATCCCCCGCTCTACGCCGCGCTGCTCTCGGCAATTCACCTGCTGCTCTTCGCGACGCTGGTGCGGCTGTATTCGGCGCGGACGAACCGGCATTACGCGTTTCTGGCGCTGCTGGCGGTGACGTCGATGCTGGCCTCGGCGATTCTGACGGTCGAGACGGGCTTCCTGGTCGCGCTGGTGGTTTTCCTGGTGCTTTCGGTTTCGACGTTCGTGGCGCTGGAAATCCGGCGAAGCGCGACGGGGGCGGTTTCGCAGGCGTTCCAGGCGGGATCGCCGATGGCGCGGCAGATGGGGCGTTCGCTGAGCGCGACGTCGGTGATGGTGGCGGTGAGCGTGATGGCGGTGGGCGTCGCGCTGTTTTTCGTGATCCCGCGCTTCACGACGGGTTACCTGAGCGCGATGAATTTTCAGCCGGGGCTGATGACCGGCTTTTCGGACAACGTGGAACTGGGCGCGATCGGGCAGATCCAGCAAAGCTCCGCCGTGGTGATGCGCATTCGCGTGGACAATCCGACGCGCGCCGCCGACATTCACTGGCGGGGCATCGTCCTGACGAATTTCGACGGCCAGCGATGGTTCACGCCCGAGCGCGAACGCGAGCAGGAGATGATTCCGCGGGACGCCGCGGGCGAATACTTCTTCGACGATACTCCCACGCTGCCCGGCGGCGGCGATTTCGACCGCGCGTCGTCGCTTTCGGCCGGCGACTCCTATCCGCTGCACTACACGATCCTGATGGAGCCGATCGCGACAGATGCGATCTTCATCGCGCCGCGGCCGATGGTGATTCGCGGGCGATTTTCCAGCGAAGGCGGCGCTCCCGGAGAGCCCCCGCACCCGGAATATCTTTCGCTCGACCGGACGGGCTCGCTCTTCAACCCGCTGCACAACAACTACAAGGTGAGCTACGAAGGATTCTCGCGGATACCGGCGGTTCCGCCGAAGAGCTTGCGCAGCGCGCCGGGCGGCTTCCCGACGGAGATTCTCGACGAGTACCTGCAGACGCCGCCGCTCGACCCGCGCATTCCGGCGCTGGCGGCGAAGATCACGGCGAGCTCGAAGAACGAATACGACAAGGCCGAGAGCGTTGAGAACTACCTCAAGATGCACTACTCCTACACGCTCGATCTTTCCGGCCCGCGGCCGGCCGACCCGCTGGCGAATTTCCTTTTCGTGCGCCGCTCGGGACACTGCGAGTATTTCGCGTCCGCGATGACGATCATGCTGCGATCGATCGGCATTCCGGCGCGCTACGCGACGGGTTTCCTTCCGGGCGAATTCAACGACGTGGGCGGCGACTACATCATTCGCGAAAGCGACGCGCACGCGTGGGTGGAAGTGTATTTCCCATCCTACGGGTGGATCACGTTCGACCCGACGCCGCCTGGAAACGGCGAGCACAGCGGAATTCTCAGCCGGCTGTCCCTCTACTGGGACTGGTTTCAGTTCACGTGGGGCGAGTGGGTGATCAACTACGATTTCGCGCACCAGATGACGCTGGGGCAGGCGATGCACAAGTCGTCGCGAAGCTGGAGCGACCGCATCCGCGATGCCTACAAGGAGAAGCGCGACGCCTTGATGCATGGGCTGCTGAACCTCGACCGCAGGATCGAGGCGTCACCGTGGCTGTTGCCCGGAGGGCTGCTGATCCTGGCGGGGGTGCTCTTCGTCCTGCGCGGAAAGTGGATGATCCGCTACGCATTCGCGCGATGGAGCCTGCGTGCGCGGCGGGCGGGCAACGTGACGGCGTCGCTGGCGGCGCTGGAGTACACCGAAATGCTGCGGCTGCTTGAAAAGCGGGGCTGGAAGAAGGCGGCATCGCAAACGCCGCTCGAGTTCGCGGCGGCGATTCCCTCGGCGGAC
>DATJRU010000277.1:0-5759 GCA_035504455.1 Vulcanimicrobiaceae bacterium
TGCATGATGTGATTCAACTGACGCGTCTCTACACAATCTTCGACGTGCAGCCGGACGAGCGCTCCGCGCTGAGCAAGTTTCGCGCGGCGCCATAGGCCCAAAAGGAGCGGCAGATGTTCCCTGACATCATAGTACAAGGCATGCGGGATGAATTGACGCGGGTGGGATTTCGCGAATTGCGTACGCCGGACGATGTGGACGCCGCGCTCAAGAACGAAAAGCGCACGGCGCTGGTAGTGGTGAATTCAGTTTGCGGATGCGCGGCGGGCCGCGCGCGTCCCGCGGTGGCGCGCGCACTGGCACATGCCGCGCGTCCGGAAGTGCTCTTGACGGTCTTCGCCGGCCAGGATCGTGAGGCCACCGAGCGCGCCCGAAGCTATTTCACGGGCTACGCGCCGTCGTCGCCCTCGATCGCTCTTCTGCGCGACGGGAAAGTGGCGTTCATGCTCGAGAGGCACGACATCGAGAGCCGCGATCCTTACGCGATCGCCCAGGACCTCGTGCAGGCGTTCGACCGCTTCTGCTCGACGACCAACGCGTAGGCGTCGCCACGCCTCACTCCAATCTCGTTTTTCCGTCGTGCAGGCTCCCGTTGGCAGCCTGCGCGTCCCAACGTGCTGGCATCTGTATGTGTTCTGCCGCCCGTCTCGTAGTTCCCTGCGCAGGATTATAGATTGGAGTGAAAGCCCTCAGCTGCCGGTGGATTGCGACGAGGCTCGCGGCTGCTGCGTTTGGCCGGTCAGCGAAAACGACTCCGCGAGCAATTCGTAAGAGCGGCGACGATCCGCGTGTTCGTGAGCCATGGTGGTGATCATGATTTCAGACACTCCGGCGCGGCCGGCGAAAGCGGTGATGTGTTTGCGGACGCTCTCGGGCGAGCCGGCGAAGAAGCGCTCGCGGCTCATGGCGATGATATGGCGCTCTTCGGGCGTGTACGGATAATCGGTTGCCTCGGCGACGCTCGGGAACCGCGACATTCTTCCCTGGCGGAAACGCAACAGCGTGAGCTCCATCGGCCGTGCAAGCTCGGCGGCGCGCTCATCCGTTTCGGCGCACAGCACGGACATGCACAGGAGCGCTTCAGGCGCCGCGAGATGCGCGGAAGGCTTGAAGTTCTCGCGGTAGATGCGCAGCGACGTGAGCGCGCTCTCGGGAACGATATGGTGCGCGTACGCGTAGCGCAGGCCGAGCATCGCGGCCAACTGCGCCGAGAAGTCGCTCGTGCCGAGAATCCAGACCTCAGGCATCGGCACGTCGTCGGGCATTGCCCGGATGCGCTGGAAGGGATGATTCTCCGGAAATTCCCCTTCAAGGAAGCCGAGCAGTTCCTCGAGGCGGACCGGAAAATCGTCGGCGCCCATGGCTTCGCGCGAACGCCGAAGCGCGAGCGTGGTGATCGGATCGGTACCGGGCGCGCGCCCGATGCCTAAGTCGACGCGTCCCGGATGCAACGCCTCGAGCACTCGGAAACTCTCGGCGACGCGCAAAGGCGCCTGGTTCGGCAGCATGACACCGCCCGAGCCGACTCGGATGCGGCGCGTGACGTCGGCGACGTGCCCGATCATCAGTTCCGGAGCGGAACTCGCGATCAGCGGCGTGTTGTGGTGCTCGGCGAGCCAGTAGCGCGTGTACCCCAGATCCTCGGCCAGCCGCGCGAGATCAAGTGTGTTCTGCAACGCCTCGCGGCTTGACGAACCCGAGGGCACGGGCGAAAGATCGAGCACGGAGAGACTGTAGGATTTTTCGGAGTTTGCGGCGGCCACGCAGCTATTTTAGCGGACGATCCGGGAAATGACCACGCGGTCACGAGCGGCTGATCCGTTCGGCTCGTGGCAGTTCTCGTCCGGTCGCGGTCGGTGGGCGGTTATACCTTCGGATAGTATCTCGCTGGGTGTCTCCATCAAGGGTACGAAGGTACCGTCGCCCAATCCCACAATGGTACCGCCCAAAATGTGACTTTCCTTCTAGTGTAGATAGCAGCTTGAAGCCGCTACTCTTAATCGTCACTAAGACCTATTTCTGACGTATTTCTGAGGAGGTCGGTAGCGCCATGAATAACCGGTTCGAACCGAATTCCGAGAACCGGCCGGACGACGCCCTGACGGAGTGGGGGCGAGATTCCCAGGATCCCACGTCGAAGCTCGAGGAGCCGGCCGAACCATCCAACAAAGAAAATGGCAGTCCCGCGGGCCGCGAGCGACGCAGCCGCCGTCGCGCCATGATTTCGGCCCCTGTGCGGGTGCGCCAGCTCGACCTAACCAACGACGGCCCGGACGAGATTTCCATGACGCTCGACGTCTCTCGCGGCGGAATACTATTCACGACCGCGCAAGCCGCCTTCGAGCCCGGCATGGAAGTCGCGGTAACCTTCCCCTACAGCCGCTCGCTGGTGGCGATTCAGGCCGAGCAAATGGGGATGGTGGCTCGCGTGAGCGATATGGGCGACGGCCGCCGTGCCGTCGCGGTCGCATTCAACGCTTGCAGGGACCCCGAGATGGTCGACTCGGCTGGCCACACGCTCGGAAAGAAATCCACCTGGACCGAGTACGCCCGCACCGAAGGCTCCGACCGGCCCCTTGTCGTCGTAATGGATGCAGACGCCGCGCTGCGCGCGTGTTTGCAGAGCTACCTCAAGAACGAGGGCTACGACGTGATCGCCGTCGGGACGGCCCGCGAGGCGCGCGAGGTGCTCGACGCGTATACCCCAGCGCTGCTGATCGCTGAGATCGAAGGACGCGACTTGCCCGGGTATGACCTTTGCGCCCACGTGAAAACGACGCCCCGGCTCCAGGCCGTTCCCGTGATGCTCATGACGCGATCGGCCTACCCGAGCGACTATGCAAACGCGCATTCGCTCGGTGCGATCGTTTGCATGGCCAAGCCCTACCGCCAAGAGCGGCTCGGCCACGTGGTGCGGCTACTGGCGCCTCCGCCCCAGGCAAAGGCCGCAACCGCGCCTCCGCGGCCGGCAGACCCCAAACGCAAGCATTGTGGCAGCAAGAGAACGCCGGTCCAGCGGATCAGGTTCGTCCGCTGATTTTTGCCTGGCGCGCCCATCCGCAGTCAGGCGTTCGGACTCCCCTGACCTGCAGTACAGGGTTACCACGTAGACGCACTTCGGCCCCAGCCAACCGACGCAACGGCGCGACAGGCTAGAATTACTCAATGAACTGCCCAAAATGCGGAGCCGAAGCCCGCGACGTGGCACGCTTCTGCCGTCGGTGCCATGCGACCCTGCGCTACGAGTGCCCTGCCTGCAAGCACGAGCAGCGCCAGGGCGGTAGGTGCGAAAAGTGCGGCGTAGACTTCTTGAAGTACATTATCGCGGTCGTCGCGACCAAGAAGGCCGAATCGGACGCGATCTACGAAAAGCAGGAGCGGCGATCAACGCTGCTCAAGAACTTGCTCTCCGTGCCCCTCAATCTGGGCATCCCGCTGTTGCGCAACCTCTTGGCGATATCCCGCGACAGTGGCCGCGGGAGAAACCGGCGGCTCAGCCACCGCTAGTCCCCGGGACCCGAAGTACCGCGCCGGCGGAAACAGGCCTGTCCGCGAGAATTCCCTGCCCACGGCGCGCTTCACCTCCCCGAACCAGTAATCGAAAGTGCCCTCGGCAACGCCCACTAGTCGAACAGCTTGCCGGTACTCGACGCCGCGGACAAAATAGGTGTGGAACAGTCTGAGTCGTCCTCTCCATTCGGGGCGGCATAGCGCCCGGCGGCCAATGCGTTCAAAGTCGGCTATGTATTCGCAGGCGCGGGCCCGGTCGGGCCTCCACTGGTAGCCCGATGACGGCAGGTCCAGATTGACCGCCCGCACGGTGCTCGATGTATCCTTCACCCACTGACGCAGGCCACGATAGCGCCCATAGCATGTGTCGAAGACCTCTGTAGCTTTCATAGGACCTCGCAGGGCACTGCAGCGCGAGCGCGGCGCGGACCTGAAATCGGGCAGTCTGCCTCGACGGCCAAACGGAGCGCTCGCGGCAGATGTTAGTTATGCCGATCCGACTTATTGGGCGCCGTGAGGAGATCGCCGAAGCCCCAGATTTCGTCGACACGCGCCACTTCCTGCTGCACGGCCTCGAGGCAGGTCTGGAAGCACTCCCGCCAGCCGGCCAGGTAGCCGGACGCGTATTCGTCCGCCAGGCGCTGGCGTTCGAGGTCAGCTTGCTGAATCGCGGCGATGTCGGCGCGCTCCATGCTCGGCGCCTTCAGAGCGACACGCATGCGATACGCCAACTCGCGAAACATGTGCAGCATCCAGTGCAACGGCGGCGGATAATAGACTCCGACGCGACGCCTCGGCTCGTACCACGCCATCCGCCAGCCGCGCGGAATGGTCGCTCCCAGCCCCGCTTCCCTTCGCAGTTTGAGACCCGGTTTCATCTCTGCACCTCTCGCTCTTCTGATCTGTCTCCCTTCGTGGCCGGTGAAATCGAGGAACGACGCTTCCAAGAAGCAGTACCCACGCGTACTGTGTAGGTACTGTTGAAGGACGTTATCTGTTTAGTTATCTGGCCGCGCGACTTCCCTCCCTGTCTGCCGGGGACTAAGCAAAACAATGGGGGCGTCCCCTGGGCGATACTCGTCCTTGCGCTCGACTACTTAGGCGCGTGCTCGGTCGCAAGCCTCGAGTCTTTCGAAATCTCGCGGATGAGCCATGCTGCGAACCTACGCAAGGAGGTTCGGTCGTTGGTCGACCGGTGGGTCGAAGCGGAAATGCATGCGGGGCTCTCCCGCCTGTTGCTCCAATGTCGGCGTGGCGGAAGGTCGCTCTTAGGTTGGCGAGGAGGTGGTACTCGGAGATTTCTTCCGCGCGGCAGAATTTCCGTACTCCCGTTGAGGGCGGAGATATCAGCCGTCGCGACTTGGCACGGGTCTGTGATGCTTGCTCTGGCCATCGCCGATTACGTTCCGCAAAAGCCGGTGTTGGAGAGGGCCGCCCGTTTCGTTGGTGAGCGCGAAAAAGCGCTCTGCGTTTGCGAGACCGACGTACAGATGCGTCGAGCCAGTGCTGTCGGCGAGTAAGAGGTGTTTGCTCGGTCGGCTGTTCGGCCAAATGTGGGCATTTCGGCGATGCAGCGCGAAAGCCAGTTGTACGACTACTTTCTTCTCGACGGGCAAGATTTGCCGGGCCCGTCATTCTCTGTTGAATGCTTTCACTTGCAGCGAAGCGCGGCAAGAATGCGGAGCGGCGCGCAGAAACACGCTCCCGCCGGAAAGCAGAGTACTGCAGCCCCTGGTCCCGCCCGCGATGCCCGATGGCCCCGGCTCGCGACGTGCTGGTTTTTCGCGCTTCAGTCTTGGAGCGCCGATTGGAGAGGCGGTTCCCGCCGATCGAGAGATTCTCTTTGCAAACGAAGAAGCATCGCTCTGTGTCGACGCCGCTGTGGCGCGAGCTGGTCTGTCTAGGGGATCTCATTTCAAGAGCTCCGCATCCCACGCCCACTTTTGGCCCGTTGGGAAATCGTCCGACAAATCTGGTGCAAACGTGTTCTCATGTTGATCAGGATTCGGGTTGCGTCATATCTCCCTGAGAAAATCGTGCCCCACAAATGCGACGCAAAAGGGCCGTGCTCTCATCTCAGCTAGGACTCGGTTTCGTCACACCCGCTTCGGAAAACATTCCCCAAAAATCTACCGTAGGCATCACGCGTTCGTTTCGCCCGGGAATCCGCTACGTCGCATCTGCTTCGGGATTCGTGTCCACAAATCCGATGCAAAAGACTCGGCCTCATCTCACCCGGGGATTCCGTT
>DATJRU010000278.1:0-10628 GCA_035504455.1 Vulcanimicrobiaceae bacterium
CCCAACGTGCCGCTGGGGCGGGACTACGACGCGTTCGCGGCGAAAACCCGGCGTGCGCTATCGGCCATGTGGCCGCGGATTCACTGAAATCGGCCTGCTTGGGTACACACTGGCGGCTTTTCAATCGTTCCGAGAACAGTATGTTCGTACTATTGCCTGCGGAGTTAGCGATCTCTAAGCTGACAACGTTGTTGGAGCTTGGATTCGACATGAGGATGAGATCCATAACTCGGGTGGCCAGGAACGCGAGGTGCAGGAACGGCTCATTCTGGGGCACTTATGCCTGGGCGCTTGTAGCCGGGGCCGCCGTGTGCAGTTTGGCATGCCTCCACCAAGGGGATAGCCGGGTGCTCTATTTGGTAGTTGTCGGCCTGGTCACTATTTCGTTCTGGACAGTGCTGAGGCTACGCGATACTGTCGAGGCTCCAAGCGGAAGACGAACCCCGGGGTATTATGATACTTATACAGGTGCGGGTTTCACGGCGGTTGCGGTCGGCGCCCACTCAAGTGATCGCCGCATCTTGAAGGCGGAACGAAAGTGATTCAGCTAATCTTTTTCGGCTTTATCGGACTCGCACTGCTCGCGGCGCTCGGTTTCCTGATGCGGCGCGGCGGCGCTCGCCCCGAGGGAGACTCGGGCGTGCTGCTCGACGCCCGCAAGGCGCTTGACGCGCTTCAGGGTGGCCTGCTTCCGGAAGAGCTGGTCCACAGAATCTTCGCGAAGGACGATCTCAATTACGTTTCTTCAACGTCCTCGAAGCGCGTGCGCGACCTTTTTATCGCTGAGCGGAAGAAAATCGCGATCGCCTGGATCGGCCAGGTACGCTGCCAGATCGCGAGCCTGAAGCGTTTCCATGTAGGCGCCGCGCGCTCCTACGCACAACTGGGGCTGCGCACTGAAGTGGAGCTGGCCTGCCGGTTCACGGCGCTGCTTTGGGGTTGCCGGGCGCTGCAGCTCGCGGTTTCCGTGGCGGGACCGTATGCGGCTCCGCGCATGGTTGGAGCGACTGCGACCGCGGCCGCCAGGATCTGCACGGTTTCAGAGCAGTCTCTCGCCTTCCTGAATCCGGTGCAGCTCAAACCAATTGCGAATAACTCGTTGTCCTCGTAGGAGCGGAGATGCATTCGGGTAGCGGCGTCAAGCGAATGGACGTAGACCAAGCCCGCAAAGACCTGTGCCAGCGCACGCTCTCTGACATTCAGCGCCCCCTGGACAGGCTGATCTACCTTGCGTCCATGAGGGACTACAACACCGGCGTGTATCATCACGACGGCCTGGCCTCGCGTTTCGGCGAGGAAGTGGCCTGCGAGGCCCTTGCAGACTGCCACCGCGAAGCCTTTTGCGAACTGGTGATTTGCCCGCTGGACGAGCTGGTGACCCAGCTCGACGGCTACAGGAGCTCGACGCACACCACACCGCGCGAATTCCTGACCGCGTGGGGAAGGCTGGAACCCTACCGCGTGGCAGTGCCTGTGGAAACGGACCCGCTTTCGGCCGAGTTTCTCTTCTCGAACTTCAAGATCGCCTTGGCAGTCTTGGAAGCTCGGCTGGACTCTCGTCCGGAGGGACTAGCCGCATAGCAACTCCGGTCACCTGCCCCACAATTTCAGCCTCCGACGGATAGGAAAACTGCCGAATCGCGGAACCTGAGAGCGGGTGCGGCACGAGCGTCAGCTGCGAACCTCTTACTTCGCACCACGAACACGCGTAGCCGTCACGCAGCTCAACAAAGAAAATCGGGCGATCGAACTCGGTGCGCCATTCCGAAGGCTGCAAGCGGCTGGGGTGGCTATCGATCTGCACGAAGGAACCGGGGCGCAGCAGCGGATACATCGTGTGGTCCTGCAAGCCGATGAACCCGTACTGGCAGTGGCGCACGTCGAGTTTCTGAATCAGCGCGACAGGGATTTCGCCCCAGACTTCAACCATCCGCGAAATCAGGCTGGTGGTTTCCAGGCTGAAGCTCTTGTCGAATCGCACCGGAAACGTGACCGATTTTTCGCCATCGGGAATTTCGAAAGAGGCGAGGTGCGTGTTCTGCAAAGGCAGCGCGAGCTGATAGCGCGACGTGGCGCCGAGATCGATTCCGAACACCGCCAGCAGCTCGTGGAATTTCGTGCGGTAAATCACGCTCAAGCTGTAGAGCTTGTAGATGCTCGGTATGGAGTTTTTGTTCTCGAGCTGAGTGAGCCAGGCGTTCGAAATGTAAAATTCTTCGTTCTGGCGGTCCTCCGCAATGGTTCGGCTAAACTCTTCTACTTCACGCGTAGTCACGCCAAGCCGGTTGCGGAGTTCTCGAAGCTGCTCCCCTGGACGCATTGGTGGCCCCGTTGGACTGTACCATCATGGAACATCACTTCTTTATGATCGCCCACCAGATAGCACACCTTAAAGCTTTCGAAGCTCCGAATCAACTGATTTGAACCGGGTTGTGGCCACAGCGCACATGGACATCGGGCCTACAGGAATCACCTTAGCGAGGTGTCGAACCGGTTCCTAGTACCTATCTGCTTGGAATTAGAAGCAATTGCCGGTTGCTTTCTGCAATCTTGGGTGTTGGTGAATAGCTCACCAAGTTCGTGCCAAAGGCGTTTCGGCGGGCTCTGAAAAGGCCCGAGACTGCCCTCGCGCGGCGATGTTTTCGCTTTCGCGTCGCCTGGCTGCGGGATGCTTGGTGGGAGTCATCGCGCTGTGGGACGCTGAAGGCATCATACTGGGAGCGAGATCATGCGCAACGCATCCGATCCACCCGGTTCCGCACTGCCTTTCGGGCAGCGCCGTACTGTCCCCCGGTATTCTCTCATCGCCAGCGCCGAAGTTGTAGAGCCCGTGACCGGCACGCGCATGTCCGGACGCATTTCTGAGATCAGCCGCAAAGGATGCTACATCGACGTGCTGAACACGCTGCCCGTGGATACGCAGGTGCAACTGTGCGTGACGCGCGACAACGGCAGCTTCACGACGATGGCCCGGATCATCTACGTGCAGGAAGGGCTGGGAATGGGCATGGCGTTCGTCGACCCACCCGAAGATCAACTGCGGATTCTGGATTCCTGGCTCGCCGAGCTGACCGTTTAGGGCGAGAGCCTCTTTCCCCGCTTTCGACCGTGCCCGCGGGCGAATTTGTGCCGCAATTCTCATTCGACCGTCGTTTTGGGGAGATTCCAGTTCGCCGGAGGGTCGTCCAGGACCCAGAATTCCGGCGCGGGCGCGAGAAATTCGACCCCGGCCTGCGCAAGGCCGGCGCGATCGGGACCGAGGTAAGCCACTCTCGCTTCGCGCTCGTCCCAATTCTGCGGATTCATGACGATCACTTTTTGGCCCAGCGCAACTTTGGTGGCGAGCATCAGAAGAGCGCCGTGCGCGCTTACGGTCACCGTGAAGGTTTCCTCGCGGAACGTGGGGTGTTCGGCTGAACCGCCGCAAATCACGACGGGCACATCGAGAAGGATGCGTTCACTGCGCCGTTGCCCGGCTTGTCCTGTCATTGAAGCACTGACTCCACGCGTGGCCTGCTACCACTATCTCGCCGTTGGAGTTCGGGCGCGAATCAAAATTATCGAGCGAGCCGCGCCGGAGTAACCCTGCCGCCGCGGAGCGATGCGCTGTACAGCGCCGCTTGCCTTACAGTAGACTAGGGAGGTGACAAGACAGCTCAGCAAGCGCAGTCGCGCCCGCGAAAAGCTACAAGCCGCTACGCGGGAGGGCACTCGCAGCCGGCGGCGCCAGATCGTCGCCTGGCTTCGCGCTCGCGGCGGGCCGGTGCCCGGCGGCGAAATCGCCAAGCATTTCCGGGTAAGCCGCCAGTGCTTGGTGCAGGACGTTGCCATCCTGCGAGCGAGCGGCGAGGAAATCCTGGCGACGCCCACGGGTTATCGTCTGCCGGCCGAATCTACGCGGGCCCATCGAGCGATCCTTGCGTGCAAGCATCCTCCCGAACGCACCGAGGAGGAGCTTCAGATCCTTCTCGACCATGGAGTGAAGATCCTCGACGTGATCGTCGAGCACCCGATCTACGGCGAGCTTCGCGGGTCGCTGATGCTGGAATCGCGGGCGGATCTGCAGGACTTTCTCGCGCACGTGCGCGCCTCCCATGCGGCGCTGCTTTCTTCGCTCACGAACGGGGTCCACCTGCACACGGTGGAAGCATCGCGGCCGGAAATGATCGCGCGCGCGAAAGCGCAGCTACGAGCGCGGGGGTTTCTTCTGAAATGAAACTGTCTCGTAAACGTGCATACCAATACCTGGGAGTGTCTTCAGGGGCTAAAGCCCCGCGTCCTTTGCGTCCTAATGTCGGAGCTGGAAGCTCCGACCCCCTAACAGGCAGTGATGAGATGGGCGCATAAACACGCAGATCGGAAATATCTTGGGATGAAACTCACACGCGAAGAACGAACGGAGCAAGCCCTCTTCCGAGGGGCAGGTCTTACGCTGGAGAATGCCGGATACCGCGATACCGTTCGCGCGTTTACGGAAACTCTTCTGCGCGCCGACCTGGCGCCGCGCGATTTGACGGTGGCGGCGATGGGGCTCAGCCGCGGCCAGGCGAAAGCGGCAATTCTGGCGCGCGATGGCGGAATCGTGGCGGGACTGGCTGAGCTGGCGTTCCTGCTGCAGGCGCGGGGGATCGCGGTCGCGCTCGAGAAGAATGACGGCGATGCGATTCGGCCCGGCGATGTCCTGCTGCGAGCCGAGGGCGACGAGATGCAGCTTCTCGCGCTGGAGCGCGTCGGGCTGAACCTCATTCAGCGAATGAGCGGCATCGCGAGCGCGATTCACTGCGTGCAGGAACGTGCGAGGCGTCAGTGCCCGGCCACGCGAGTCGTGGGCACGCGGAAGACTCCGTGGGGGCTGCTCGACAAGCGCGCGTTGCACCTCGGGAACGGCGGGACGCACCGGCTAGGGCTGGGCGACGCCATCGTGGTGAAGAACAATCACCTCGCGCTGCTGGCCGATCGCGAGGAAGATGCCGCGCCGATCGCGGTAGAAAAAGCGTGGGAGTCGCGAAAGGATTCCGCGTTTATCGAGGTGGAAGTGCGCGGTGAAGCCGCCGCGCGGGCCGCGGCCGAGGCATTTCGGCGGTTGCGGGAGCGTTCCGCCGAAGACTACCCGTGCCTGCTGATGCTGGACAACATGACGCCGGATCAGATCGGCGGGATTCTGGATGCTTTGCGGCGCGAGAATCTGTGGGAACACGTCTTGATTGAAGCGAGCGGCGGCATCTCGGAATCGAATGTGGAGGCGTATGCCGCTCGCGGCGTCGACGCGATTTCCGTCGGCGCGGTGACGCACTCCGCCCGCGCTCTCGATATCTGTCAGCGAATTTTATAACCCCTGGGAAAAGGACACTTTCATGACAAACGCAGCGGCCGTGCAAGAAGCATTCGAATCGCGGTACACACTTCCGATCGTCGAGAATATCGCAGACTCCGCCGAAGAAATTCGCCGGAAGCAGGAGCGCGTCCGCCAGCTCTGCGCGGAGCGCAACGCCATCCTTCTCGCGCATCATTATCAGCGTCCCGAGGTGCAGGAAGTGGCCGACGCAGTGGCCGATTCGCTGAAGCTTTCGCAGGCGGCCGCGAAGACCAACGCCGACGTGATCGTTTTCTGCGGCGTGCACTTCATGGCGGAGACGGCGGCGATTCTGCTGCCGGAGAAGACCGTCCTTTTGCCGGATTTGCGCGCGGGATGTTCGCTGGCCGCCGCGGTGACGCCGGAAGAGCTGCGCAAGTGGAAGGAAAAGCTGCCCGGGTGCGTGGTGGTGGCGTACATCAATACGTCCGCGGCGGTGAAGGCGGAGAGCGACTACTGCTGCACCTCGGCGAATGCTTCGAAAGTTGTTTCGGCGATTCCGGCGGACAAGACGATTCTCTTCCTGCCGGATAAATTTTTGGCGAGCGTCGTGGCGCGGCAGACCGGGCGGAGCAACATCGTCGCGTATCCCGGCTACTGCCACGTTCATAAGACGATTCGGCCGGAGCAGGTTGTCGAGATCATGGACGAACATCCCGATATCGAGTTGCTGCTGCATCCTGAGTGCGGGTGCGTCAGCTCGTGCATGGCGAAGGCCGTCGACGGAACGCTGCCGGCGGATCGCACGTTCTTTTTGTCGACGGAAGGGATGCTGCGGCATATCGGCAGCTCGGCCGCGGGGGAGTTCGCGGTGGGCACGGAGCTCGGCATCATGCATCAGCTCAACAAGAAGTTTCCCGAAAAGAAGTTTTATCCCGTGAATCCGGAGGCGGTTTGCTCGTTCATGAAGACGATCACGCTGGACAACGTGATTCGCTCGCTCGAAACCATGACGCCCCAAATCCGCGTGCCCGAAGAGATCGCGCGCAAGGCGAAGCGTGCGATCGACCGCATGCTCGAGCTGGCGTAGGCCGCGGCCATGGCGATGCTGAAAATCGGACTACTCGGCGTCGGCGCCATCGGCAGAACCATCGCCGCGGCGCTCGACGAGAAGCAACTCGATGCGGAACTGGTCGCGCTGTCGGACAAGGACTGCGCGGCCGCGAAGGCGCTGTCCGCTGACCTCGCGAGCAAGCCGCCCGTGGTTTCGATCGACGAGATGATCGAGCGGTGCGAACTCGCCGTCGAGGCGGCGAGCCAGGCGGCGCTCCCGGAATTCGTGCCGAAGGCGCTGGCGCGTGGGCGCGACGTGCTGATTATGAGCGTGGGCGGCTTGCTCGGGCGCGAAGAGTGGTTCCGGCAAGCGCGCGAGGCGGGATGCCACATCTACGTGCCGTCGGGCGCGATTGCGGGGCTCGACGGGATCAAGTCCGCGTCGATCGGACGGATTGAGTCGGCGGTGCTGACGAGCCGGAAGCCTGTCGCGGCGCTCAAGGGATCGAAGTACGTGGTCGATCGCAATTTGCCGCTCGAAAGCTATAAGGAAGACACGGTGATTTTTGAGGGGCTCGCGGAGGAAGCGGCGCGCGCGTTTCCGGCGACGTCGAATGTGGCGGCTTCGCTGCGACTGGCCGTCGATCCGACGGAACCGGTTCCGGTGCGCGTGCGCGTGGTGGCCGTGCCCGGAGGCAGCGAGAATGTTCACGAAATCCGCGTGCAGGGAGAATTCGGCAAGCTCACGGTGAAGGTGGAGAATGTGCCGTCGAAAACGAATCCGCGCACGTCGCAGCTTGCGGCGTATTCGGCGATTGCTACGTTGAAGAATTTGACGCGCGCGTTGCGTGTGGGCACGTAATCGGAGCGAGTAGGCGGCGTCTCGACAGAGGCGAGGGGTAGTGTCAACTCCGCAGCCGGGTCAAGAACTGTTCCACCACTTCCCGGGCGCGGCTTGGATTCAATTCGAACTCGAACAGGGCGGCCTTGAACCTGGCCAAGTCCTCAGCAGCAACTTTGTCGCAACCACGAATGTGGCGTCCGATCTCGCTCAAGGGCACCGGCCGCGAACATCCGAAGCATCTCGGACGCATGACGGGGAACTGCGATGGATCGAGAAGATCCGCGCCGGTGCGCTTGTGGGGCGGCCCGAAGCGATTGCCAGACGGTTGAGGTTCGGGCTCTTCTTCTGTTCGGATGAACTCGTACATGCTGAGAGAACTATACTTCTGCGCAACGAAGCGCGTCCAGCGCGCGGGAAGGTGCAGTGTCGCATCGAGTTGGACTTGTTCCGCTGGGGCGCGATCACTATACTCGCTGCGCTCGGCATAGCCAGTTCGAGGAATCCGCGATGCGAAGAATGATTCTTGCGTGCGCGTTGATGGCAATTTTTGCGGCTTTTCCGGCCGTTAATTCTTCCTGGGCGCAGGATGCGGCGGAACGGACGTCGCAGCAGGTGGTGCAGCATCATCTCGATGCGTTCACGCACCACGACCTCGAGGCGGTGCTGAGCGATTACGCGGACGACGCGATCTTCATCGCGCCGAAATCGACCGTGCAGGGCAAAGCCGCGCTACGCAAGATGTTCGAGAGTTTTTTCTCGGGCGCCGGCAACTCAAAAACTCCCGCGCCGGTGTTTAACGCGACCGTGACGGCCGACGGCGACGTGGGCTACGAACACTGGGTATCCGATCCCGGGCAGCCCGGGTCGATGCAGGGCACCGATGCTTTCGTCGTGCGCCACGGCAAAATTCTGTTCCACACCGTCGTCGGCGTGGGTCCGGCGACTCCCAAGCAATAGATTCCGCTCAGGAAAACGTCTCTCCGACCATTTCTTCGCTCTTCTTCCAGAGCGCTTCCGCGCGATCTGGATCGACTGCGTACGCGCGCACGCCCTCGCTGATCATGCCGATCGGAATGCTGAGAGATAGGGGTTCGCTGGCGTGGCAATTCTCGCAATAACGGCCGCCGATTTCGTCGGCGGGAGCAACGACCGCGGCCCAGACCGAAGTTGCGGCGCCCTGAGGGACGGTCTTCCACCGGAAGGGCTCTTTGCCTTCGGCCGCCAGCTGCCGATTGATTTCGGCAATCCTTTCTTCGAGTGCGTTGGGCGGCAGATGACGAGTCAGTTCGGTCTGTATGCCGCCCGGATGGACGGCCGCCGCACGCACGCCGCGGTCGCGATGCCGGCGATCGAAGGCCACGGAAAAAAGAATATTCGCGGTCTTCGAGCGCCCATAGGCCGTCCACGGCTCGTAGGGAGTGCGCTCGAAGTTCGGATCTTCGAGGTTCACGTCCGAGAAGCGGTGGCCCGCCGAGGAGAGATTGATCACGCGCGCGCCGGGACGCAGAAGCGGCGCGATCCGGTTGATGAAGACGAAGTGGCCAAGATGGTTCGTGCCGAACTGCGTTTCGAAACCGTCCGCTGTGTGGCCGAAGGGCGCGGCCATCACGCCCGCGTTAGCGATGACCACTTCGAAGAACCGGCCCTTCGCGAGCAGCTTGTCAGCGCAGGCGCGCACGCTTTTGAGATTGCCCAGGTCGAGTTCGATCAGCTCGAAGCTTCCACCGTGCGCCCCGGCGTTCTCGCGCACCTGTGCAGTCGCCTGTGCAGCTTTTTTCAGATCCCGCGCGGCGCCCACTACATCGGCGCCGTGCGCGGCCAGGGCGCGGGCGGTCTCGATACCGAGCCCTGCCGAAACGCCGGTGACCAGAATGCGCTTGCCGCGCAGGTCGATTCCGTCGAGGACCTCATCGGTCGTCGAAGTTGCTCCAAAGACTTCTATCATGCTCGTTCTCCTTCGGGCGGCTTGCCCGCCCATAAAATGAAATCGAGAGTGTCTCTGCGATCAGGCGGTCGCAGCGTCACCAGGGAATCAGACCGTCGTCGTCCGAGTACGTGCCCGTGGGGCCGCTCGCGTCGAGAAGCGCGAGGCGGACGGGTTCGCGCGCGCCCTGCTCGACGGTGCGCGTGCCCTCGAAGTTGTTGAGGTCCGTGGCGGTGAAGCCGGGGCATGCGGCGTTGACCTTGATGCCGAAAGGCTCGAGCTCCGCGGCGAAAGCGACGGTGATCGCGTTCAGGGCCGTCTTCGACCAGGAGTAGGCGCCGAACGCCCCGCGACGGGGATTGGCCGGGTCCGAATTCCGCGCGAGCGAGCCGGTCCCGCTCGATACGTTGACGATGCGCGCCGCCGGCGCTTCCCGAAGAAGCGGCAGCATCGCCTGCGTAACGGCGACGACGCCGAATACGTTCGTTTCAAAAATGGCGCGTGCTTCTTCAAGAGAGGCGACGCTCGGGCGGCCCGCCTTCACGAGCTCGGCGAGGGGCTTGGCGGACTTTCCGGTGTGCGAGATGCCCGCGTTGTTGACGAGCACATCGAGCCGGCCGAAATCTTTCCGGATGCGTTCGGCCGCGGCCGCGATGGATGCGGCGTCGGTGACATCGAGCTGAATGGCGCTCGCATTGGCGCCAACGTTTTTTGCGGCCGCCTCGCCGTTCTTGATGTCGCGTGAACCGACGAGCACGGTGAAGCCGCGCGCCGCGAGGTCCTTTGCGATTTGAAGACCGATTCCTTTGTTGGCCCCGGTAACCAGGGCGACGGGTTTTTCTGGCATCGTAACCTCCTACTCGGGAACACGAAGCTGGAAGCTGTCTGATAAATGTGCGATCCGACTTTCGTCCTGCGCCGGCACCAAGCAAGTCGGGTAAAGCAGATCCCTCACCCCGCCGCTGGCGGGGATTCGGGATGACAGCGTGCATTTTGGCGCGAAACGCAAAGAGTTGATCGCTGCCACACAGACCTCTGAAGGTTCGACCTGCCAAAGAGCATTCATGAGATGGCTTTCAGTGCTTGGGCTGAGCCACCTGGGGGCTGGCGGCAATCGAGTTCAGCGTGGTGATTGTGTCCGCCGGCAACTCCAGCGCCGCAGCGGCGAGATTCTCCCGAAGATGGCTTACGGAAGAGGTGCCGGGGATCGTCAGAATGTTGGGAGAGCGATGGAGAAGCCAAGCCAGAGCGATCTGCATGGGAGTCGAATCCAGGGACGCCGCGACCTGATCGAGTTCCGAAGATTGCAGCGGCGTGAAACCTCCCAGCGGAAAGAACGGAACGTAGGCGATGCCTTGCTTGGCGAGGGCGTCGATGAAGGCGTCGTCCTTGCGGTTCGCCACGTTGTAGAAGTTCTGGACGCAAACGATTTCCGTGATTCGCCGGCCTTGCTCGAGCTGACGCGGAGTGATGTTGCTGAGGCCGATGTGGCGAATCAGTCCCTGGCGCTTTAG
>DATJRU010000279.1:0-2513 GCA_035504455.1 Vulcanimicrobiaceae bacterium
TCGCATGCGTTCCGCCGCAAGAAAGAAAGCTCCCTCCACGTGGCGGCGCGGCTGGTGCGCGACGGGAAGGCCGACGCGCTGGTCACCGCGGGCAATACCGGCGCGGCAATGACGGTCGCGCGGTTCGTGCTGGGCACGCTGCCTTCGGTAGACCGCCCGGCGCTGGCCGTGGCTTTCCCGAACATGAAGGAAAAGGTCTCGATCATCCTGGATGTCGGCGCGAACGTCGATTCCAAGCCCGAGCAGATCGAGCAATTCGCGGTGATGGGCGAAATCTATTACCGCACTATCTGGGGCGTAAAGCGTCCGCGCGTTGCGCTGCTCTCGATCGGCGAGGAAGAGATGAAGGGCAACGAACTCACGCGCGAGGCAGGCGCGCTGCTGAAGCAGACGTCCCTCAATTTCACGGGCAACGTCGAAGGCCGCGATGTCTTCCGGGGCAACGTGGAAGTGGTGGTCTGCGACGGCTTCATCGGCAACATCGCGCTCAAGATCAGCGAAGGCGTGGTCGAGCATATCGGCGGCATGCTGAAAAAGGCGATCAAGAGCAGCCTCACCTCGCAGTTGGGCTACGCGCTTTCGAAGCGCGCCTTCGACGATTTCCGCAAGCGCACCGATTACTCCGAATACGGCGGCGCGCCGCTGCTCGGCGTGAAAGGCATCACCGTGATCGGGCACGGCCGGTCGAACCCCAACGCGATCAAGAACGCCATTCGCGTGGCGGCGGAGCTCTGCCGCTCGCGCGTCAACGAGAAAATCGAACAGGAGCTTTCCGCTGCCGCCGCCGTCCTGGCGCGCGGCTGAACGAGCGGAAAACGCAACCGTCATGAGCAAGATCGCTTTCCTATTTCCGGGCCAGGCCTCGCAATATCCGGGCATGGGCCGCGACCTCGACGCAAATTTCCCCGAATCGCACGCGATTTTCGAAGAGGCCGACGCAACCCTCGGATTTCCGCTTTCGAAACTCTGCTTTGAAGGTCCCGAAGAGGAGCTCAAGCTCACCGCCAATACGCAGCCCGCGATCCTCACGGTCTCTGTCGCAGCGTATCGCGCTCTCGAGAAACACGGCGTGACCCCCGACATGGTTGCCGGGCACAGCCTCGGCGAATATTCGGCTCTCGTGGCAGCGGGTGCCATGGCGTTTTCCGACGCGGTAAAGCTGGCCCGGCGGCGCGGGCAATACATGCAGGAGGCTGTTCCGGCCGGTGAAGGCGCGATGGCCGCGATTCTGGGACTTTCACCGTCGGACGTCGCGGAAATCTGCAAGAAGGCGGCGGACGGCGAAGTGGTCTCCGCGGCAAACCTGAATTCTCCGGAGCAGATCGCGATTTCGGGCCACGCCGGCGCCGTGAAGCGCGCCGTGGAAATCGCTTCGCAATCGGGCGCCAAGCGCGCCGTGATGCTCGCGGTATCCGCGCCCTTTCACTGTGCGCTGATGCTCCCTGCGCAACAGCGCTTCGAGGCGGACCTTCGCGCCACGAAATTCAACGCGCCGCGCTTTCCGGTGATCACCAATGTGGATGCGGAAGCGATCGAGTCCGGCGACCAAGCGCGCGAGGCGCTGATCCGCCAGGTGTCGCTCCCGGTTCGCTGGCTCGAGTCCGTGCGCGAGATGATCGATCAGGGCGTGAACGTCTTCGTGGAGGTCGGCCCGGGCAAAGTCCTTTCGGGCCTGTTGCGCCAGATCGACCGCTCGGTGCGCTGCTCCAGCGTGGAAGACAGCGCGAGCCTGCACGCCACGCTCGACAAAATCGCGCAGGCGCGCGCCGAAGTCGCCGACACTTAGAATCTCGATCATGTTCTCACTCAAGGACAAAGTTGCACTGGTTACCGGCGCGTCCCAAGGCATTGGCCGCGCCACGTCGCTCGCACTTGCCGAGGCTGGAGCGAAAGTTGTGCTGGCAGCGCGCAGCACCGACAAGCTCGCGACGCTGGCGGAAGAAATCGCGGCCGCGGGGGGAGAATCGCTCGCCGTCCCGATGGACGTCGCCGACGCCGCGCAGGTAAAGAACGGTTTCCAGCACGCCCTCGAGAAAATGGGCCGGCTCGACATCCTGGTGAACAACGCGGCGATCACGCGCGACACGCTGGCGCTGCGGATGAAGCTCGACGATTGGAACGCCGTGCTGCAGACGAACCTGACGGGCGCGCACCTCTGCATCCAGCAGGCGCTCGGCGCGATGCTGAAGCAGCGCTCGGGCCGAATCATCAATATCTCGTCCGTAGTCGCCGAGACCGGCAACGCCGGGCAATCGAACTACGTGGCCTCGAAGGCGGGCCTGATCGGGCTCACGCGCGCGATTGCCGTCGAGGTCGCCTCGCGCAGCATCACCGTAAACGCCGTCGCGCCCGGCTTCATCGAAACGCCGATGACCGATCCGCTGCCGCAGGAATTGAAAGACAAAATGAAATCGCTGATACCGCTCGCGCGCTTCGGTAAAGACCGCGAGATCGCCGCCGCAGTCGTCTTCCTCGCGAGCGACGAAGCCGCTTACATCACCGGGCAAGTGCTC
>DATJRU010000280.1:0-3004 GCA_035504455.1 Vulcanimicrobiaceae bacterium
CTTTTCGTCTTCGCTGAGGCGCGCCTTGGCGAGGCGCTCTTCGCCGACGCGCATGGTGCGGCGCTTGGCGACGGAAGCGTCCCAGACATTCTTGTAGAAATCGTCGATAGGATAGGCGCCGGGATCTTCACCGGGCGGCGGCGCGAAATAGGTGAAGTAGATCTCGCGGTTGTGCGCGAAATCGGGATCGAGGACAACGTCGTGCAGCGATTCAGCGGCGACGATTTTCGTGTCGGGCACACCGGTGATCGGAGCCGAATAGAAGCCGTCCATATGCGCGACGCGCATGAAGCCGTAGCGTTCGGTGACGAGGATATGGCCATTGGGCAGGAACGCGAGCGCCCAGGGGCCGTTGAAACGCGTGATGACCGTGTCGACCTGGAGCGCAGGTGATTTCTGCGCGGGCGGCGGCGCGTTGGTCTGGCCGGGAAATGCTGGCTTCGGCGGCGGGTAGTCGGAAGCTTTCGCCATTTGCGCGCGGGCGGGAACGCACAGGATCGCGAGCAGGGCCAACGCGAACGCAAATCGAATTGCGGAACGGGATGCGGCGGAACGTCTCATCGTGTGCAGCTCCTCAGCGGGCCGGCGTTTCCGGCCGTTACATCGAAAATGTGCGCGCGATATTACCCGTAGTGCGAGCGGTTGGCAACGGCGCGTCAGAGCGGTTTTGCTGTGGGCGCGGGGCTTGGGTTTCCCGTGTCGAGGACGACCTTCCACTCGCCGTCCTTTTGCTTTTTCCAGACGGTGGCGTATTTACCGTATTCGACGGCGGGCTTGCCGTCTTTGCCGATCGAATGGAATTCGTAGGTGCCGTAGGTGTAGGCGAGTTCGCCCGATGCCGCGACGTCGACGTACGCGGGCTCCCAGGTGAGGCGGTTGTTCTTGTTGTCGAGGAAGCCCATCGTCTTGACGATGGCAGCTTTGCCGCGAAGCGCGTCGGCGCCGTCGGGCAGCTCGACCGCATCTTCCGCGTAAAACGACATATAGCCGGCCGAACCTTTTTCCTGGCCGGCGACCATCATCGCGTGTTCCATCGCGCGAATCTGGGCGGCGACGTCGCCGGACGATTTCGGCGCCGAGGACTGCGCGCTGAGCGAACTGGCGAGCGAAAGCAGGGTGACGACGGAGAGCAAGCGCAATGAACCTTTCATGGGCTGGTCCTCCCGCGTGAGAATCGAGCGCCGCCATTCTATACCCGCTTCGGGCTCGCAGCCGAAAAGCCTGTGTTAACATCCAATCCCCTTATGGCAACGAACAATCCGGTTTACATCATCAGCGCGGTGCGCACGCCGATCGGGAAATTCGGCGGGATGCTGGCGGATTTCACGCAGCCCGATCTGGGGACGATTGCGGTGCGCGCGGCGCTGGATCGCGCGTTTGGCGATGAGCTGCCGGCGGAGCGCACGCCGGGAAAATTCGATTACAAGCCGCTCGATGGCGGCACGGAGAATGAATGGCTCGCAAGACACCGCGGCGCGGACGTTCTGCAAGCCGACGAAACCGATGTCGAGAATGCCGGGCGCGATTTGCGATGGCGGGTCGATGAAGTGATTTTCGGGAACGCGCGACCGGCCGGCGTGGGGCCGAATCCGGCGCGGCAGATCGCGTGGCGCGCGGGGCTCGGCGACGATGTGCCCGCGTTCACGGTGAACATGGCGTGCGCCTCAGGACTGCGCACCGTGATCCTCGGATGGCAAGAGATTCTCACCGGCGGCGCGGAAATTATCGTGGCGGGCGGCGCGGAGTCGATGAGCCGGGTGCCGTACCTCGTCGAGGGGCGCTGGGGATTCCGGCTCGGTAATCAGCCGCTCATCGACGGAATGTATCGCGACGGCTTCCTTTGCCCCATCTCGAAAATGATCATGGGCGAGACGGCGGAGCTGCTCGCCGAGCAGTACAAGATTCCGCGCGACGAGCAGGACGCGTTCGCGCTTGAAAGCCACCAGCGGGCCGCGCGAGCCGCCACCGAGTGCCGCTTCAGCGAAGAGGTCGTGCCGATCACGATTGTCGACAAGAAAAACAACACGACCGTGCTGCTGAAGGACGAGCACGTGCGTCCCGACGTGACAATGGAGGGCCTCGCGAAGCTGCCGCCCGTCTTCAGCAAGAGCGGGACGATCACCGCCGGAAATTCCAGCGGCATCACGGACGGCGCGGCGGCGGTGGTCTTGGCGAGCGAAGAGAAAGTGCGCGAGCTGAACCTCCAGCCGATCGCGCGCATCGTGGATGCGACGGTCGCGGCGGTCGATCCGCGCGTGATGGGCATCGGGCCGGTGCCGGCGATCCGCAGGCTCACAGAGCGCACCGGCACGAAGGTGGCCGATTACGACGCCGTGGAGCTGAACGAAGCCTTCGCAGCCCAGGTGCTGGCGTGCGACCGCGACCTGCAGTTCGACCGCGCGCGGCTGAATCCGAATGGCGGCGCGATCGCGCTCGGCCATCCCATCGCCTGCACCGGCAGCCGCATCCTCACCACGCTGATCCACGAAATCCGCCGCCCGGCGAGCCCACAGAGCAGCCCGCGCACCGGCCGCAGGGGTCTTGCCACATTGTGTGTATCGGGCGGAATGGGCGTAGCCCTCGAAATCGAAACGGTCTAATCTTTTCGAGGGTGCTTTCAGGGGCACGGCGGGTGCTCGTCGCAGCTCGTCCTCAAGATCTTTCCACGGAGCGAATTCATGTCCCCAGAGGGGCGCGGTGGAGTAGAAGTCCTCGGCACGCTGGCGGTGGCGGCGCCAAAACTTGCGGATTTCCAGTTCGTGAAGGCGCGCGTGGAGGGATCGGTCGCGCGGCTCACCCTCGACCGGCCGGAACACAACCTGCTGAACGAGCGCATGATCAGCGAGTTGACCGCCGGCATCAACACTCTCGGCGAGCAGAGCGAAATCAAGCTGATCGTGCTGGATTCGGCGGGCAAGACGTTCTGCGGCGGCATCGAGCTGGGCGAATATACGCAGCGGCGCGTGTTTCAGCTGCTCGACGCGTTTCATGGCGCGTTCGCGGC
>DATJRU010000281.1:0-11202 GCA_035504455.1 Vulcanimicrobiaceae bacterium
CACCGAGCGCCCGATCTTTAGCTGATTGCCCGCGCGTACGTGGCGGAAATCGAAAACAGGCAGCGCGGACGCCACCACGCGCGCCGCCGTCGCCGCGTCGATTCCCACTTTTTGCAGAAATTGCGCGAAGGGCAGGCGTGAAGGCACCACCATCTTGGTGAAGAGGACGACCTGCTGCTGGATTCGTTGCGCTTCGGCGGCCGCAATAGACGCCTGCTCGGAAATCTTGCCCTCGGCCGAAAATCGCACGTGGTAGGAGGCCGCCACGCATCCCGCCGCAACCGCGAGAAACGCCGGCCAGAATATCGCCCGTCCCAAGTTTTTGCCCGTCACCGTTTCATGCCCTCGCTTTGCCTCCTATCGCGAATCGCTTTCAGCCTACTCCAAGCCCCACGCGATGGAAAAGCGAAATCGTGAGTAGTGATTGGTGATGAGTGACTGGTGATCAAGGCTGCTGAGGGCGAAGAGCACGGGCAGGATTGCCCGTGCCACGAAATCCGCGGTTGCACCAAGATGGTGCAATTTCTTGCGCAATAACAGGGGACTCCAGGAGCCCCCTAGCGGAAGCCTTAACCGGCCTTACAGGCGCAGAAATGGCTGGCTTTGCCGCCTTAGACGCCGAGGGGCCGGTCTGAAGCCCCCCTTCCTATGTCAGGTATCAGGGCAGGCCGGCGGTAGGTTTGAACCCTAAACCGAGCCTGCGGTCGATCCGTGGAAATAACGAAGTCCGGCACGAGTCCTGACGGGTACTCTCAGCCAGTGGGAGTTCGGCTTTCCAGCTCTGCGGCGCCAGCGGTCCCGCCGACGTTCAGGATGCTCGAGGAGGGACACGCGATCAAGGCCAGCCCCCAACCCACAACGGCCGACAGGTGAGCTGCGATGTCACTGGCTCCCGTCCGGTCCATAAAATGGATGACGATCGCGCAGGCGACGGCCGTCGTAACAATGGCGATGGCGACCCTCCGTGTGCGACTCGATGCGGGTCCGCGGTCGATGGCAATGCCGCCCGCGAGTCCCAGGAGCATCCACGTCGCGACGATTTCGAGAATGTATCGGCTTGGCAGGCTGCCGGACCGAATTGTCTCGATCATGGAGCGCGTGACCCAGGGGCAGGCGAAGGGGATGCCGCTCTCAATCGCGCGGTGCTCGGGGGACGCGGGGCCGGACGCCAGGCCAGCCAGTTCCCTTGCAGTCTCGGGCGACTGGGCCTGTGCCTGAGCTGTGCCGGAAAAAGCCATCCACAGCGAGAGAGCAAGGAGGATTCCGAGCACGGCGCCGCTCAGTGCGCCGCTTCGTGTTGCATGTGGCCGGTGTTCATGCAAGGCCCCGATCCAGGCGTAAGTGATTCCCCCAGAGATGAGCAACGCAACCAGAAGCGTGCCGATCATTTCTTGAGGATTCTTCTTCATGCCGGTTTCGACTTCGGTGTGAAGGAGACCCTCGAGCACGCTCGCCCCGACCAGCGTCGCGAGCACGGTCAGCCGGGTCAGCCACGGGCGGTGTTGCATGGAGTCGCGCATTTCGTGGTGCACTTCGGCCTTCGCCAGCTTCAGGCGGAGTCTTTCGAAAATTGGCTCAAAAAAGATCAGGACGCCCGCGGAGACGGCCAGGATGGCGATCAGATCGTGGAGCTTCTCGATGCGCGTCTGGTGGCTGAATTCCTTCGCGCCTCCGACGAGCACGAACGTGAACGCGGCCCCTACGCCCGCGCACATCGACGCGTTCAAATGGGCCAGCCGCCGAGTCTTGTATGGTTCGGGTTCCGGCAAAGATGCCCGCAACATTCGCTTGATGTACGAGCCGACAGCGAAAAGAAGCAACAGTCGCACACCGCCGAGCGGGGCCAGAGCTCCGTAGATCGATATGGCCCCCATGAGCGAGGCAATCGTCAAGGTGACTCCGGGCAGGATACGCCTCATTCGAGGCGCGCCCGCGCGCTCGTTCACGAGCGCTGCGATGGCGCGCGTCCAGCGAAAGAACCAGTAGTAGCAAAACAGTGGCACCAACTGGAGCCCAACGGCCTTCAGCGGTGGAATGGGATATTTCCGTTCGCTGAATTGCGCCAAAATCCTGTGGAACCGGTAAACGCAGCCCAGCCAGTAAAAGCTCCCCAACAGCCGCAGACAGAGGCCTAGGAGCATCAAGGCAATTTTGTCGTCGTCCGAGTCGGCCCACATCTGCGCAACCTCAAGGATGAGACACCCGACGCCGAGCACGCAAAGCCCCCACAGTCTCGGATACTTTGCGTAAATGCGGTGCCCTTTGAAATCGCGCCAGTCGATTCGGTCTTTTTTCTTGCTCGTGACGGGAGGAGCTGGTGGCGGAAGCGGACGCGCCGGTTCAGACATATTGTTCTCCGTGCGGAAGGGGCCGGGGTCGTCACGAAAAGTGTGCCGGCCCCTGGGTTGCCGGTATGCTACCACATCGGTGGTTGACCAGTCAGTTTACACACTGGATGCGGAGCGCGGCGATTGGTAGCGTTTCGAGTGCGGTCCTTCGCGTCAGCTGAGGGCGATTTCGCGGAGGCGGCCGCTGGCTACGTCGTAGACGAAGCCGCGCACGGCTACGGTTTTGGGGACCCAGGGGTGGGTGCGGAGCTTTTGGAGCTGGTGGCGGACGTTCTCCTCGATATTCTGGAAGGCGTAGAAGAAGGCGGGGGCGACGGCGGCGGTTCCGGTGCGATTCTGGATGCGGTTGCGCAGGTCGTCCTCGGTGGTGTGCATCAGGCCGCAATCGGTGTGATTGACGACCATGAATTCCTCGGTGCCCAGCAGGTAGTGCGAGACGACGAGCGAGCGCAGCGAATCTTCGGTGACGATTCCGCCGGCGTTGCGGATGATGTGCGCGTCGCCTTCCTTCAGCCCCATCGTGCGGATCGAGAGCCGCGTGTCCATGCAGGTGAGGACGGCGAGCTTGCGCTCGGGGCGCGGCGTCAGGTGGCGGAATTCGTGCGTGCGCGAATAGATTTCGTTTGCGGCGAGGACTTCGTCGATCACGGCCATAGGGGCAACAGTGTAGCGGAAAACACAACGGACCGCAGTCCTGCGGAGGCGCTTGTGCCAAGCAAGTCGTGGTGAAGCAGATCCCTGCCTGTCCGGCAGGCGGGCCTCGCCCCGCTGTGGGCGGGGATTCGGGATGACAGCGTGCGTGGTTTGGCGCGAGCGGCGGAGAGCAACGACAAGAGAAAGCCGGTTCACCACAGAGGCACCGAGGACACTGAGATCGGAAGAGACGAGGCAAACAGGGGAGAAAAACCGACTCACCGCTGAGACGCAGAGAGCGCAGAGTCCGGAGGAGAGGCAACAAAACGACTACATGCGAAGCCGCTAGCGGCGGGTGGCTGCGGCGGGCGATGCGGGCGACGGCAGGCGGAGCGCTTCGGCGACCTGATCGACCAGAGCCTCGCGCGAGAAGGGCTTCTGCAGGAAGAACGCGTCCTTCGGCGCGTCGCCGTCCGGCTCGGCGGGCTCGAGGTAGCCGGACATGTAGATGACTTTCACGCCGGGCTTCCAGCGCAGGAGCTCGCGCGCAAGTTCAGAGCCGCGCATGCGCGGCATCATCATGTCGGTGATGAGGACGTCGATCGCCGCCTCGCGCGCCGCGATCTGCATGGCCTGCTCGCCGTCTTCCGCCGCGAGCACGCGATAGTTCGCCGACGTGAGGAACGCGCAGGCCACTTCGCGCACGGCGGGCTCGTCCTCGACGAGCAGCACCGTCTGTTGCGAAGCGTTGCAGGCGGGCATGGCTCGGCCGATGGTGCCCGGCTCGACCGCGTCGCTCACGCGCGGCAGGTACACCTCGAACTTGCTGCCGAGGCCCGGCTCGGAATCGACCCAGATGAAACCGCCCGTCTGCTTCACAACGCCGTACACGGTGGAAAGGCCGAGGCCGGTTCCCTTCCCGGCTTCCTTGGTGGTGAAGAACGGCTCGAAGATGTGCGCTTTCGTCGCGGCGTCCATGCCGGTGCCGGTGTCGATCACGGCGAGCCTTACGTAGTCGCCCAGCTCCATCGGCGGGTGCGTGCGGGCAAATTCGGGCGTGAGCGCGGCGTTCTCGGTTTCGATGGTGATTTTGCCGCCGCGCGGCATGGCGTCGCGCGCGTTGACGGTGAGGTTCATCAGCACCTGCTCGAGCTGGCCTGCGTCCGCCTTCACGTTGCCGAGCGACGGATCGGCGCGGAATTCCACTTCGATGTCGGCGGGCATCAGGCGCTTCAGCAGCTTCGACATGTCGTCGACGAGCACGTTGATGTTGAGCACCTTGGGCTGAAGCGCCTGCTTGCGGCTGAACGCGAGCATCTGCCGGGTGAGCGACGCGGCACGGTCCGCGGCCTTGCGAATCTGCTGGCCGCTCGAAAGGACGGGATCGGCGGCGGTCATGCGGTCGACGATCAGCTCGCTGTGGCCCTTGATTACGGTGAGGAGGTTGTTGAAGTCGTGCGCGACGCCGCCCGCGAGGCGCCCGAGCGCTTCCATCTTCTGCGACTGGCGAAGCTGGTCTTCGAGCTGGCGGCGCTGCGCGTCGTTTTCGCGCAGGGATTTGCGCATGCGGTCAAAGGCGCGCGTGGCGTGGGCCACTTCGTCGCCGCCGTGCGCGTCGAGCGGATACTCGTAGTCGCCGCGCTCCAGCGCCCGGAATCCGCGGAGGAGTTCGTAGAGCGGCCGGGTAAATGTGTCCGAAATCACGAACGCCAGCCCCGCGCCGCCGAGCACGGCCACGAAGCCGAGCGCGAGCAGCAAGTGGTTAAGCTCGGCGAGGAAGGCGGTCTCTCCGCTATAGGATTTGAGCACGGTGAGCCGCGCGACCGGGCCCGAGCCGCCGTTCAACTGGAGCGAATCGGCGAAGAATTTTTCGTCGCCGATCCGGATCGTGGCGGGCGCGGGGGCGCCGCTCAGCGCCTGGCCGGTTTCCTCTTCTTCGATCGGCCGAAAAGTGCTGGCGACCACGTTGCGGTCGTAGGTGAAGACGACGCCGCTATCGGAAATCCGTCCCATATCGTGAACCGCGCGGTAATCGATTTCGCGGCCGACGATGACGGTGCCGGGGCCGCCGCCGATGCGCTCGAGGGCGACCTGGTAGAGCGATCCGCCGACGTACCACCAATCGGCCGTCGCATGATTGGCGAGCGAACGGTGCAACATGCGCAGCGCGTCGGCGGCGGGGAAACTCGCCTCTTTCGAGTGGAGGACGACAATCTCATCGGGCGTGTCCGCGACGGCTACCAGATCGCTGCCGTCGGATTCAAGAGGGTCGCCCGCAGCCTGGAGCCCGTCTGGATCCGGGGCTGCGGCGCTGCCAGCCGCCGGAGGGCGCTTCTGATCGTCGTCGTCCTGAGTCCCGGCCATGGCGGCCTGGGTAGCCAGCAGGTCGGCCTTTCGCGCCAGGGCGTTTTGCTTCTGGCGGAAGAGGACGTCAAACGTCATCAAAGAAGTGTGGGTGCTCGAGACGAGTTCCTGGCGGGCGTGAGCTTCCCCCGCGGAGCGCACTGCGAAGAGGGTGGCGCAACTCAGGGCCACGGTCACCAGCGCGAGCGAGAGCAGCAGCTTTGTGCGCAAGCGCAGATTGCTCAAGAGGTTGAACGCTTCCCAAGACACGGGCATGCTATCCTCGCCGAACGAAGTGCTGGAAAATGAGCCGATTGAGCCGCTAGTGTGCAGCCGATCGCCCGGGCGGAGAATAGCGCGGGCGTACCGATTTGGAACGGTACTAGTGGGCTAAGGTAGCTTCTTAGGTCGAGAATTTGGCCCTAGTCATTTCGCCTGCACGAACTGGAGCGTGTAGGCGGTGGCCGGATCGAGCTGTTTGTCGATCACCTTTAGATCCTCGAGCTGCTCGTACATGGTTTGCCAGCGCGCGGGCTCCATTTGGCCGATTTGCGCGCCGCTCGCGTCGGTGCCGGTGACGAAGCGGCCGTCGCGCAGGGCCTGCCAAGTGAAGTGCATCCAGGCGGGATTGAGTTCGGGATTCAGCTTGGCGATAGCGGCGTTCGCCGGCGCGGGATCGCTGAGGTAGTCGCGCCAGCCCTTGATCGAGGCGCGCACGAAGCCCGCGACGGCTTCAGGATGCTGCGCCAGGAAATCGCGCGTGGTGAACATCACGCGATACGGGTTGTAGCCGGCGTCGCTGGTGAGCAGCACGCGCGTGGCGACACCCGCCTGCTGCGCGAAAAACGGCTCGGAGGTGGCGAAGGCCTGCTGGACGTAATTCGGGTCGGCGACGAAATTCGCGACGTTCATCATGGCGGGGACTTCGTGGACGTCGTTGAGGTGGTAGCGCTTGGCGATGTACTCCCACCAGGTCGAGCCGGTCTTGACCGCGACGGTGTGGCCGTTGAGGTCGGCGAAGGACTTGATCGGCGAATTTTTGCGCACCATCACGCCCTGCGGATCGTGCTGCATCGTCGCGGCGACGGCGATGAGCGGCTGGCCGTCGGCGATCGACTCGAGGATTTTGTCGGAGGAGCTCATGCCGAATTGCGCCTCGCCGACCGACACCTGGCGCTCGACCGAGACATACGGGCCGCCGGGCTGGATGGTGACGTCGAGGCCTTCGTCCTTGTAGTAGCCCTTTACGAGCGCGGTGTAGAAGCCGCCGTGCTCTGGCTGCGGATACCAATCGGCCTGGAGGATTACTTTGGTGAGCCCGGCTTCATTCGTCGAACGATGGCAGCCGGCCACGGCAAGCGCGATGGAAACGGCGAGGAGAGACAACACGCCTAGCGAGAGGGCCTTGCGCATGAGGTAGGGTAGCACGCGCCTCGGGGGCGTCGCGCGGCAATTTTTCGCCCGGCTCTGCGTATACTCGACTAGAGGGCATTCGCTTTGGGAGCGGAACCATGGGCACAAAAGTCGAGCGGCAGACGGTCGATCTCTCCGGCTATCCGGACCTCGTGGTGATCTACCTGGGCATGTGCGTGAATCGCATCACCGGGATGAAGACGCTGCTGGGCTTCGGGCCGAAGATCAACGCTTCGGCGGCGGCTTTGCCTGACGGGCTGCTGCGCCACGAGGCGTTCGTCTTTTCGCTTTTCCCGATGCACGTCGGCATCCGGCAATACTGGCGCGACACGGATTCGCTGGTCAAGTGGACGCGTTCCGATCCACATCGCCAGTGGTGGCGGCAATTCCTGAAGGACTCGGGCGGCACCGGCTTCTGGCACGAGACGTATTTCCGGCGCGGCGGGATGGAAGCGATCTACGACGATGTGTCGTTTGCGACGGGCCTCAAGGCGTTCGCGCCGGTGGTTGCGGCGCGCGGGCCGATGTTCGGAGCGGCCGCGCGCAGCGGCAAGACTTTCGCGGATGCTCCGGTGGCATCGGAGAGCGACTTGTACGACCGCTAAGCGCGACGCCGGCTTCTCGGCTCAGCGCGTGAATTCCAGGGCGCGCACGTCCGGATGCCTGTGCAGTTCCTGAATGACGGGCGGCGGGCTCGCGTGGTCCCCGACGCCCTTCCAGCGAACCTTCCAGCTGAAGATTTTCTCCGCTCCGCGCGAGGTGTAAGCGAGCGACAGATTTTCCGCCTGCGCGCCGCCGTGCTCGAGCAGCGCTTCGATCTCTTCCTGGCCGGGGCCCTCCGGCGAAACGGTCACTTTCAGCGTGCCGCTTTGCCGCCTCGGCATTTCTCCTTCGATTTTTTTCAGGCCGGCGAGAATGCCGAAGCCCAGGACGAATGAAGCGAGTGCCAGACCGATCTGTCCGCCGCCGAAGCAAAGCCCCATTACCGTGACGAACCACAGCGTGGCGGCGGTCGTGACGCCAGTGATCATTTCTCCGCGCCGCAGAATCGCGCCGGCTCCGATGAAGCCGATGCCGCTGAGAATGCCGAGCGGGAGCCGCATGATGTCCATCACGACGAACGAATCGCTTGGCTTGCCCACGGAGTTGATGAGCTCGTTGGCCTGGATCATCGCGATGCAGGCGGCAAGGCCCACGAGGAGATTCGTCCGCAGGCCGGCCGTGTGGCCGCGTTCATCGCGATTGAAGCCAATCGCGCCGGCTGCGAGAGCTGTGAGGAGCAAGCGAAGAGCGATGTCGTGCCAGGTGAAGGTGGTGGGCATGGTGTAGTCGCCAGTCCGGTCTGGCGCTGGCCGGCGAGACGCCGGCGCTACTGAGGCGCGCTGTCCCATGCATTAGAGTGAACGAGAGAGCCGAACGTGACTTGCTGGCGGCGTCTAAACGGCGAGTCGTGCTGCGTAAGCAGTGAGGCGGGCGTCGGCGCCGCGCGCGGCTACGAGCTGGACGCCTGCGCCGTCGCGGTTGGCCGCCGGGAGCGCGACCACCGGCATTCCGCTGAGGCTGATCGGCGCCGTGTAACGCAGGATTTTGCCGCGGGCGCCGCTGTGGTCGGCGCCGACCGTGAGGCGGCTCACCGGCGCGCATGGCAGGATCAGGTAATCGTATTCGGCGAGCAGCGCGTCCATGCGCGAGCGAAACTCGGCGTGGCGGGTGCGCAGGCGCTGGATTTCGTCTTCGGTGATCGACGCACCCCACGCGAGCCTTTCGGCGATTGTGGGCTCGAAATGCGAAAAGTCGCCGCCGGTCCTCGCGGTGTGAATGGCGGCGGCTTCGTGCGCCTGGATCGGCGCGAAAATCTCCATCGAATCTTCCCACCACGCGACGTCGATTTCGGCAAGCGTTGCGCCGCGCTCGCGCAGCCGCTCCTTCCATTCCGCGAACGCAAGGAGCACGTCGGCGTCACAATCGCGCAGGAAATCGCCGCCTGCACACGCGATGCGCAGGCCCTCGCCCGCTGCATCGGGCGTTGCCGGCGGGCGGAGGCCGAAGAGCGCTTCGGCCAACAAGGGTGCATCGCGCACATCGCGGAACAGCCAGCCGAGCGTGTCGAACGATTGCGCCAGGTGCACGCCGCCGCGCCAGAGGCCGCGCTCCCGCGCCAGCTCGATCGACGCGCGATAGCCCGCCAGACCGCACAGCGCGGCCGGAACGCGAATCGAGCCGCCGGTGTCCGTCCCGATCGCCGCGATTGCCGAACCCTCCTGGACGCTCGCGACTGCGCCGCTCGACGATCCACCGGTGAGGCGCGTGGCATCGCGCGGCTGGAGGCAATCGCCGTATTCCGGATTCTGGCCGGTGATGCCGTAGGCCAGCGGATGCAAATGGGTCTTGCCGACGATGGCAGCGCCTTGCGCGCGCAGGCGCGTGGCAACGGCCGAGTCGTGGGTGACGACGCCGCTCTGCTCCGTGTAGAAGCGCGAGCCGCACGACGTGGGAAATCCGGTGAGGTCGAAGCAGTCTTTCAGTGAAATTGGCAGCCCGTAAAGGAGCGCTTTGGCGCGGCGCTCCTCGTGGAATCGCGCGGGCAGATCTTCGGCCTCGGCGATGGCGCGCTTGGCGTCGAGCGCGAGGTAGACGTTCTTGCTCTGATTGCTGTTGGCGTGGGTGAGCGCGTCGAGCATGGTCTCGCGCGGCGTGACGCGCCCGGCGAGCAGCTCCGCGCGCAGCGCTTGCAGGGGGCCGGCGTCGACTGGATTCGGATGAGCAGTCATCGCTTTCGTCGATCCATTCTATCAGCGCCGCGGCGGAGTCCCGGTCATCGCAGTTTGCGATTCGCGCCTATCGCCGCGCATGATAAATTACGTCATGGCGACCCCGGCAGCCGCACGCTCCGGAATCACTCCCTTCGACGAAGATTGCATCCGCGCGATCGTGCGCTTCACCGCGCGCACGCTGGAAACGCCGCACCCGGTTCCCTTCGGCGGGTTGATCGTCAATACGCGCACGGGCGAGACGCTGATGCGCGCGGTCAACGCGGTGCGCCGCGAGAACGATCCCAGCTCCCACGCCGAGACGCGTACTGTCCGCCTCGCCTGCAGAAAGCTGAAGAGCATCCGCCTGGCGGGTTACACGATGTACTCGACGTGCGAGCCCTGCGCGATGTGCATGGCGAACGCGCTGTGGGCCGGGCTCGACCGCGTCGTCTTCGGCACGACGATTGCCGACGCCAGCCGCTTCGTGAACCAGATTCACATCCCGGCGAAGGAAGTGTCGCGGCGCTCGGACATGCCCTGCATCGTCGAGGGGCCGGTGCTGCGCGAGCTGTGCAACACGCTTTTCACGCACCCGAACATGCAAAAGGTGTTTCGCACCTGGTCGACGCACAGCAAGAGCAAGAAATCCAGCAAGTAGGCACCGGAACAACCGTGCAATCCGAACACGCCGCCGCGCTCACCGCCATTCTTGGCGACGCTTCGCGCGTACTCACGCAACCGCAGGTGGTCGAGCAGCTTTCGCGCGATTTCTATTGGTACTCGCCGGTGCTGCGCAAGCAGCTCGACGGCAAGGTCGGCGACCTCGTCGTACAGCCGCTGAGCACAGGCGAAATTCAAAATATTCTGCGTTACTGCCACGCGCACGATCTGCCGGTGACGATTCGCGGCGCCGGCACCGGAAATTACGGGCAGGCGGTGCCGTTGCGCGGCGGAATCGTGCTCGATCTGGCGCGCATGGACCAGATCGAAGCGATACAACCAGACGGCGTCGCCGTCTGCCAGCCGGGCACGCGGCTCGGCGTGCTCGAGAACGAAGCGCGCAAAAGCGGCTGGGAACTGCGCTGCTATCCCTCCACCATTATTAAGGCCACGGTCGGCGGATTTCTCGGCGGCGGCTCGGGCGGCATCGGGTCAGTTGCGCATGGTAACCTGCGCGATTTCGACACGGTGCGCGCGCTGGAAGTGGTGACGATGGAGGCGGAGCCGCGGCTGGTGCTGCACGAAGGCGCGGCGGTGCACGAAATTTTGCACGCGTGGGGCACGAACGGCGTGATCACGCGCATCTGGCTGGCGCTTGCGCCGGCTGTGGAATGGGCGCAGTGCGCGGTCGCGTTCGACACCTTCGACGCGGCCTACGATTTCAGCGAGCGTATTGCGAAGAGCCCGGCGTGGACGAAGCGGCTCGTCACGACATTTGAGTGGCCGATTTCTTCTTTCTTTGCGCCGGTGCGGCAGTACGCGCCCGACGGAAAAGCGCTGATCTTCTTCATGATCGCGGCGGGGCAGCTCCCGGCATTCGAAGGCGCCGCTCGCGAGTCCGGAGGCGAAATCAGCTATTCCGGCGCGTATCTCGGACTGCGCACGCGGCCGCTGCTTTCCGACTACACGTGGAATCACACGACGCTCTGGGCGATGAAGACGGACGACGCTTACACGTATCTCCAGTGCGCCTTCGATCCGGCGCGAGTGCG
>DATJRU010000282.1:0-9730 GCA_035504455.1 Vulcanimicrobiaceae bacterium
GACGCAGGTGGCGAATCCGGGAGAGATCGTGGTGGCGCTGGTGGGCGAGGACGACGCGACGGTGAAGAGATTTTATCGCGAGCCGGGCGGGAAGGTTCGCCTGCAACCGGCGAATTCGACGATGGAGCCGATCGTGGTGGCGGCGACCGACGTGAAGATTCAAGGGCGCGTGGTGGGTGTGCTGCGAAAATATTGAGAAGAAGTACCCGGCAAGAAGGCGCGAACTCACCGCAGAGACGCAGAGTACGCAGAGGGGAGCACTGCGGTTAGTGATTGGGCGTCGCCGATTCGCGTAGGGAGCGGTAGAAGGCATCGAAGAAGTCGAGGCCGATTGCGTTCACTCCGAGCTTGACGCTGATCTGATCGCCTAAATCCAGCACATTGTCCTTTGCCGGGTCGTAGGCGGGCCAATCCGGCAGGCCCGCGCCGTTCGGGTCTCCGGTGCGCGCGAAATTCACCCAGTAGGTCGCGATCGTTTCCCCCAGCTGTTTGTCCAAATCCTGATAAAAGAGGCGGAAAGGGAAGTTCTCGAAGACGTAGGCCATCTCCGAGCCGTGGAAGGCGCCGAGGCGCGAGCCCGGTCCCGGCGGGACGCGGCTGAAATAATAGCGATAGGCGTGCTGATGGCCGGTCTTCGTTTCCGTGCGGGCCCACGTGCGCATTTCCCAGCCGAACCAGCGGTCGCGGAAGGCGGCGAAGTTTGCGGCGGTAGCGGTTTCGTCGGACGAGCCCGGCGGATAGGCGGCGAGAAATTGCTGAGCGAGAGCGCCGTATTGCTTCTGGGCGTTTTCGGTGAAGCTGGCCGGAGTGGCCACGCCGTTTAGCCGCAGAAGATTTTTCCCTTCGTCGGAAGTGTTGCCGACGAGAATCGGAACATCGTTCTGCTTGCCGGCGGCGAAGATGGAATCGACACTTTGCGGCAGGACCCAGCCATCGATGATTGCGCTGTAGTCGTCGTCTTCGCCGGAGCTCGCCTGAAGCAAATCCGCCGCGCTTTTGGCGCGCAGCGTTTTCAGGACGTCCTGGGCGGCGCCGAGCTTTGACGCCAGCGCCGAGCCCTGCTTTTCGGCGCCTGCGAGCGAGGGCAAGGGGCCAAAAACGCCGCCGCTTTCGCCGATGGCGCGCGCAAACAAGCCTTTCGCCAGCGGGCTGGCCATCAAAGCACACACCGATTCCGACCCTGCCGACTGGCCGAAGATCGTGACCCGCGCCGGGTCGCCGCCGAATGCGGCGATATTTCGCTGAACCCATTCGAGCGCGGCGATCTGATCGAGCAGCGCGTAGTCGCCCGAGGCGTGGTGCGGCGACTCCGCCGTCAACTCGGGCAGCGCGAGAAAGCCGAAGATGCCGAGGCGATAGTTGAGCGTAACGACGACCGCGCCATGCTTGGCGAGATTTTCGCCGTCGTAGCCGATGGCGGCGCCGGTGCCGCGGTCGAATCCGCCGCCGTGGATCCAGACCATCACCGGCAGGCGATCGTCGGGCAATTTCGCCGGCGTCCAGATGTTGAGGTAGAGGCAATCTTCGCTGGTCGGCGGCGGAGAATTGCCGTAAATCCCGTTCGAAGGATACGGCGGCTGGATGCAGGAGTTGCCGAATTGTGTGGTCTGGCGGACACCTGTCCATGACGCCGGAGGCTGGGGCGCTTTCCAGCGCAAGTCGCCGACGGGAGGCGCGGCGAAGGGAATGCCGCGGTAGACGCGGACGTCTGGCGTGCGGCCGTCGGCGCCCGCGAGGAGGCCTTGCTCGACGCGCAGCGGATCTTTGATCGCGGCGCGCGTTGGCGCGGGCCAAATCAGGCCCAGGGCGACGATGCTGAGCGATAGCGTTTGCACCGATCGGCGTACGCTCGTGACATGCTGGCGTCGATTGGGCATCGGTGGGGATTCTTTCACAGCGATCTGCCATGCACAATCGGTTCGCGAGGGAAATGCCTTCACTTATTCGGCCCCGAGTTCGGAATGAGAGTCTGGTTCGGCAGGACCGGCGTGGCGCTGTGGAGAGCGCCGGCACGCCACGAAGCAGAATCGAAGACCCACCGCGACGTTCAAAAGAAACACAGGTATCCAGATGAGCGGAAGCCCGGGCAGCCTCGCATCGATGGACTTGAGAGAGGGCCCAAAGCTTGGTAGCAACAAGCCGGACACCAAGATGGTCGCCGCTCCGACCCCAATCAATTGGAGACCAATCAGCAGAACTCCGAGGCGTTGGAAGAGCGTAAGCTGTCTACGTCCCTTCAGAACCTGTCCGTAGAATCTGCCTTCATTCCACGCTGTCTCCACCGGCAGCACATTTTCTTGTCTGAACAGCCACTCGCGCTCCAATTCGAGGCGGCCGGGTTCGTCGTCTTGGGTTGCGGCGGATTCGTCATTGCGAGGGGCCACGACCGTGAATTATAGAAGAATGCGAAAACAGTTTCGCCTGTACCGCGGGCCGGTGATGACACGGACACAAATGTTTCATTTTGGGTTTGGCACGGGCGATTTGCAGGAATACATTGATATCCCCAGTCTACGAAATTTGCTGAGAGTTCGGCGCATTCGGGCACAAGGAGGCAAGGTTACATGTGGGGAGACAAGAAGCCAGAGACTCCCTCTAGGACGCCGCTCCCGCAGCAGCCTAGACAGACAGTCGCACCGGCACCAATACCAGCAGCAGCAACGACATCAACACAGGCAGGATCTACTTTTGGGGAGGCAAAGACGATGGCACCACTGGATACGTATCCGACGACGATGGGCTCCGGGGCGAGCGCCAGCGGAACCGCACGTCTCGGCGCAAGCCTGCACGTGAAGGGCGAAATTACGGGCAACGAAGACCTGCACATCGACGGCAGCGTCGAGGGGCTGGTTCAGCTCGAGGAACGCAAGCTGACGGTGGGCGCGAGCGCGAAGCTCACGGCCGACGTCATCGCGCGCGAGGTCGTGGTGTACGGGAACGTGAAGGGCAATTTGCGCGCCCGCGACCGCATCGAGATCAAGAAGGATGGTTCGGTGGTCGGCGACCTGACGACCGCGCGGATCATGATCGAGGACGGGGCGTACTTCAAGGGCTCGATCGAGATCGACAAGGCCGGCGAATCCGACGACGACAAGTCCTTTTCGTCGCGTTCGCGGGTCACCGCAAGCGCGGATTGATCGCGCGCTTCGATTGCTTCGCGCAAACGAATTGTGGCAGGGGATGGCGGGCCGCCGCGACGCGGCCTGCCGCCCGGCACAATCGTGGACCGCGCGGCGCCGCGGCTGCTTTGGCGCGGTCAAGCCGGGGAACGCCGCAGGAGCCGACTTCCCGCGGCTGAGTTTCTATTGCCTGAGGCTTACCACGTAATCGCCATTCGCGGCATCGAACCGCACTTTGTCTTCACGCGACAACCAGCCGACCGCCATGAAGAAGATGCTCTGAGGCGCGTCGATCTCTTCCATGAGGGCGGCGAACGTCTGCGGCCCTTCGCTCGAGAGCACCTGCCAGATGGCGCCGGCCGTTTCCCCGATCTCGTAGTGATTCACGGCAGGAACTCCTTCCACTGAAGCCTGACTCCTGAAACGCGCCAGCCAGCAACTGGCGGCGGCCCTCCGCAAGAGACGCTCGAACGCATCGGGAGACATCGGAGGAATGCTCCCCACCGAGAAAGCTATGACACTCATCGCAACCCCCGCTCCCCGGGATGATAGTCCGCGGTTGTTAACAGAACGTTATGTGCTCATCAATAGACGCCGAATTCCCACAGGGCGTTGTTTTCTTGCGGAGAGCAGGACGAAAATTCTCAGGATCGCAGCTGCGATCCGTTGGGAAGTTGGACCATCGTGGCGTGCATGAAATATGCGCCGGTTCGGGCGGGCGCTCCGGTGCAGACGATTTTGTCGCCTGGATTCAGAGTGGTGCTGGTCCAGCCGTTGTGCTTGAGGAAGTTGGGGCTATTCGTTTCGATGGCCCACTCGTGGACCTCGCCTTTTGCATCCGTCACGTTGAGATAGAAGTAGGCGTGAGGGTTCGTCCACTCGACCTTGGTAACCACGCCGGAAATCGTGACAGGATGAGCCATGTCGAAGATCGCGCCGGAGTGGTGAGCGCGAACGGCCGGCGCCATCAACGCCGACAGGGCAGCGGCGACGATCCCGCAACGGAACAGCCAGCCTTTCCAGCCGACTCGCATAGCGGCATCATGCCACGCTCGCAAGCTTTCGGTAAGCCGGTTTTGACGGCAGAACGATCCGCAGGCCTACAAGAGGAAGCGCACGGCGACGCCGGTCTTTCCTTTGCCGAGATCCTCCGTGCGGACAATCGAGCCTAGAAATTTTCGGTGCGCGACGACGTTGTCGCCGAACGGGAAAGTCACCACGAGGCGCATGCCGACGAAGTAGTGCGGCATGCAGGTGGTGAAGTAGAGGCCGTCGCGCGTGAAGTCCACCACTTCGCCCACGTCTTCGATATCCCGGAAGCGCGGATCGAACGGACACAGGTGGACGGGAAGCGAAACCCGCACGCGCTTTCGGCGCCGGGCGTCCCGCTTGGTCTTGGGCGATGAAGTGCTTGCCAGTCTGGGGCTGGAGAATGGTTGGGTGTTCATTACCGGTCCCTCGGCTTGGCCGGCGGTCTATAAGCTTCGGTGATCCCACTATAGAAGGGAGGGTTTGAGGCTTCTATAGGACGGTGGTACCAGTGTGCGTAGGACGATGCGTAACGACCTTCGTACCCCCGCGATTATGAGGAATGCTCCATAGCCGGTCCCGCGGCGCGCCGCTAATCTCACGGTGTCACAAGCAACCATTCGCTCCACCAAACGGAAAGCGGACACTGAGGGATTCACAATGCGGACCAACAAACTCGAAAAACGCACCTTCCTAAGCGGGATTTTCGTGCTGGCGATGGCCTTCGCGCAGCCCGCGCACGCTCAACAGCTCTCTTCTTCTTCGATAATGCCGGCAACAGCCGCAGCTGACGTAACGCCGGTGGCCGTCACGATGAATGTCAGCGCGCATCCCGTGCAGAACTTCGATGCAAACCCGATCGTCAACCTCCCCGAGGCGCCTGTTTCGGGCAGGCCGATCGGCCGAATCGGCGTCGAACGGCTGCCCTCGCGACGCACATGGATCGCGCTCTCGCTCGCGCAGCATGGCGCCGCTGTTTTCGACGCGTATTCCACGCGGCAGGCCATCGCTACCGGAGCGACGGAGCAAAATCCGCTGCTTCGTCCTTTCGCGACTTCTCCAGCCATCTACGCGGCGACGCAGGTGGGTCCGCTGGTCCTCGACTATGCGGCACGCCGCATGCAACTCAGCCGGCATGAGTTCATCCGGCGCGTGTGGTGGGTACCGCAATCGACCGGCGCGGCGATTTCGATCTGCGCCGGCGTGCACAACATGCGCGTCGCCGATCGGCCACGGCAGTAAGCAGCAACCCTCCGATGCGGGGCGTTTGCCGATTTGAAACAGCGAACGCCCCAAAACCACCTAATAGCCGCTACAGCGAATCTCCAACTTATGTAGGGTCATCAGCCGATTCTGGCGGCGGTGAGCTTTCTCTAGCCTGACACGTGCGGCCCTTGGGTGGATCGCACGGAATGGGGAGGCAACGTATGGAAAGCTTCGGAGAAATCCTGGTGGCGTCGTCTGATCTGGAAATGCGGCGCTCGATCGTAACGATTCTGAGACGGCTCGGCGCCGATCCGATTTGCGCTTCGACAGTCGGCCAGTCCCGCGAAGCCCTGACGGAACACAACGTGGGACTGGTCTTTTGCGACCGGCAATTCGCGGACGGCAGCTACCGCGACGTGCTGGAATCCCTTCGCACCGAACTTACGGAAGACAAAACGCGCGTGGTCCTCACCACGACGTTCGTGAATCCCGGCGAATACCACGAGGCAAAGCAGTCGGGCGTGTTCGACGTGATCGCTTCGCCCGAGCAAGCCGTGGCAGTCGAGTGGATGGTCATTCTCGCGCAGCGCGACGCGCTCAAGCGCAGCGAACACGCGCTGCTGAGCCGGACGGCGGGTTTCGGCGGCTTTCCCGCGGCTGCCGCCGCGAAGGCCTGACGCGGAAAACGCCGGGCCCTCAGGCGGCGATGTTGCGCGCTTCGACAGGCACGCCGGCGGGTTCCGTCGCTCCAATCGCCTGAAGCAATTCCCGGACCTTGCTTCTCGTCTGATCGCGAACCTCGCGGAAGGCGTTGCGCCGCGCTTCCGTTTCGACGGCCGTGAGCTCCGGATTCGGCAGGGACCATTTCAGAAGTTTCCGGGCGAACGGATAGACGGGATAACGCTCGCGCGACTCATCGCCGAGCACCACGACGTATTGAAAATTCTCGCGAAAGAGCGACGCCACCTCGCGCGGTTTCTGAGCGGAAATATCGATTCCTATCTCGCGCATGACTTCCGCAGCGAGAGGACTCACGTCGGATGCGTCCGCCCCGGCGCTGATGGGAAAGAATCGGCTGCCTGCAAAGGAGCGGAGAAACGCCTCCGCCATTTGACCTCGCGACGCACTTCCACGCGAGAAGAAAAGAATCTTAGGTATTTTGTCCATGGGATTGGCCTCGGTTGGTTGGTATGACCCTGCAAATATCCTGAAACTCTACGGTCCGCGGCGACGTGACCTGCGTCACGGACGGATGTGATCGGGAGCCCCGGGCGATATTAGATTCGGAAACGGCGTGGCCGGATGCCGCCCTCGGATGCCGCTGAAATACGGGAAGATAGCGCCTTTCTTGCGTTTTCGGTTGCCTCTGGAGATTGGCGCTTCGTATTTGCTTTGCCCAGCGAGTGCCGGTGAAGAGATCCGCCTCGAGCAATGCAGATCGCCTCGAACGACTTATGGGGAATCTGATCCGCAAGTAACAACTCTTTCTGGACGGGGCCTGGAATCTGGTTTTGCGCTCGATTCCACGCATGCTCCGTCGTTGACGCGTGGAGCGCCGTACGCTATAGTTAGCGTTTGTCTCAAGACGGAAAGGCAGACTAGGCTGATGCGGACGTATGTTCCAAAGGGCCGTGAGGCAGAAGACCTCATGGTAGGGAAGAATTGGTTCGTGGTGGATGCGGAGGGTCAGGTGCTGGGGCGCCTGGCGACGCGCGTCGCGAGACTTCTGATCGGCAAGGACAAGGCCAGCTTCACGCCGACTCTCGACTGCGGCGATCACGTCGTGGTGATTAACGCCGAACTCGTGCGATTGACCGGAAACAAGATTGAGCAGAAGGTGTACCGGCGTCACAGCGGCTATCCGGGGGGACTCAAGGAAGTTCCGATTCGGCATCTGATGCAGAAGCGTCCCGAAGAGGTGATTCGTGAGGCGGTGCTCGGGATGTTGCCGAAAAACAAGCTTCGCGCTCGCCGCGCCAAGAAGTTGCGGATTTATACTGGGAAGGAAGCGCTTGCCCGCCACGCCGGACAAAAGCCCCAGCCGCTTGCGCTCTAAGAACAACCGTCGATAAGAGTTTCTGAGATTTTGCGCTGCGCGGACACGTCCGCGACTGCACGACACGAGAAGTCATCGAAGAGGTGGAACGTTGAGCTCATCCGCAAGTTTTGAAGGCGCAGTAAAGCAGTTCTACGGCACGGGACGCCGGCGCGAGGCCGTGGCACGCGTATACATCAAGCCGGGCCCGGCGCGGTTCACGGTGAACGGGCGGCCGGTAGATGAGTATTTTCGCAACGTCGCTTGGAACACGGCGGCCACCGAGCCACTGAAGTTCACGCAGATGCACGATCAGCTCGAGGTGCACGCGCAGGTGAAGGGCGGCGGCGTGGGCGGGCAGGCCGGAGCCGTGCGCATGGGATTGTCGAGAGCGCTCTCGAGGCTGAACCCGGAGCTGCGTCCGGCGCTGCGCAAGAATGGATTTTTGACGCGCGACCCGCGCATGAAGGAACGCAAGAAGTACGGGCAGAAGGGCGCGCGCAGGCGCTTCCAATTCAGCAAGCGCTAGGCGGGTTTGCAGTACGGTTGTGGCAGTGACGCTTCGCGGGAAACCGCGGGCGCAAATTCACGGCCGGGAAGGACCGGCGAAAAAGGATGCTGTTCCGGCTAGCCGGAATCGTCCTTGGGCGAGAAGGCTGGGGACAGAAGCATCCCTTTGAGAGGGAGGAGGTACTTTGGCAGTCGAGATCACAATGAAAGAGTTGCTGGAGGCCGGCGTACATTTCGGCCACCAGACGCGTCGTTGGAATCCGAGAATGAAGGAGTACATTTTCGGGGAGCGTAACGGAATCCACATCATCGATTTACAGAAGACCTTGAAGCTGTTCCGCGAAGCCGCCCGCTACGTGGCCGAACAAGCGGCGCAGGGCAGGAGCGTTCTGTTCCTCGGCACCAAGCGCCAGGCGCAGGAAGCCATCAAGGAAGAGGCAGAGCGCTGCGGGATGTTCTACGTGAACCACCGCTGGCTCGGCGGGACGCTGACCAACTGGGTCACGTTGCAGAAATCGATCAAGCGGCTCAAGCTGCTGAAAGCCATGTCCGAAGATGGGCGCATGGCGCAGCTTTCGAAGAAGGAAGCGGCGCGTCTCGACCGCGAGCTGAAGCACCTCCAGCAGAATTTCGCGGGCGTCGAAAACATGACGTCGCTGCCGGACACGATGTTCGTGATCGATCCGAACGCCGAAGTGATCGCGGTGCGCGAGGCACGGCGAATGGGGATTCCCGTGGTAGCGATCGTGGACACGAACTGCGACCCCACGCTCGTTGACTGGGTGATCCCGGGCAACGACGATGCGCTGCGGGCCATCCGCCTGTTCACGTCGAAGATTTCGGACGCGGTCGTGACCGGGCGCCAGTCGTTCGAGCAGACGCAGATCGCCGATCAGAAGGCGGAGGGCGTGCCGGGCGAAGAAAGCCCCGAGTACGTCGACACGAGCGCCTACGAGCAGTACGAGAAGCAGGAAGGCGACTTCGTCGAAGGCGAAGCGGTGGACGCGATGGCCGAAGTTCCGGCTCCTGTGCCGGACGACGAAGGCCAGGCTCGATAGAACCGAGCGATAGAACCGAATTAGCCCATAGTCTGGGACGCCGGGACGCAATTGGGTGGAATTGCGACGCGGTTTTGTGCGAGCCGCGGTCCGGTAGTCCTCCAAATCCAGCCGACAGGGAATAGAGAGAATCAATGGCTACTGCACCTGATCCAGGAAAGAACATACCGGCGCAGCTCGTGAAGGAGTTGCGCGACAAGACCGGCGCGGGCTTTTCCGACTGCAGGGCCGCGCTGATCGAGTCCGGCGGGGACGTCGAGAAGGCCATCACCGTCCTGCGGAAGAAGGGCCAAGCGGCAGCCGCGAAGAAAGCGCAGCGCGCCACGTCCGAAGGGCTGGTGAGCTGTTACATTCACGCGGGCGGGAAGATTGGTGTGCTCGTCGAAATCAACTGCGAGAGCGATTTCGTCGCGCGCACGGACGATTTTCAGGGCCTGTGCCACGACGTCGCCATGCACGTGGCGGCGCTCGATCCGCGATTCCTGCGGCGCGAGGAAGTGACGCAGGAAGTGCTCGACCGCGAGCGCGAAATCTATCGCGAGCAGGCCAAGGCGACCGGGAAGCCCGAAAACGTGGTCGAGAAGATCGTCAACGGCAAGATGGAAAAATTCTACGAAGAGAATTGCCTCTACGAACAGCACTTCATCAAGGATGAAGGCACCACGATCAAGGAGCTGGTCGACCAAGCCATCGCGAAGCTCGGCGAAAACATCGCCATCCGCCGGTTCTCGCGTTTCAAAGTGGGCGAGATGGACGGTAACGGCACCGGCGCA
>DATJRU010000283.1:0-11125 GCA_035504455.1 Vulcanimicrobiaceae bacterium
TCGCGGCAATTGCGCGCGGCTCATCAGAAAGCTGACGAATACGACGAGCAACGTCGCTGTCGACGCGCTGAATGCGGCCAGGCGCAGCTTGTGGCCGAGTGTGTAGCCCCTCAATCTGGTGTAGAGGCCGAAGAGCGAGTGAACGAACGGAAATACCAGCGAGATCGGGAGAAAAGTGTGGAGGTAATAGTGCGAAAGCTCGCCTTCGCTCGGCGGCGCGGCGCCATAGGAAGCGACGAACGTCAGCGCCACTACTCCCGCGATTTGCACAGCTACAAAGTCGGCCAGAGCTCGGGCAAAGCGTGCCAACCAGCGATCAAAGGACATACTGGTTCGCCGATCCTTTCGAGTGACGATCAAACCCGATGTGCGAGTTTCGCGAGTCAGCGTAACGGCCATTTGTAAATTATGAGTAACGCCGAGATGAAAACTGTTGCGGCTTATTCACAAGAGGAGGAATCGAGATGGCTCGGCGGCGTTTTTATTTGGTGCAGCGTCGTGCCGAACACCTGACCCACAGTACGGAACAGGATGTGCAGGTCTTCGGCGAAGCAGATGTTCTCGCAGTAGGCGAGATCGAGCTCGAGTTTGGCCGGCATCAATGTTTCGCGATAGAAACGTTCCGGGTTCGCGTTTCCGGCCAGAAGCGCTTCTTCATCGAAACTGATTTTCGGCGAAGTGATGCCCGGCCGAACGAGCAGCACTCGCTTTTGGTTCGCCGAATAGATGGCGGTGTAAAGGGACACTTCGGGACGAGGGCCCACCAGGCTCATGTCGCCCGCCAGCACATTGAATAGCTGAGGCAGCTCGTCGATCTTCGTTTTGCGAAGCCAACGGCCCAGCGGCGTGACCCGCGGGTCTTCCGCGACGGTCACCAGCAGGCCGGCGCCGGGCGGTTGAACCTTCATCGTTCGAAACTTCAGGATGTGAAAGGGCTTCTCGAATCGGCCGCTGCGTTCTTGCCGGAAAAGAACCGGTCCGGCGCTCGTAAGCCGCACTGCGATGGCCACTGCGGCCAGGAACGGACTCAGCAGCACGATGCCTGCGAACGAAGCGGCGGCGTCAAACCATCGTTTCCCGAACCGCGTGTAGAAAGTGGCGGTCACGGTCAGCGACGGTAAATACGGGCGATGTCGTGCAACGCCTGAATGACGCGATCCTGCTCGTCAAATGTGAGACCGGGAAAAAGGGGAAGCGATACCGCTCCGGCGAAACGCTTTTCGGCATTGGGAAACTGGCCGCGGCGGTAACCGCAACGCTCGCGATACAGCGGATGGAGGTGCAGCGGAATAAAGTGAACCGACGTGCCGATGCCGCGCAGCTTCAGCTCTTCGATCACGCGATCGCGACCGATCGTCAGCATCTCTTCGTTCACCTGCATAACGAACAGATGCCACGCGTGCTCGACTCCCGCAGGCACTTCGGGCGCAGCGAATGCGTCCATATCATCGAGCGCGCTCGTATAACGCGCCGCTAGCGCGGCGCGCCTCGCGCGCAGTGATTCGCACTTGCGGAGCTGCGCGAGTCCGACCGCGGCCTGCATATCCGTCAGATTGTACTTGTAGCCCGCGTCTTCGATGTCGTATCGCCACGAACCTTCCGCCGAATAGCGCTTCCATGCGTCCCGGCTGATTCCGTGCAGGCTCAGCACGCGCACTCGCTCCGCGTATTCCGGATTTGCCGTCGTTACCATGCCGCCTTCGCCCGTCGTGATGGTTTTCGTCGCATAGAACGAAAAACAGGTGATGTCGCCGATCGTGCCGACCGTTCTGTCCTTGTAGCGCGAAGGCAGCGCGTGCGCGGCGTCCTCGACGATTCTGATGTCCCGGCTGCGAGCGAGGTCCAGAATCGGGTCCATGTCGCAGGCATAGCCCGAATAATGCACCGGAAGAATGGCTTTCGTACGAGAAGAGATCGCCCGTTCGACCAGACCCGAATCCATGTGGAAAGAGTTCTTTTCGCAATCCACAAGGACGGGCCTGGCGCCAAAGTAGAGGATGACCTCGCCGCACGACGCGAACGTCATGGTCGGCAATATGATTTCGTCGTCTCTGCCGATTCCGATCGCGTGCAGCGCAAGGTGCAAGGCGGCCGTGCAAGATCCCACCGCAACCGCATGGGGCGCGCCGATAAATTCCGCGAAATTCGCCTCAAATTCCTTCACACGTGGCCCTGTCGTGAGCCAGCCGCTCCGCAGCACTGCGAGCACGGCATCAATTTCCTCCGCCTCGATCGCTGCGCGGTGAAACGGCACGAAAGGCGTAGCTGCCGCTGTGGCGGCGGACTCAGCAATCGCTGTCGAAGCGGACATAAGGGTCTCCTACCTTCTATTGGAATTTTGAATTAAGAAGTTGCAGAAATACTGGAAGCGCCCGCGGAGGGTTCCTCAGAACGCCGCAAGTGTTTCACCCAACCTTCGACGAGCTTGGACCAATCGAGTTGGGTTTCGACAAAGCTCCGGCCGTTCTGTCCATACTGGGCTGCGAGGCGCGGGTCGAAGAACAACCGAAGAATTTCGCCGGCAAGCGCCTCGGGATCTCCAGGCGGCACAACGACGCCCGCCTGGGCTGATTCCACCAGGCGCGCGCACTCGCCCGAGCCGACGAAGATTAGAGGAAGCGCAGACGCGAGCACGGGGAAAATCTTGGACGGCCGCGCGCCTTCGTGTACCGGCATCCGCCGGAGCGACGCGAGTCCGCATCCGGCGATCGAATAGTAGGGCGGCAGATCGTTGATTGGCACTGGATCTTTGAACGTGACGTTCGCGAGCTTGAGATCGGCCTTCAGTCTTTCCAATTCATCGCGGGCCGAGCCATTGCCAAGAAAGAGAAAATGGATCTCGGGGTGGCTCTCGAGAATCTTGGCGGCGTGAAGCACGTACTCAAGGCCCTGAGCGTAGCCCAGCGTGCCGGCCCACAGCATGATCCACTTCCCGTCGAGGCCAAGCTGATGCTTCAAACGCATATCGGGCTGCCGCGATTGATAATGGGTTACATCCGCTCCATTGGGCAGAAACAGTACCTTGTCGCCGGGCACCTTTTTGTTCGTGATCAGAGCCTCGCGTATGCCTTGCGTGACGGCGGTTACGTGATCCGCCTGCCTGTAGGCCCACGACTCAAGGAGCAGCAACATGCGATAGGCGAAGCCGGGACGAATGAACCCGCCTTCGAGTACCGCGTCGGGCCACAGATCGGAGACGCAAAAAATATACGGCACTCGCCAAACCAGAGCCGCCAAGTAAGCTGGGATGCAGGCGAGTAGAGGCGGAGATTCCACGAAAATATAGTCCGGCTTTTTTGCGCGCAAAAAAGCGGGAATAGATGTGACCGCAAAACTCGCGTAGTTAAGCATGCGCCGAAGCCCGCCCCCAACCGCGGGGTAAACCCACACTCTGTGCACGACGATGCGGTCGCGCAATTCGCGCCGGTAAAATGGCGGGCCGTCTCCATCTGTAAATTCACCGTGCGGGTAATTCGGGCGGGCGGTGACCACTTCCACCTCGTGGCCAAGGCGAAGCAGGTTCTCGGCCAGGGATCGCAGCCGCGTAGCCGCCCCTCCGATTTCCGGCGGGTAATATTGCGTGAGAATGAGAAAACGCACGGGCCCCTCTATGGGATTGACCTAGAACGATCGGATCAGTTGACGCTATGAACCTTCGCCCACATTTCCAGAGAGACTGCACGAAAAAGCATTTCGGCCGGCAGAGCCGAGGGTTCATGGTTCAAGAATCGGGTGCATTCCCTGGCGAGATCCTTCGCATTGATGAATTTCCCCATCCGGAGTTCAGGTGACAGCCACATCGGCCCAAGGCCATTCCGAAGGCCGCTAGTCAACCACGCTGCCGCCGGCGTGTCGAAGCCGAGTTTCGATTTTCGCAGCCGGATCTGCTCCGGAAGCGTCCCCGTCAATGCTTCACGGAGCATCCACTTGGTCCAGCCATTCCTCAATTTGAGGCCCGGCTCGCAGCGCACGGCGAATTCCACTAACTGATAGTCCAGGAAAGGGAGCCTAGTTTCGATCGAATGGGCCATGGAGTTGCGGTCTTCGTGGCGCAAGAGGCAGGGGATGCTGCTCTTCAGAAGATCGACCTTTTGCCGCTCGGCAAGGCAGCGTCCAGCGCCCAGAAGCTGCGCGGAATCTCGCGCGGACTTGCGCAACGCCTGGGAGCCGAACCGTTCAAGTGGAGACGCTCGCCTGCGCGCGATCCACGGCAAGTATCTTCCGACGGCAGCCATTGACCAATCCGCATCGCCAAAAGTCGTCAGCAATGCGGCGGCTTCGCGGAGGAAAGCAGGATTCAGCCGGCAAAGAAGGTGCCACACGTGGAAGAAATAGTATTTCCGGTAGCCGCAAAGAGATTCGTCGCCACCCTGGCCGCCAAGCAAGACCGGAACGCCGTTGCTCCGGGCTTCGCGCATGATGCTCCATTGGGCGAAAACGCTAGGACCGCCCATGGGTTCGTCCTGGTGATACGCGATCGTTTCGGCTGCTTTCCAGAAGGATTCGGCGTCCGGAAACATCCAATGCCTCACGCTCTTGGTCGCCGTCGCCACCGCCGACATGTACGGCCGCTCGTCGATCCGTGCATCGGTAAAGCAGGACGAAAAGGATTGGACGGTGGAATCAGGCGCGACGCGCCGAGCTTCGCAAAGGACGGCCGAGGAATCGAGGCCGCCGCTCAAAGACACTCCCACAGGCACGTCGCTTCGCAGCCTGATTGCGACGGCGCGTTCGAAGCGCGAACGGAATTCCTCGGCCGCTTCCTTAGGCGCGAGATTCAACTCCGGAGTAGTTTGCAATTCCCAATATCTCCGGATCGCCGGGCTGAGCGGCTCTTTCAGCTCCAGTGAGAGCGAATGGCCTGCCGGCAGTTGGAGAACGCCGTCGAAGGAGGTTTCTTCTAGATGATCCTGAAGGCCAAATTCGAGAAAGTCGGCAATCGCCCTGGGATTCGCGGTGCGCTTCATCTCCGAGCCCGCAAGCACTTGCTTGATCTCCGAGCCGAAATAGAAGGCGCGCGAAGACGAGGCGTAATAGAAGGGCTTCACGCCGAACCGGTCTCGGGCGCAAAACAATCTTTGCCTGGCCCGGTCCCACAACGCGAAACTCCACATCCCGTTGAATCGCTCGAGGCACCGCTCGCCCCAGGCAATGTAACTGCGCAGGATGACTTCGGTGTCGGTCGCAGAGAAGAAATGATGCCCGAGGGCCCGCAGCTCTTCGCGAACCTCTTTGTAATTGTAGATCTCGCCGTTGTACGTGATGGAGAACAAGCCGTGATCGGCTTCCATCGGCTGATTGCCGTTTGCCGAAAGATCCAGGATCGCAAGCCGCCGGTTACCGAGCCCCACGCGAGGCCGCGCAATTTTGGGCACATTCTCGTCACCGTGGCGGATTTCCATGAGCGATTCCGGACCGGCGTCCGCATACCCAAAGCCGTAACCGTCGGGCCCGCGATACGCGATCATTTGCGTCATGGCCACGAGCTTTCGAGGGTCGAATCCGTCCAGCGAAACGATCCCTGCTATGCCGCACATATCTCTCGTTCGATTCCCTCGTAAAGACGCACGAGCTTTTCGGCTTCCGACGTCCAGTTGAACTTTTGCGACACCGCAGCCTGGCCGCGCCGCCCCATTTCCTCCGCTTCGCGCGGGTGCGTGAGCACGTACTCGACCGCCTTGGCGATTTGCGCCGGGTCCGTCGGGTCGACAAACACAGCACAACCGATATCGCCCATGATCCTTCGCCAGAGCGGGAAATCGGACGCGATCACCGGCAGACCCGCTCCCATGTATTCGAAAATCTTCTGCGGCATCGCATCGAAATGGCAGGGTTCCGGGAGAAAGAGAACCAAGCCGGCCCGCACGTTTTGCAAGATTCGAAACGTGCTCTTCTGATCGAGAAATCCGTGATGATGAACGCGCTTCCAGCCGGGGTGTTTTCGCAGCGCTTCCGAATCCGCTTCCGCGGGAATCTCGGGCCCGGCCAGTTCGAGCGTGGCCGGCAGCGACTCGGGCAAGAGGGCCATCGCCGAGACCATCTCTCGAATGGCGCGCCGGCGGGCAATCCCTCCCACGTATGTGACGGACGCTCTCCGCCCTTCCCACGCCGGCGGGGTTCCGGCGATGAGCAGTTCTTCGGCATACGGGAAGTTGTGGACGACGATCGTGTGAGGGTTGATCTTACGCAAGCGATCGGCGATCGCCGGGGTGACAGTCACGAGCGCGGAAAAGTGCCCGCTGAACAATTCCTCGATTCCCTGGGAAAGGCGGGCGAAAGCGAAGCGGCTCCAACCGGGCAGGTAATGCTTCGATAGGACGTCCTTCGGCAGATCCTCGTGGACGTCGTAAATCACGCGCTTGCCGTTCATCTGCAGAAGCAGTCCGACCGGAATGAGTTCCGGGTCGTGGAAGTGATATACGTCGGCGTCGGCGAGGCGGGCTTGCTTGTACGCGCGCCAAGCGGTTCGCGTCATTCGAGCCGCTCTCGAGCGATCCTGCGAGATCGACTTGATTTTCACAGCGTCGAGTGTCGCATCACCGTGATGAGGGCCGATCACGGTCACGTCGAAGCCCGCTCGAGCGAGCGATCTGCACTCTTTGTGAAAGATCCGAGGGTCGACCGCGGAATGAACCGTTGTTAGGTGAACGATTTTGAGGCGGCGTTTCACGTGGCCCGGATTGTGCGTCGCGGTCATTGCAATGGAGGCACGACGGGCAAAGGCTCAGGCACCACCGGGGCCAGCATCTCAGCGACGATCTTCGTTGCCGAGTTGCCGTCGCCATACGGCGTCAATTGGCTCCAGTCTTCGGCGTGATTTTCCCGAACGGCCCGCACGATCGAATCGGGTTCCGTGCCGGCGACGCGGTTGGCTCCGCATTCGACCGTCTCGGGCCACTCGGTTGTCGAGCGCAGCGTGACGCAGGGGACGCGAAGGTAGAAGGCGTCCTTCTGAACTCCGCCCGAATCGGTGAGAATCTTCGCGGCGTTCTTCACCATCGAGATCATTTCAAGGAAACCGAGAGGAGGCACCTGCTTGATCCGGCCATTCAAGGGAATGCCGCTGGCGGCCAGGAGATTCCGCGTGCGCGGATGGACCGGGAAGAGGACCGGGAGATCGAGGTTGCCGGCTCCGCGAAGTATGGACGCGAGGCGTTGGCGGTTTGTATTCTCCGCCCGGTGCAAGGTGAGGAGGTAATAGCCTTTTGTCGTGAGGCCGAGCTCGCGCAAGTTCTTTTCCGTTGCTTTCTCGGCGACGGGTAGGTGCTGGAGAATCGAATCATACATCACGTCGCCCGCAAAGATCGTGCGGCGCGGCCGCGGATCGCCTTCGGCGCCGATCCCTTCGCGCCGAAGGTTGCAGAGCGCGGCGCGAGAAGGAACCAGCAAGAGCTGGCTCAGATGATCGGCGATCACGCGGTTTTGTTCCTCTGGCTGCGTGATGTCGCCGCTGCGGCACCCCGCCTCCACGTGCGCGAGCGGAATATTGAGACGCGATGCAAGCAGGGCGCCCGCCAGCGTCGAGTTCGTATCGCCATACACCATCATCCAGTCGATCGGCTCTTCGCGCAGGAGAGGCTCCATCCGTTGGAGCATCCTCGCCAGTTGCATGCCCGGAGAAGACGATCCAACACCGAGATTATGGTCGGGACTCGGAAGCAAGAGCTGTTCGAAAAGCACCTCGGCGATTTCGCGCTCGTAGTGCTGCCCGGTGTGGATGATTCGGTGCTGAATGAACGGAAGCCGGTTCTCCGCATTGTGCCGGTCGATCGCGCGACACACCGGAGCGAGTTTGACGAATTGCGGGCGCGCGCCGACTACGCTGAGCCACGTCGTCTGTGTTTTGCCTTGAAGGCCTTCGGAGAGATTCACGCGGACGCTGCCCTCCAATCGTATTTTGGAGTCCCCGCCAGCTCATCGAGGACGGCTCGATAAACGACGGTGTAGCCGGAATCGAAGAGACTCGTGTTGTGCCAGGCTAGCGTAAATACACCGCCGACCGAGCGGCAACGAACGATCAGCTCGCGGAGAACGGCGAGCGCGCGCCCGGGAGCCGCCTTCATGTATCCGCGAAGCATCGAATCCATCGCGAGGAGAGGAATCTCGATCAGGTTGGCCTCGCGCTGTTCGCGCCAGAGCCAGGGACGGTACGGAATGCATGTACCCGCTCGAAAGCCAGTTTGATCCGCAAATCCCACGGACGAGTCGTAGCTGATCCCGATCGCGTCCCACTCGGACCACGACGGAGGGCTCCATCGCAGGTAGTCTTGACGGCCGCCCGTTCGCTGATCGCCCAGAAAATCACGGAGGGTGGCAACCTCGGACCGCAAGAGCTGGGGCGATTCGAATGTCTCGTAGCTCGGATGAATGCCCATCTCGATGCTGCGTTCCCTGAAAAAATGAACGAGTCCGAGAATAGCGGGGTCGCTGAGCCTGTAGCCGGTGTCATGCAGGCCACGCTTACTCGCCTTCCAGTGCACGGAGCAATCGAGATCGCGATCGACTGAGAACCTCACGAGCCGCTTGAGTTGCGACTGATAGGTGTTGTTCACGCCGAAGATCGGTGCTGCCAGATCGCGGAGCGTCGAGAACGGGCGGCCATGGCGGAGCGTCTTGGCGGCAGCGCCGCGCAGAGAAAATGGAACGCCGATTTCATCGACGTCGTGACTGATTTTGACCCGCAAGCTCCGAGGGGAGGGGCGCCACGCCGGCAGCAGCCGCTCCAGAACCTGCTCGAGCGCAAGTCCATACTCGTCGACGATCGGCCGGTGCAGGAATCCGTGATGGAAGGCAATGCTCGACGATGCAGGGAAGCGCCCGTGCGTGTCCCTGGGCGCCGGGAAAGTCTCTTCGTAGCGCGCGAGCGTGAGCGTTGCGGCCAGCGGCAGATCGACCGCGCACGTGAAGCTTTCGGGCGAGTCCGCCGCAAAGAGCGCGCCCACGCGCGCGCCAGGGGACGACGAAAAGGGAACTCTGAAATCCGGAATGGACTCGCACTTGGGCGGCGCTCCGGGCATCCATTCAGCAATTGAGACGCGAAACTTGCTCGCCTGAATGTCGTCCCATGTGACGCCGCTGGCGCGAGGAAATCGAACGCGCTTGCGCGTGCCGGGCTGAATAAACACGGTGACGTAATCGCGCTGGGTCCAGTCGATGCGCCAACGGCGGAGCGCTTCTTCGGTCACTCCGGCGCGACGCGCTAGCTGCTCCAAGCCATATACAACCACCGCAGCGCTCGGCCCGGTCCTTTCGGATACGGAGCCGCGGAAGATTGATGGCGATGCCATGTTGTATGCGGGTGCAGCGCTTGCAGTCAGCGAGTGCTCGGTGTTGTCCATGAGCGTGCCTTCGAGCGGCGAATCACAGCATCGAATCGAGGCGCGACGCCGGGCGCGAATGCGAGATAGCCGCCGTCGCCGGAAGCCCAGATCCAGTTGTAGCGGTAGGATTTGAAAAGCAGATCGAGATAGGGCTCGAGGTCTTCGATCGTCGGGGCGCTGGCCGTCTTGCAGACCTGGTTGGCCCGGCGGTCGCTCCAGAGAGTCATCGTCCCGGCCGTTTCCAGTATCCCGCTGTATTTCTCCAGCGTCGATTTCATGTCGGAATCGCGCTTCCCGATTGCCGACCGGAAATCGTCCAAAGTATCGTGGCAGTAACCGAGGCTGCCCTCTCCGCCGGTCAGCACCCGCAAGCGCAGTCTCTTTTGAGCGATTTCGTCCAAGAGTCCGATCGCGATGTATGTGGGAGACGGATAGTACGAGACGCCGTCGTAAGTCTTGTAGCCCGCGTGAGTAAGACCGGTCCACAGAAACCAAAGGACGGAATCGGGATACTCTTGCGACGCGATGTCGGCCATGCGGGCGCCCAGCGCCTCGAATTTCGAAACCACTTCCGCGGGTTTCTTGCCGGACTCGCGCGACAGCTCGCCGATATCGTATTCCGCGTAGTTGTTGTAGAACTCCTGGTCGAAAACGATTCCCGGCATCTTCGAGTCGCGCGCGCTGGCGATCGCATTCCGCCACAGCGCCAGAAAATCCGACTGCGCTCCTTCCGCGTCGTCCAAATCGGCGCCGGCGATTTTGCGGAAATAGGGCGTGTCGGAGTGAGGGTTGTTCTCCTTGGGATTCATCGCGATCATGCGATTGATATAGACCCACGGCCAAATATCTTTGTGCGTGAACTGTTTCCACTCGCGCATTTCGGCGTCCATGGCGGCGACGGACGGCGGCCTCGACGTGTCGTAAGCATGCAAGGGCGCTATCGCCAAGCCATCGTAAGCGGACTGATCGAACTGGTGAAGTTCCGCTTCGGTCATCATGAACGCGATGGCGGTGTTTACGAGGAGCAAGTAGTGTTTCGGCGCGGTTCTGGGCGGGCTCTGTCCTGCCGAGCTTGAGTTGTCCCAGCCCGTCGCTGCGCCCGTCAGCACCCCCAGGAGAATGGCGAGCACCAGAACCCCTCGAGAAACGAAGGCAATCACGATCCGATCGACCTGACAGCAACTTCATTCGGAACAGGAGATTCCAGGATTCCCTTCAGCAGCGAATGGACCCGTCGCTTGAGGAAGCGGGGATGATAGCCACTCGAAGCGATGTATCGCACGCCCTTCTCATTGATTCCCAGCAAACGCAGTTGATGGAGTTCGTAAAGGCGGGCGATGTAATCGCGCGCGTCCGAAGCGCCCTGCACCTGGATGCAACCGGGAAAGGGATAAGTCCACAGCACGTGCCGGCCATGGCCCAGAGACTCGAGGACCATCCACGAGATGCCGTCGTGTCGCACCGGCCGCCAGACGACGGTCGATCGGCGATAGAACTCGGCGAGATTCGGAATCCTTCCATGGATTCGTAAATTGCTGGGTGCATCCGGAATTGGCCCGTCGAGGAGCCCGACGAGATCGAACGAAACGCCGGGAAGCTCGCGCGCGACCTGGAGTATTCGGTCGAGGCCGTACAGTTCGCCGCGCTCCACCGTCGGCATGTACACCAGCACGTTGAATTCTTCCGGCAGCGGGCTCGGCGACTCGGGAACGCGCGGCGAGGGGAACGGCACAACCTCGCACGGAACTCCCAGGTTGCCAACCTCGCGCGCCATCCAGTCGGATTCCGCCCAGTGATGCAGGTTG
>DATJRU010000284.1:0-6955 GCA_035504455.1 Vulcanimicrobiaceae bacterium
GGCATGGCGCAGGGCGCGTACGAATGCGCGGTGCGTTACGCCAAGCAGCGCAAGCAATTCGGCAAGCCGATCGCCGAGTTCCAGGCCATTCAGTTCAAGCTGGCGGACATGGCCACGCAGATCGACGCGGCGCGCCTGCTGACGTATCGCGCGGCGTGGCTCGCCGACCAGGCCATCGCGTCCGGCGCCGCCGACGCGCGCATCACCCGCGAATCGAGCATGGCGAAGCTCTACGCGGGCGAGGTCGCCGTGCGCGTGGCCAACGAAGCCGTGCAGATCCACGGCGGCTACGGCTTCATCAAGGATTACCCGGCGGAAAAGTTCTACCGCGACGTAAAACTCTGCACCATCGGCGAAGGCACCAGCGAGATTCAGCGCATGGTGATCGCCCGCCAGTTGCTTGGAAAATAGAAAACAGAAAATAGAAAATGGACGACGCACTCCGGGCGTAACGCGCAGCTATGCTAGCCCTGATTGATCATGAAGGTGGCGGTCTGGTCGAGGAACGCGCGAAGGTACGCCTCGACCTCGGCGGGCAGCGCCGCCTCCGCGAACGCGTTGTCCATCAACTGCATCCAGCGGTCGCGCGCGGCCTGATCGATGCGGAAAGGCATGTGGCGCGCGCGCAGCCGAGGATGGCCGCGCTCCTCGATGTAGCGCTGCGGCCCGCCGAAGCGGTACACCAGGAAATCGCGCAGGCGAATTTCAGCGGCCGCAAGTTCTCCGGGCGGATACATCGCGCCCAGAATGTCGTCATTCGCCACCTGCCTGTAGAACACGCCGACCAGCAGCGCGAATCCCTCTTCGCCGATGATCGAATAGATTGCGGCTTCGTCCATGGATGTCTGATTCTAGCGTACCTGCGACGATTCGATGCGCCGGTCGGGGATGAACCACAGCATCGCGACCGCGACGTACAACGCAATCGCCATCCACGGCCGCACGAACGCGAGCGCAATCGCCGCCACGTAGGCCGCCAGTGACAATTTGCTCTTCATGTCTGCGCCCACGGCGCTCGCCAGCCGCGAGTCCGGGCCATTGCACGCAATGATGGCTTGCTCGAGCGCGATGTACGCCACCGACGACATCGCCAGAATGATCCCGTAGCTCGCCGTGGGTGCGGGAGCGAAACCCGCTTCGTCCATCCACCGAATCACGAATGGCACGAGCGAGATCCAAAACAGCAGGAACAGATTCGCCCACAAGACCGCGCCGTTGATGCGCTCGGTGGCGTGCAGCATGTGGTGATGGTTGTTCCAGAAGATGCCGACGTTCGCAAAACTCAGCGCGTAGGCCAGAAACACCGGCGCCATGGGTCGCAGCGAGGAAAACGTCGCGCCCGAGGGCGCTGTCAGCTCCAGCACCATAATCGTGATGACCACGGCCATCACGCCGTCCGTGAAAGCCTCGAGACGCTCCTTGCCCATCGCGCTCCTTGGTGTGTCGTGGTACCTGTGGCCACAATCGTCCCTGCATCAGAGCACGGCCCGCCCGTAATCTTCAAGTCCGCGCAAAAAAACTGTGTAAGGTTTTGCGGCCTGCCGGGACTACCTGTTGTGAGCGGAATTAAGCGCGATAGCGAAAGGCGGGCGAAATGCCGGCTTCCCGGCCAAGTCAGGGTTTTGCGGTTACACTTTCCGGTCCCGGCGGCGCGCCCGCCGAAACCGAAGATCGAGCCGCGGCCCCACCGAACCCTGTGAGCGAACTCACTCGCGAGGCAGTCGACGAACGCTTCAACCGCATCCTGCGCGAATACGGCCCCGCGCTCTCGCGCCTCGCTTTCGGCTACGAACGCGTGCCCAGCCTCCGCGAAGAGCTGATGCAGGAAATCGCCCTGGCGATCTGGCAGGCGCTGCCGCACTTTCGCGGCGAATGTTCCGAGCGGACGTTCGTCTATCGCATCGGCCACAACCGCGGGTTGACGCACGCCGTGCGCCGGCGCCCCGCTCACGAGCCGCTCGACGAGCTCCCCCAGCGCCTCGAGCCCGTCGATCGCAAGCCGCACCCGGAAGACGCCATCGCCAAAACGCAGGAACGTAACCGCCTGCGCTCGGCCATTCAGGGCTTGCCGCTGCCGTTCCGGCAAGTCGTGATGCTGATGCTCGAGGAACTCTCGCACGCCGAAATCGCCGAAGTGCTCGGCATCAGCGAAAGCAACGTGGCCGTGCGCATGAATCGCGCCAGGAAAGCGCTGAAGGAAGCACTGGAGGGAGCATCGTGACAGTCGACACGGAACTCGACGTGTGGCGGCGGGAATGGCGGGAAGACACCGAGCCGTTTCCCGCGCTGAAAAGGAAGATTCGCCGCCAGAACCTGCGCATCGCCGGCGCGATCGCCGCAATCGCCGTGTGCCTCATCATCTCGACAATCGAAGCGATCCGCACGGGGAACGACTTTGTCGCGGGGCTGGCAGTGGGCATCGGTTTTGCCGGCGTCGTGCAGGGCGCGTACTCGTGGTGGGTGCGGCGCGGCGCATGGCGGCCGGCCGCGCGGACCACGCTCGCGTATGCGGAGCTGGCGTACAAGCGCGCGATCGCCACCGCCCGCACCACGCGCTTTTCGTTCCGCTTTCTCGTCATCGTAGTGGCGCTGTATGCGGGGCTCGTAGTGTGGCACTGGAAGACGTTCGCCCTCTTCCACTGGCTGATCCTCGTCGCGATGATCGCCGAGCTGTTCCTGCTCGACTACAACCGGCGGCGCGCGCAGCGGGGCCTCGAGGAATCGAAAAAGCTTTTCGAGCAGACGAAACAATTCGCGGACGCGGTTCTGGAAAATCCCCAGGAAAGGTAGGCATCCCATGCATCTCGTAAAGTTGATCGTCGAAGCGGTACTGGCGGCTTATGTGGTCACCGAGGTCGTGCGATTCGTGCCGCGCTACCGCCGGCTGAAAGAAGCGGTCGCCACGGGCGACACGCACGCGCGCACCAAGATGTATCGCGAGGCGCTCTTCTTCGAATGGCTGAGCGCGCTCCTCGCGATGGCCGCGCTCGGATTTGACTGGAGCAAGCTGAATCCGAAGGCGCTCGGCCTCGCGAATCTCAGCGCAATACAGTCGCTCAGCAGCAGCGGTGATGCCGCGCACGGCGCCATTTTCGGCGTGATGATCGGCGTCGCCGCGGGTACCGTCGGCATGATCGCGATGCGGCTCAAGGCGAGGAAGCGCGGCGCCGGCAGCTCCGCCGAAACGAACGCTCCATCGCCGTGGTGGCGCAAGCTCATCCCCGATTTTTCCGCGCTCTTGCCCTCGACGGCGCAGGAACGCTGGCTCTGGGCGCTGGTCGCCGTCAGCGCCGGAATCTGCGAGGAAGTCCTGTTTCGCGGCTGGCTGCTTTCGGTGCTCCACGGACAGGCCGGTCTGAGCGGAATCACACTAATCGTCGCAGCGTCCGCCGTTTTCGGGCTAGCACACATCTACCAGCGGACTACCGGCGTGATTCTCACGGGCTTGGCCGGCGCGCTCTTCTGCGTACTGTACGTCGTCACCGGCTCGCTGCTCATCCCGATCGCGTTGCACATCCTCGTCGACGCGCGCTTCGCGATCCTTCCGGGCCAGCGAATCCAGAAGGCGCAGGCGTCCGAGTCCTACGCCTGACACCAGCGGGCGGCGTTGCGCCGCGACCGCAAGAAAGGTCAAGACAGGCGCCGCAGCCTTCGATAGACTGCGGCGCCATGGCACGTAGCATCATCCGCAGCATCCTCGCCGTGATTGCAGGCATCGTCGTGCTCACCGTCACGTCGTTCGCTATTGAGGCCGCCGTCGATCCTCTCCTGATGCACGCGTTTCCGCAGGCGCTCCCCAATCGCGCCGCGCTCAGTTACAACCTTCCTGCCAGCATCTTGCTCTGCGTGTATACGAGCATGTGTATCGCCGCGGGCGGCTACGTCGCGGCGTGGATCGCCCGCCGCTCGCCCGTGTGGCACTCTGCCGCGATGGGACTGACGCAAGAGGCGCTCACCGTGTGGGCGATGGCGTCGCTAGGCGACGTGGCGCCCCGCAGAAACTGGATCCTCACGCTGATCCTCACGATCCCAATGGCGATCGGCGGCGGCCTGCTGCGCGCGAGGCAGACTGCCAGCGCAGCGCGGCTAAGCGAGAGGAGAATCGCGTGAGCTCCTCATCGCGTCGAGCCCCGCAGCCATTCGACAAAATCCAACCCGTGCTGGCCCACGCCGCGACGCATCTTGACGAAGACGTATCGCTCGAAACGCTTGCGCGCCACGCCGGGCTTTCCCCGTTTCACCTGCAGCGCATCTTCGCCGTCACCACCGGCGAAACGCCCAAGCAGCTCACGCAGCGCCTTCGGCTGGGCCGCGCGGCCGTGATGTTGCTCACGACCGATGACTCCATTCTCAACGTAGCGCTCTCTTGCGGCTTCCAGAGCCACGAAGTTTTCATCCGCGCATTTCGCCGCCGCTTCGGGATGGCGCCCAGCGCCTACCGCGAGCGCGGGTTCGCCCTCGCCGCGGGCGCGGACGTCGCGCAAACGGAGCGGCACAGCGAGCTCGTCGAGCAGGTCAGTCCCTGCATCCGGCTATATCACATCGGAGAAAAAGGCCCTCGGAGGAACGACATGACGTACGCGATCGCGAAAAAAGACCTGACTCCCCAGCCCGTGCTCGTCGTGCGGCGACGCATCAAGCCCGCCGACCTGGCCAAGACGCTCGCCGAAGTACTCGGCGCCGTTTTTCTCCACGCACAGCAGCACGGCATGGCTCTCACGGGCCAGCCCTTCACGCGCTACATCGAGTGGGGCCCGGGCATGTGGACCATCGAGGCCGGGCTGCCCGTCGCCTCGTTGAAGGCGGATTTGCCGCCGGGCAGCGAAGTGCGCGCGGAGACTCTCCCGGGTGGTCCCGCAGCCGTCACGACGCACACCGGCCCGTACGACGGGCTCAGCGCGGCGCACGCGGCGGTCGAGCAATGGATCGAAGCGCAGAAACTGAAGGCCGCCGGCGCGCCCTGGGAGGTCTACGTCACCGATCCCGCCGATTATCCCGACGCGAAAGACTGGCGCACCGACATCTTCTGGCCGCTCGTCCACTGAAGCAGCGCCGCGAATCCAATCGCGCGCCGGACCACCCGCGACTGTGGCATTATCTTGCGACCCGAAGTGCGCGAGGTAAGCAATGGCCACATACGTTCTGGTTCACGGCGCCTGGCACGGCAGTTGGTGCTGGAAGCGCGTTCGCAAAGCCCTGCAAGCGCAGGGACACGAGGTATTCACGCCGACGCTCACCGGCATCGGCGAGCGCTCGCACCTTGTCTCGCCGCACGTGAATCTTGAAACGCACATCAATGACGTCGTGAACCTGATTCGATGGGAGGAGCTTTCGAACGTCGTCCTGTGCGGCCACTCGTACGCCGGCACGGTCGTGAGCGGTGTCGCGGATCGCGTCCCCGAGCGCATCGGCGCGCTGATCTATCTCGATGCGTTCCTTCTCGAAGACGGCCGTTGTCTCCTGGACGAATTGCCGCCCGACCAAAAGGCGATCCACCTCGAGCGCACGCGCCTCGAAGGCGATGGCTGGAAAGTGCCACCGATCCCGGCTGCCGCGTTCGCTGTGAACGCAAACGACGCAGCTTGGGCCGACAGCCAGTGCACCCCGCACCCGCTGGCGTGCTTCGACCAGCCCTTGCGCCTTAGCGGCAAAAACGGCTCGGTGAAGGACGTCACCTACATCCTCGCCACCGGCTACAATGATTCGCCGTTCCCGCCGTCCTGCGAACGCGCGAAAGCCCGAGGCTGCAAGACGCTGAGCCTCGCCTGCGGCCACGACGTCATGCTCGACATGCCCGAAGAACTCACCGCGATCCTGCTCGACGCCGCACCGCGCAGCGCCTCCGCATCTTCCGGCACGTAGCCGCCTCGCCCCGTCTGCTCACCAGAAGCCACCCACAAAATGCTCCGCAGGGGGTCGGAGCCTCACAGTCTGTGTGGCAACGATCGATTTTTGAGGGTAGCCCTGAACCCACGCGCGCTGTCATCCCGACACCCCGCCGGGTGCCGGGAGGCCTGCCTGCCGGACAGGCAGGGATCTGCTTTACCACGCCCTTGCTTGGCGCGGGCACAGGATGAAACTCGGCGGTTCTTAGGGGGCCGGACCTTCAGCTCCGACATTAGGACGCAAGGCTACCCACCGTTCCCTTGAAGGTGCTCTTCGCCTAGTTTTCCGCGCGGAATCCACTCCTGCTAGGCTAAGCTGCACGGCATTCAGGCAACCGGAATTTCCAGGAGATGGCGATGAAGCTGGCAGAGCTGGCGGAGAAGCTGGGGTGCGCCGTCGAGGGCGACGCGGGCATCGAGATCACGGGCGTGGCGGGAATCGAAGACGCCGCGCCGGGCGAGCTGACCTTCCTCGTGAACCGCAAATACAAGGCGGCGCTCGACGCGACGCGCGCGTCGGCGATCCTCATCGCGCAGAAGGAAGAGCGCCCCCGACACGTCGGGGCGCTGCGCTCCGCGAACCCGTATCTCGATTTCGCGCGCGCCATCGAGCTCTTTCATCCCACCCCGAAATACGCGCCGGGCGTCCACGAGACGGCTGTGATCGCGCCCACGGCCAAGGTCGGCGTCGGCGCGCACATCGGCCCCTACTGTTACGTTGCCGAGGGCGCGACGATCGGCGCGCGCGCGGTGCTGCACAGCTTCGTCACAATCTATCGCGGCGCCCGCATCGGCGACGACTTCTTCGCCCACTCGCACGCCTGCGTCCGCGAAGACTGCCGGATCGGCGATCGCGTCCTGCTCCAGAATGGCGTCGTGGTCGGCAGCGACGGCTTCGGCTTCGCACGCCAGGCCGACGGCCGCTGGCACAAAATCCGCCAGGCGGGAATCACGGTAGTTGGCGACGACGTCGAAATCCAGGCGCAGAGCGCGATCGACCGCGCCACCGTCGGCGAAACGCGCATCGGCCGCGGCACCAAGATCGACAATCTCGTCCAGGTGGGCCACGC
>DATJRU010000285.1:0-19534 GCA_035504455.1 Vulcanimicrobiaceae bacterium
CGGCAGCTTGGGCAGGCGAGGGCGGCGAAGCTGCCGATCGTGATTCACTGCCGCGACGCGTGGGACGATTGCATCCAAATTCTCGAAGAGGAGTGGAGGCCGAGCGGGCTGGGCGGCATCTTTCACTGCTTCACGGCGACCGAGGCCGAGGCGCGGCGCGGGCTGGACATGGGCTTTCTGGTGTCGTTCGCGGCGAACGTGACGTATCCGAAGATGCAGCATTTGCGGGATTTGGCGCGCGAACTTCCGCTCGGCAGCGTACTAACGGAGACCGATTCGCCTTTTCTTCCGCCGCAAGGACGCCGCGGCAAACGCAACGAACCGGCGTTCGTGGTAGAGGTAGCGCAAGCCTTGGCGAATGTGAGAAACTTAGGCCCCGAAGAGGTCGCGGCCGCAACGGCAGCGAATTTTCGGCGGTTCTTCAGACTCGGCACGCCAGCTTCTCGGGAGTAGCCCCACAGGGGCGCGAGGTAGACCAAGGGATGGCATTCGCTGTCCAAATCGCCAAGGGCATTAAGGGGATATTCGATCTGGTGCGCGACGACCTCGCGCTGGTGGAGCAGGAGATCGCGGCGCAGAGCTGCGGGGCCATCGAGCCGGTGGCGGAGATTTCGAGTTACCTGCGCGAGGGAGGCGGGAAGCGGCTGCGTCCTGCGCTGCTGCTGCTGAGCGCGGGAGCGGCTGGCTATCACGGCGAGAGCGCGATCCGGCTGGGCGCGGTGGTGGAGATGATCCACAGCGCGACGCTCGTGCATGATGATGTGATCGACGGGGCGGAGACGCGGCGCGGGCGGCCGAGCACGAACGCGCGGTGGGGCAACCACATGAGCGTGCTGGCGGGCGACTGGCTGTACATGCAGTCATTCGAGATGGCGCTGCGCGAGCGGAACTTCGCGGTGCTGGACATCCTGATCGACCTGACGCAGAACATGGTCGAGGGCGAGCTGCTGCAGCTTGCGTGCCTGGGGCGGATCGACCTGACCGAGTCTGAGGCGATCGACCTTTCGTATCGAAAGACGGCGTGCCTTTTTAGCGGATGCGCGCGGCTGGGCGCGGTGCTGGGCAAGCAGCCGAAGGGGATCGAAGAGGCGCTCGCGGAATACGGGCGGAATGCGGGGCTGGCGTTTCAGTTGGTCGACGATTTGCTGGATTTTACGGCGTCGCTTGAAAAGCTGGGCAAGCCGGTGCTGAGCGATCTGAAGGAAGGCAAGGTCACGCTGCCATTGATTTTCGCGCTGCAGAGCGCCGGCGGCGGCAACGGGAATGGGCGGCCGTCGTCGGACGCGCGGAAGCTGGTGGCGCGGGTGCTGGAGGAGCGCGGATTCCTGAGCGTTCATCCGGACGAGATCGCGCGGCTGGTGCGCGAGACGGGCGCGCTCGATCGCGCCGGGAAGCTGGCGCGCGAGTACGTGAACCGCGCGAAGGCGTGCCTCGAAGAGCTTCCCGACACGGAATATCGGCGCGCGCTGCTTGCGGTGCCCGATTTCATCCTCGAACGCGAGAATTAGGCCCGAGCAAACCCGAGGCAGTCCTCCCCGAAACGGTCGCACACGTTCCGCGAACTTTTCTCTGTTCGAGGCGAAGATGCCGGGCTGAAGCACCCGGCGCTACGTTTAGACCTGACGGCTCCTAGTCGGAATTTTTCGCTGTCGTCGCGTCGCTTCCCTGCTGCAGAGCCGCTGTCGCGTCCGCGACGAGCTCATTCGGCGTCCACTGGTTGTCCTCGTACCACTTGTAGACGGTGCCTGCGGGCGAAATCACGGTGGTGCTGAGCGAGTGAACGATCTGGCCGCCGTTGGGCGTGAAGAAGAGGCCGAAGTAGTCGGCGATTTTCTTCAGGTCTTGCTGCGAGGGCACGGCGAATTCCCAGCGATCGAACGGAATCGCGCCGGCAACGTCCTTGAAGGAGCCGCCATAGGCGCGCAGGACTTTCGGCGTGTCGTGCTGCGGATCGAAGCTGATCGTGAGCAGGCGGACCTTGGAATCGAGGGCGGGATCCTTTGCGGTTTTCGCGTAGACCTGGGCGAAGTTGCGCGAGACGAGCGGGCAGAACGTGGGGAAGGGGCAGCGCGTGTAGACGAACGTGACGAGCAGGACGTGGCCTTCGAAGGAGCTGAGATGGATGCGCTTGCCGTCCTGATTGGTGAGCGCGAAGTCGGGGACTTTTTCGCCGGGCGTGGGTTCATGATCGGCGCTCGGTACGGCGCCTTTCTCGCCGGTGCCCTTTTGCGTGACGACGATGTTGTCGAGATACGCTCCGTCCGGAGAGACCACTACGTCGGCGGTGATTTGATCGCCGACGCCGAGCGGATCGAGGACGTGCGCGTCGCGAACGGGATAGGCCATCGTCATCGCGTCCATGAAGCCGGGAATGGCCTGGTGATCGACGACGACGGAGCTGCCGCGCTGATCGAGAGCAACGACCTTGCCTACGAGATGGTAGCGTTTGGCGTTGGCGTCTTCGTCGTGCTTACATGCCGCGAGACCGAGAACAACACAGATGGCGACGAGCGCGAGCGCGGCACGCGCCAGCCGCCGTTCATGATTTGCATGGGGCATATTTATTTCACCTTTCTGGGACCAACTTTGCATTCTACGCGCACGAAAAGAGAAATCGAAGTCCGTATCAATAGTGGAAGTGGATGCGGAATTCTCCGTAGACTTCGCGCGGATTATCGTAGTGAAAGCCGCCGAAGGTGAGGCTGTTGTCGATCAGCAAATGGCGATTGGCCACGTTGAGAGCGGTGACGGAAAACGAGTAGCGTTCGCCGATCTGTTTGCCGAGCGAGAGATCGACCTGCGCGTGGCCCGGAAGATACGGCGCCTGATAAGGCGAGCCGTCGACGCCCGCCTCGCCGTTCGAGAAGCCGGAGCCGTAGTAGATGTTCGTGCCGAAGTAGGCCTGCCAGGGCAGCGTGACTTCTCCACCCACGTTGAGAGTGTTGCGCTGATCGTGATCGAGGGCGCCCCACCCAGGCGGCGCGATCGGCGACCCCAGAATCAGGCCGCCGGTCTGAGTTCCCTGGGCCTGAGCGATCTGGTTCGAATAGGCAAGATGGACCTGAGCGCGGTTCCAGACCCGGGGCGAGCGAATCGTCAATTCGGTGCCGCGAATCCGCGACTCCGAAAAAGTGACGGGAATGAAAACACTCGACTCGCCGATGTTGTTGTGGTCGAGGAAGTCCACGCCGCGCGTTTCGAAATTGTCGATGTCGACCGACCACCGGTAAATCGGAATCGTGACGCCGAACTGGTGCTCCTCGTCCCGCTCACCATGAAGGGGCTCAAACGAGGTCTCGTTGCCTGAATTGGTCAGGGTTGCCAGATACTCGAGCAAGGGGCCCGAGATGGTGACGAGCGGCGGGGGCTGATAGAACTTGCCCCAGAACGCGCGGAAAACCCAATTCAAGTGGGGAACGCGGATCGTGCCGCCGATGCGCGGGTAGGTGGTGTTCTCGGTGACGCCGCCGGAAAAATGCGTGGCGCGAAGTCCGCCGATCAGCGTGAGCCAGGAAGTGACGCTGAATTTGTCGCTGGCGAAGAGGGCGATGTCGTCGCCGGGAACGTCTTCCGCTTGCTGGATCGGCGCCGTGTCGCTGCCGTCGTTGAAGATCAGCCCGAAGTTTTCATGTTGGCTCGCGGCGAACGAGTAGACGCCCACCTGCGCATCGTTGCGCGGCGCGTGGAAGGAAAGCACGGCTTGGCCGCCGCCGTAATTCGTGGAGAAAACGGCGGTGGTGGCGATGGGAACGTCCGTGGCGGGACTGTGGTAGCCGGAGCTGTTGTAGTGGTAGAAGGGCGAAACGGTGAGAACCACGTCGGGATTGAAGGTGTGCACCCATGAAAAGAGGACGTAGCCGTCGGTTTCGAGTTCGTGGTCGCGGAGGAGGTGGGTGTCGAATCCGTTTGGCCCGTTTTCGAAGTCGTCGGGATCGGGGTCGTAGGGAATCTGGTAGTAGTCCTGGCGAAGCTGGCCGTCGAAGCGGAGCTGATCCTTCTGGTCGAGGTTGTACATCAGCGAAGTGAAGCCGCCGTAGCCGTTGTCCGCGTCGTGATAGACCTGGGCGACCGGGGTTTCGAGGCCGAGGTTGCTGCGATTCCCATTGACGCTGGCGTAGTAGGCGAAGCGCTGGGAGTGGCCGCCGAAGCTGAGCTGATCATCCGTCTGATCGAAGCTGCCGAACGTGGTGACGAACGTGGCTTCGTTGCTCATGTCGAAGCCGGACTTGGGCAGGATGTTGAACATTCCATAGGTGCGGTCGCCGTATTGGGCGTCGTAGCTGCCGCGCAGAACTTCGACGTAGTCAATGTCGCCCGGAACGACGCGCGGGGCGAGGCTGGTGGCGATGTTCGTGTCGGGAATGGGAACGCCATCGATAAGCCAGGACGTCTGGTGGCCGCCGCGCATGTGGAGCATGTCGTGCGTCAAGTAGGCGGCGGGGGTGAAGTCGGTGATCATCGCCAGACTGTTGGTGAGGCCGGCGCCGGGCGTCTGCTCGATATCTTCGCGATTGATGGTGGTGGTGGGGGTGAAGGTCTCCTGGGCGGACGTGCCCACCTCCGACGTGACCGTGGTCCTCTCCGTCACGGCGGCGATGGAAAGCTGCAGGTGCAGGACCGAGGAGGTATCCGACGCGAGCGCGAAGCTTTGCTGCAACTCGGCGAAGCCGGGCGCGCTGGCGGTCACCGAGTAATCGCCGAACGCAACGGCGGGAAACGTGAACTCTCCATCGGAATCGGTCTGCGTTTCCTGCGACCAATCGGATGTGGCGGACTTGAGCAGGACGCGAGCCCCGGCGATGGGCCGGTGCTGCGGATCGTGGACGACGCCGCGCACGGCGCCGAAAACCGTCGCGCGCGCGGCGCAGAGCAAGAGCAATGTAAGAGCGGCTGCAGCCAGACCTTTCCACACCCACTGCATATAAGAACACTCCCTCCATGCCGGCAGCCTCTCATTTCCGGCGAGCTTGTGCGCGGAACGCCCGCGCGCGGTTCGCTACACGACGACGCGCGCATGGGGGACGGCTCCGCTTGAACTCAGGGACGCCCGGCTTCAGCGCAAACACAGGCGGAGGCCGAACGAAGAGTTAGTGGTAGCCAGGAAAAGAGCTAAGTTCGAGGAGGCTGGAAGGGAGCAGCCAGGAAGCCCGACGGCATCGAAAACGCGTATGCCGCCGGAAACGGCGCAACTACGATTGGAACCGAGAGGGCGACGACCGGATGCGGCGCGGTGGGCGCCATCATCGTGTTGAGGCCGTAATCGGGCGGGTGATGACTCGTGTTCATGGTGCAGTGATGCGCGGCGGCGTCGGGCTGGCCGCACAGCATCGGCCGGTGGTGCGCCCGATCGGAAAGCGACTTAGAGACAAGCGCGCACATGCATCCGCAGGTCGATGGATCGCAATCGGAACGCGCCAGCAAGGCCATCGGCGTCGCCAGCAGCGCCAGAATCACGAGAATCGCGTGTGCCCGCCGCATCGCTAGGACGCTAGCACACGGCGCAGGCCTCCGGCAATGTCGAATTCGACGCATTTGCGCCTTCGAAGGCTCCTGCCCTACATTCCGGGCGGCGCTACAAAAGCTTTTCACTTAGGCACGCGCTTTCGCAGCATGTTTGCGCGGAAAGAAGCTTCGCGTTAGGCTGGCTGAATTGTGTTGCCATTCAAGCTGGTCTACGACGACCGCTACGACCTGAACCTCGGCGCGCACGTCTTTCCTTCGCAGAAATTCAAGCTGATTCACGACCGGCTGCTCGCCGATCAACTGGCCGCGGCGGACGATTTCCTTACGCCCAAGCCGGCGATGGATGAGGATATCCTGCGCGTCCACTCGCGAGACTACGTCTACAAGCTGCAATCGGGCTCGCTGAGCCAGGCCGAGGTTCTGCGGATGGAAGTTCCCTACTCGAAGAAGCTGGTGCAGGCGTGCTGGCTTGCGGCGGGAGGATCGATCCTCGCGGGACAGCGCGCGCTCGAAGACGGCTGGGCGGCGAACGTGGGCGGCGGATTTCATCACGCATTCGCGGATCACGGCGAGGGATTCTGCGTGATCAACGACGTGGCGGTGGCGATCCGGCGGCTGCAGTTCGACCGCAAAATCGAGCGCGCCCTGGTGGTCGATACGGACGTGCATCAGGGCAACGGCACGGCGGAAATTTTCGCGGGCGATGGAAATGTGTTCACGCTGTCGCTCCACCAGGAACACAATTATCCGTATCCGAAGTCACGTTCGACCCTCGATGTCGACTTGCCCGATCGCATCGGCGACGAGGACTATCTGGCGATCCTCGAGAAGCACCTGCAGAAGGCATTTCACCTGTTTTCGCCGGAGATCGTTTTCTACGTGGCCGGCGCCGACCCCTACCGCGAAGATCAGCTCGGCGGGCTGGCGTTGACGATGGACGGGCTTGCGCAGCGGGACGCGATCGTCTACCACTGGGCGCAGCGCAACGGCGCACCCGTGGCGATCACGCTGGCCGGCGGGTACGCGCGGAAGATCGAAGACACGGTAAGCATCCACGCCAATACGATTCTGGCTGCACGCGATGCGGCGAAACCCAGCGGCGTAAAATCGCCGTCCCGTTGACGCGCAGGATCGTTACTTCAAATACAGGGGAGAGACGCCGATTTTGGCGGCGCTCGTTGGGACGTACTTTCCGGCGATCCGAAGGTGTTCGATGCGAGGATAATTGAGCGGCCGTGGGGGCCTGTGCGCATAATATATGGCGATAGCGATCGGCATGAATACGGCGACCGCAATAGGCATCCATATCGCTGTAACGTCTCCCGCCACGCCCATGCTCGCGCCATGCGCGAAGAACCCGAAGAACCAGTGGTTCATGGCTGCGCACAAGGCCAATACGAGCGCGAATGCGGCGGCGGTGAAAGCCACCGCCAGCGCGAGAAAGTAGTTTTTCAGAGGCGATCGGTTGTCTTCCATCGCTTCGTTTTGCAAATTATACACGCGAAACTATTCGTGTCCAGTTCCTAGCGCGCTCTGGATCGCAGACGTGAGAGACTCCGAAAATCCCTGCGGTGGAAGGCCGCCCACGCGATAGACGATATTGCCGCTGCGGCCCAAAACCAGAACCGTCGGCAGGCTATCGACCTTCATGAAGTCGTTCAGGCCGTCGGAATAGATCACCGGGACATCCCACTTCTGGGTTGCGACAAAGGGCGGCACCTGCGTTTCGTCGTCGTCGGTATTCGCGGCGAAGAACGCGACGTCGGCGTTTCCGATGTAGTTTCTCGCCACCTGATTGAATAGCGGCTCGAGTTCCTGGCAAGGCTCGCACCAGGTGGCCCAGAAGCTGAGGACGACGACTTTGCCCTTCAGCGATGCGAGCGGAAGCGGGCTGCCGTCCATCCGACGGACCACGAAATCGAAGGCGTCCTTGGCGTCTTTGTTACGGCGAGCCGGCACGGCGGCGGAAGCGGACTGCGGCGGATAGGCGCGGTCGTACGCCGCAAGGATCGCGTCGCCGAGGCCCTGGTCGCTGCCGTGAACGAGCCGCCACACGTTGCCCAGGCGCTTGCGCAACTCGCGGCGGTCGACGGAGCCTGCGGGGCCATTTTCGGGCAGAGCAAAGGCCAGGGAGTACTCGTCGATCGCGGCTGCGGAGTCGTTTTTCAGTTCGGCGATTTCGGCGAGCTTTTCGCAGGCGAGCGCATTGGCGCGCGAGGAATTGCTCTTCTGCAGGTCTTTCACCGCAGCGTCGTAATTCTTTTGCGAGGTTTCGATCTGGCCGCGGATGTAGTAGAGCGCGGCGAGCAACTGGTTGTGGCCGCTCTGCCACTCGGCGACCGATTCGCTGGCGGGCTTTTCCTCGGGCGGCGTTTTTTCGACGCGGTCGAGCACGCGCGAGACGTATCCCGAGGCGCGCACCAGGCTGGCGTCGTCGCCCTTTTTCTGGAGCAGGCTCACCGCCAGCAGCATCATCTGGGAATCGTCGGGGCGCAGGGCGATGAAACGCTCGGCGTAATCGAGCGCGCAATCGTTGTTGCGAATCTGCTGGCAGCCTTCGACGAGCGCGCGGTAGATGCTGGGGCGGCGCGGGCTATCGGGGAAACGCACGAGATACGCCGTGAGATTCCGCACGAGGGCGGCGCTGTCGTCGCCGGCCTCGGCCAGCGCTTTTTGCAGCGCGGCTTCGGCCTCCGCTTGTTTCTTTGCTTCGGCTTCCTGCGCGGCTTTGGAAGACGGCGAAGCGGGCGTGGGCTCCTGCGCGCGCGCGGAAAGAAACGGAGCGGGAGCAAGAGTGAGCAGGGCGGAGAACACTACGGCGCGGCGGCTCATTGGAAATCGAGCATTACGTCGACGGTGCCGCTGGCAGGATCTTTCTGGAGGAAGCGGCCGATTTTCTCGTAGTGAAAGGGAAAACCGGCGAAGGCTTGCCTGACTCCGTTGGAGAGGAAATCCTCGTAGAGACTGTTGTCGAAGACGGCGCCCGCGGGAATTCGCCACGCGGCGCGGGCGCGGCTTTCGCCATCGATCGAAAGGCCGCTCAGCACGAGCTTGCCCATGTGATATTGCGGACCTTCGGCGATCGCGACGGAGTAGCTGACCTTCGCGGCGGCGCTATCGAATTTAGCGACGGGCTTCAAGTCGACGTCGAGGTATCCCTTGCGCGCGTAGAGGTCGCGCACGGCTTCCCAGCCCGCTTCGATCCTCATGCCATTCGCGGGATCGCCCGCGTGCAGCGGAATCGCGGGGTCGAGCTCGAGCACGCCCAGGGCAGTATTGCCGCTCCACGTCGCGCCGCCCCACGTGAAAGCCGGGCCTGGATCGATGTGCGCCGTGACAGCCACCGCGCCGTTCGTGAATTTTGCCTCGGGCGGATCGAAGCGGACCTGAAGGAAAGCGTGCGTCAGATAGACGGGACGCACCTGCTCGAATTCGAAGAGATCGACCGCCGCGCGCGAGAACGGCTGGCCGACGATGTCGCCGAGGCGTTCGTGAATGCCGCGATCGCTCTGCGCCAGAGCGTCGGAAAAATCGACGGACGCGATTTTGATCTGGCCGCCCTCGATGTGGAACTGCTGGATGCTGTCGCCGGAAGGCTCGGTGACGAGCGCGTGCGACACGGTGAAATTCATGCCGCGCGTGGCGATCAGGCGGGCGAGCGCGTCCGACATTTGGTCGAGAAGCGCTCCCTGCTTGGGCGCCTGGCCGTCGAAAGGCACGCCCGCGGACTTGATCGCCGCTTTCAGCTCGTCGTCTGAGAATCCGGGGAAATTATCGAAGGCGACGGGAACCTCGGGCGCGTCGGTGACCTGGTATTCGACCTGCACGCCTTTGTCGGAGCTCGAAAAGCGATAATTGACGCTGGCGAAGGGACCGAGCTGCGCGAGCGCGTTGGCGGCCTTCTGAAGATCGTCGCGCGTAATTTGCGCGCCTGCTTGCAGGCCGGTGGCAGCGACCAACTGTGAGGCGGAGAAACGGGAGGTGCCTGTGACCTTCACCGAATCGAGACGGGAGGAGTCCTGCTGCGATTGCGATTGCGCCGCCGCGCACGCGGGCGAGAGTGCGATCAAAAGAAAAAGCAGCGCGGTTCGCATGGCTCAAACCTATTGGATGCTGATTACGACGTCAACCGTGGCCTTCGTCGCGTCGCGTTTGAGCGACATCGCGACCTTTCCGCTCATTCGGGCGTCGCGGAGTTTCGGGACCAAAACCTGCTTGAGGAAATCGAGGCCGTAGTTCGCGTCGTAGACCTGCCCCGTCTTCACATTCCATTTCTTGGCGAGTTCGGCGGCCAGCTTGTCCGCGAGGCCCTGAAACTGCAGCTCTCCCATGTGGTACTCGGCGCCTTCGTCGACTTTCACCTGAAAGCTGGCCTGCCGGGCGGCGCTGTCGAGAGTCTGGGTCGGCTGGACCTTCGCGTCGATGTAGCCCTTTCCCTGGTAGGCCTTGTCGACCGCAGCGAATCCGGCGTTGATCTTGTCGAGGTCGGCGACTTCCCCTGGCTTCATGTTCAGTAGCTTCGTCAAATCGTCGGACGAGAAGGCGCGGTTGCCGCTCCAATCGGCTTTCGACCAGGAGAACTGCGGGCCTTCGACGACGGGAATCGCGATCGCGACGTCTGACGCCGTGCCGGTGATGATGCTCGCGCGTGGATGATCGAAACGCGCCTCGAGGTATCCGTGACGGTGATACAGCGGAGCGAGCCCGCCCGACACGGCGACCTCAGCGTCCGTAGCGGAAAAATCCTTGCCGACCAGATCGGGAATCGCGGAGGCGAGTTCCTTCTGCGAAAGCGCGCTCGCTCCGGGGAAAGTGAGGCTGCGCACGGGCATCGCAACGCCGGAGACGCGAAAAAGTATGGCGGAAACGGGAGAGCCGACGTCCGTAGAAAAGGCGATGAATTCGACGGTTCCGTGAATTCCGTTGGCCATTACGAGCGCTTGCAGCGCGTCGGATACCTGCTGAGTAAGCGAGCCCCTGGGAGGCACCGCCCCGGTATAGAAAGGAACGCGGCGCCGCAGAGTCTCGTCGAGCTGCTCGGGCGAGAACCAGATGAAGTTTTCGAAGCGGCAAGGCAGCAGCGCCTGAGTTTCGACGACCTGGAATTCAACGTCCAGGTTGTCGGCCTGCGTGGTGTAGCGATAGGCAACGCTGTCGAAAACGCCGGACTTCGCCAGTAAGTCGGCCGCGGCCTTGAGTTGGTCCGCGCCGACCGAGTCGCCAACGCGGAGTCCCGACGCGGCGGTCGCCTGTGCCTGGTTGTAGCGGCTCAGGCCGACGAAGGAAATTTTCGCGAGGCGGAAACCGTCCGGTTTGGCGGCCTTCGAGCCCGCGGGAAAAACCGTGGCACAGCAGAGCGCCGTCGCGAAGGCAAGTATTCGGACGTAGCGCCACGAAGCGCACCGTGGGCGGGTAAGTCTCGGCGCATTCATGCGGCGATTCTATTCGACTGTGACGGATTTTGCGAGGTTGCGCGGCTGATCGACGTCGCAGCCGCGGCGCACCGCGATGTGATACGCGAGCATCTGGAGTGGCACGACCTCAAGAATCGGCGCGATGAGCTCGGGAGCGGGCGGTATCTCGATCACGTGGTCGGCGGTGGCTTTCGCGAGATCGTCGCCCTGGGTGACGACGGCGATCACGATGCCGTCGCGCGCCTTCACTTCCTGCAAGTTCGAGATGGTCTTCTCGTAGCGCATCATCGATTCGGGATCGGACTCGTCGCGCGTGGCGATCATCACGACGGGAAGATTTTCGTCGATGAGTGCGTTGGGGCCGTGCTTCATTTCGCCGGCGGGATAGCCCTCGGCGTGAATGTAGGAAATTTCCTTGAGCTTGAGCGCGCCTTCGAGTGCGATGGGATAGTGGATGCCGCGGCCGAGGTAGAGGAAATCGGTGTGGCGGAAAAAGAGCCGCGCAAGGTCCTCGATGGCGGCGTCGCGCTGGAGGATCGTTTCGATCTTGTGCGGGACGCGGGTGAGCTCCTGCATGAGTTTTTGCGAATCGGCGCTCTTGAGCTTGCCGCGCACCTGGCCCAGGTAGAGGGCGAGCAGCGAGAGCGCGGTGAGCTGGCCGGTGAACGCCTTTGTGGAAGCGACGCCGATTTCGGGGCCGGCGTGCGTGTAGATCGTGCCGCTGGCCTCGCGCGTGAGCATCGCGCCGACCACGTTGCAGATGGCGATCACCTTGCCGCCTTTTTGGCGGGCTTCACGCTCGGCGGCGAGAGTGTCGGCCGTTTCGCCGGACTGGCTGATGGCGATGATCAGGCTGCGATCGTCGACGATCGGATCGCGATAGCGGAATTCACTGCCGTAGTCGACTTCGACCGGAATGTGCGCCAGCCGCTCGATCATGAACTTTCCGGCGAGCGCGGCGTGCCAGCTCGTGCCGCAGGCGACGATTTTCACGTCGCGGAAATTGCGGAATTCCTCCTCGGTGATGTTCATTTCGCTGCCGAGGAAGACTTTTCCGGTCTCCTGCGAAATTCGGCCGAGCAGCGTGTCGCGAACGGCGCGAGGCTGCTCGAAGATCTCCTTCTGCATGAAATGCTTGAAGCCGCCCTTTTCGGCCATGATCGGATCCCAGGAGATGTGCTGGGGCGGGCGCGAGATCGGGTGGCTTTCAAAGTCGCTGAGCTGAACGCCCTGCGGCGTGAGCGTGGCCATTTCGCCGTCGCCGAGGAAGAAAATGCTGCGCGTGTGCGCGAGGATCGCCGGGATGTCGCTCGCGACGAAGAATTCGTGGTCGCCCAGGCCGACGACGATGGGCGGGCCCAGCCGCGCTGCGACGATCTTGTTCGGGTCTTTCGCGGAAACGGCCACCAGCGCGTAGGCGCCCGTCATCGACTTGACGGCCTTGCGCACGGCTTCCTCGAGAGGCGCGTCTTTCGAGAATTTTTCGATCAGGTGCGCGATGATTTCGGTGTCGGTTTCGGTGATGAACTTGTGGCCCTCGGCGATGAGGCCCTTCTTGAGGTCGATGTAGTTTTCGATGATCCCGTTGTGAACCACGACGATGTCGCCGGTGCAATCGCGGTGCGGGTGCGCGTTTTCCTCCGTGGGGCGGCCGTGCGTAGCCCAGCGGGTGTGGCCGATGCCGTAGACGCCGTCGAGCGGAGTGGAGCGAATCGATTCTTCGAGATTGCGGAGTTTGCCGGGCGCGCGGCGGATTTCGAGCTTGCCGCTGTCGGCGACGACGGCGATGCCAGCGGAGTCGTAACCGCGATATTCGAGACGCCGGAGACCATCGAGAATCAGAGGCACAACACGCTTCGGGCCGATATAGCCCACGATACCGCACATGGTGATTCCTCCTGATCTGGCCGCCGCGCCGATTTCCTGAATTTTAGCGCAAAAAAACGGCAATCGCCTAGCGCGGCTGGGCCGGCACTCGCCTCGAGAACAACTTCGCGCTCTCGGGAAAAAATCGAGCGCCCTTTCGCACGCGGCGGCATCTCTGCTTCTGCGCGCGAAAAAAGTCACGCGCGTGACGAATTTGTTATGCATCTTCTGCAAACTGTGTTATTCATTCTTCGTGGCTTGCAAACGACATCTGCGCTTCTTTCAGTATCATCTTTCGGCCCACGAATTTTTCCGCCTGCTGAGCTACACAGCCAGCTACTTTTAAGCCTCACCAGTCACGCAGCGCTCCATTCGCTACGGGTGTTTTCACAATTTCGATTTCCATTTTGAGCCGGCTCACATAAGGAGGGCACATGAGCACAGCGACAGAGGTATTGGCAACGAGTTCGATTACGGCGTTTATCAAGCATCACTACCGGCATTTCAACGCAGCGGTGGTGATCGACGCAGCCGAAGGCTGGGTGAAGCATCTGGCCGACGGCGGCAAGATGTTTCTCACGATGGCAGGCGCGATGAGCACGGCGGAGCTGGGCATTTCCGTGGCCGAGCTGATTCGCCAGGGAAAAATTCACGGCATCTGCTGCACGGGCGCGAATCTCGAGGAGGATCTCTACAACCTCGTCGCGCACGATCACTACCGCCGCGTGCCGCAGTACCGGCAACTGACGCCGGAGCAAGAGGTGGAGCTTCTCGACAGCCATCTGAATCGGGTGACCGATACGTGCATCCCCGAAGAAGAAGCCATGCGCCGCATCGAGCGCATCGTGATCGAGGAGTGGCGCGAAGCCGACCGCAACGGCAAGCGCTACCTGCCGCATGAATTCCTTTACAAGATCCTGAACGCCGGAAAGCTGAAACAGTTCCACCAGATCGATCCGAAGAACAGCTGGATGATCGCGGCCGCCGAACGGAATCTTCCGCTGTTCGTGCCGGGCTGGGAGGATTCGACGCTGGGCAACATGTTCGCGGCGCAGGTGATCAGCGGCGGCGTGAAGAACGCGACTACGGTGCGCGGCGGAGTGGAGTACATGGTCGAGCTCGCCCGCTGGTACATGGACACGGCAACGAAGAATTCGCTCGGCTTCTTCCAGATTGGCGGCGGGATCGCCGGGGATTTCCCGATCTGCGTGGTGCCGATGCTGCACCAGGATCTGAAGAAGGAACATGTGCCGCTGTGGGGCTACTTCTGCCAGATCAGCGATTCGACCACGAGCTACGGCTCGTATTCCGGCGCCGTGCCCAACGAGAAGATCACGTGGGGAAAGCTGAGCGTCGATACGCCGCGGTTCATCATTGAGTCGGACGCGACGATCGTGGCGCCGCTGGTGTTCGCGTACGTTCTGGGCTGGTAATTCCGCGCGGCCGTGACTCGGGGCTGGGTTTATTGCCCCGAGTCGCTCCAGCCGGTTTTCGTGCCGTACGGCTCGTTCGGCAGCATGAACGCCTGGATGAGCTGAATCTGCCCGTGCTCGACCTTGAAAAGCTCGTTGAGGATGTTGTTGCGCGGGTTGGCGACGGCGGGCGGCGCGGGAACTTCCTTTCCGTCGCGAATCCACGTCTTGCTGCCGGGAATATCGAAGACCACTTGTGCCACGACCAGGCCGCGCGTTTCGTCGACGACCGGGAAGCGGCGCGGGCGCACGTGCGGGATGTACGTGAAGAGCATGGCCTGGAATTGGCCCTGGCAGCCGAGCGGGGGAAGGCCTTCGGAATTCGTGGGATTGTTGGTGGTGAGCTGGCCGTTTTCGATGCGATTGCAACCCGGCGCGAAGGGAATGTGGCCGGGGCCATGTTCGATGCCGTCAAAGTAGGCGTTTGCGGCGGCGATGAGCTGCGCGCGCGATTCGCGCTGCGACGCCGGAATTTCGCTTTCGAGAAACGGCTTGATCACCGCGAGCACTTGCAGGTCGGGCATCACTTCGAAGCCGTCTCGCGGGGCCTTGGGATCGGAGCCGTGCGGCACGATGGTCTCGACTTCCGTGATCTTTCCGCCTTCCACCTTCAAGCGAATCATCAGCAGCGAAACGAAGTTTTCCTGAATGGCTCCCCAGTAGGTGACCTGGCCCGTCGAGGGATCGGCGACTGTTTCGCCGTAAAACTTCATGAATTTGTTCGTCTGCCAGATGCCCTGGCCGAGCGGCACCGGCTTCGTGTTTTCCGTGGACTTCACGTTGGCAGCAAGCGGCAGCCCGGACGGATCGTGCTTGAGCAGCGCGGCGATGTATTCGTCCATGACGCGACCGAGGCATGCTCGATCGCACCGTGTCGCCGAAGCAGCGACCTTGCCGGCCGCCTTCGCTCCCGGCGCAACGAGCGCGATGGAGGCGATCATCAGTATTCCGAACGCGAGCGCACGCGAAGCAAATCGAATCAAGGCTTCCCCCGTATTTCCTTTCGCGATCCGAGTGCGCGATCCTACCAGAAGCAATCACGATCCTTTCAGGAAATCTTCCAGCAATGTACGGAACGCCGCAGCCGTGGGTTCCCAATCGCCCCGCATGGCTTTCGCGCCGGCTTCGGCGTAGCCGACGTTTGGTCGCGGCAGCAAGCGGACAAACGGCGGGAGGCCATAGCGTAACGCCAGGCTATTCGCCCAAAGGCGCGCCGTGCGACCGTTGCCGTTTGCAAAGGGATGAATCCGCACCCACTCGGCGTGGGCCCACGCGCAGACGTCGACGATCGCGGCGAGTTCATCTGCATCCGGTTCGTGGCCGACCGGCAGCAGCCCGTCCAGCTCCGCAACAATTGACTGGAGCTTGGCTTCAAAGAGCGCCAGTTCTTTGGCGACATCTGCCGAAGCCACGCCGTAATTCGCGCCGACTCTTACCTGAAGGTTTTCGAGACCGGCTTCGCCACGGAATGCGCCGACATATCTGGCGTTGGGCACACTCAGATCTCGCATGATGAGCCGCTGCCATTCCCTGGCAGCTTCTAACGTCGGTTTTTCGCGCCGCGAAGCTTCAGTGAGGGTTAGTAGGAGGGCTTGCCGGAGGTTCTTCCGCAGACGGGGACTGTCTTTCTCCCAATCCGGATCAGACACCTAGGAGGTCCCGGATCTTGCTCTGTACGGGCCCGGCTGGCACAAACTTGCCATCGAGGAAACGCCCCTCAACCAGCTTGCCTTCCAAGGGATCCTCAATGCTGGCTTCGGCGTCTACGAAGGCCTGGATAGCCCGCTCGTATCCGGGGTCCTTGCTCCGGTAGGCGCGGAGGTCGGCCAAGTTCATCTCCAAGGCCTGTTCTTTGTGGCTGCGGCGGCGGAGGTAAAGCTTGATGGCCTCGTTCAGCAGCTGATTGACGGGTCGCCCTTCGATCTTGCTGAGGTTTTCCAGGGCGATGCGCTCCTCGGAGTCAATCCTGAGGGTGAACGGGACTCTGGCCATGCACCAAGGGTATAGCTGAGCGAAAATGATGTCAATATTCAATTTTGACATCACCAGCTATCTTCTAAGTCCAATCATTGCATCATGGCCTGCCATGGTATTGCTTCGAGACTGCGATCTCTTTACAGGTGATGAATTCGAGCAGCGCCGGGACGCCTTTCTCCGTCTGCTCGATGCCGCGGCGAATGGCGGGCACGATTTGCGCGATTTCGGTGATGCGCTCGCCGTAGCCACCGAAGGCGCGCGCCATGGCGGCGTAGTCGCCGGAGATGTCGGTCGAGCGATATTTTTCGGTGGAGACGGGCATGATGGGAATTTCCATGGCCATGCTGAAATTATTCAGCAGGACGGAGAGGATCGGGATGCGCTCGCGCACGGCCGTCTCGAAATCCATGCCGGTGAAGCCGATCGCGGCGTCGCCCCAGACGTTGATGCAGAGCTTTTCGGGACACGCGAGCTTGGCGCCCATCGCGAGGCCGAGGCCGTAGCCGAGCTGCGTCGTCTTGCCCCAGCCGATGTAGCTGAGCGGCTTTTTCGTGACCCAGAAAGGCGCGAGCTGATCGCGCGGGCTGCCGGCGTCGTGCGTGATGATGGTGTTGGCGACGTCGACCGTGGCCTGCAAATCGCGCAGCACGCGATAGGGCGAGAAGGGCGTTTCGTCTGAGTTCGTGCGCGGCGCCCATTCGTCGAGCCAGGCTTTGCGTACTTGCGCGATTTCCGCCGCGACTGCGGAAGAATCACGCGGCTTCTTGATGAGGCGCTCGACTTCCGCGCACAGCGCATCGAGCGCGAGCTGCGCGTCGCCGACGAGGCCGATTTCGGCGCGAACGTCCTTGTTCAGGTGATTCGGGTCGAGCGTGGCGTGGATGAACTTTTTCCCCTTGGGCATGGCGATGCCGAAGGCGGTTTCGGTAAAGCTGCAGCCCGCGCCGAAAATCCAATCGGCCTTGGCGAGGAAATGCGGGACGGTGCGCGGGAACGCGTTGCCGCCCGCGCCGAGCGCCAGCGGATGATCCTCGGGAAACGCGCTCTTGCCCTGCAAGCTCGTGGCGACGGGAGCGCCGAGCAATTCCGCGAGGCGCTTGAGGGAATCCCAGGCGCGCGCGTAGTGAATTCCCTGCCCCGCGTAGATCACGGGAGTTTTCGCTTCGACGAGCGCGGCCGCTGCCTTGCGCACGTCGGCGGGGTCCGGCCCGTAGCGCGTGGAGATGGCCGGCTCGTACGACCAGGGCTCCGGCATCTCCTCGGCAAAAAGATCGAGCGGAATCTCGACGAGCGCCGGGCCGCCGCGGCCGTTGCGCAAGCGCGAAAACGCGCGCCGAAAAATATTCGGAATTTCGGCGGCGGCCATGATGGGCTCGGCGGACTTGGTTACCGAACGCATGCTGGCCACCGAATTGAAATTGGGATCGATGTGCGCGAGGCGCCGCGCGTAGCCCATTGGCAGCACAAGAATCGGCACCGATTCGCCGTACGCCTGCGCTACCCCGCCGAAGGAATTCTCGGAACCGGGTCCGTGTTGCATGGCGAAGACGCCGATGCGCTTGCCGCTGGTGAGCCGCGAAAGCGCGTCCGCCATGTGCAGCCCGACGCGTTCCTGGCGCACGATGATCGGGCGGATGCCGGCCGCGGCCGCTGATTCGAGCACGTGGTTCACCGGATAGCCGAAAATCACGTCCACGCCCTCGCGCTTTAGTATTTCGGCGATCGCGTCGCCAACCTTCATAGGCCGTGCCCTCCGGAAAATGTATACTTTCGAGCGACCGTTCGCACGCCGCCGGCAAGTGCTTGAGAATACCCGCTAGAGGGAGCGCCGGAAAGCTTAATCGGCTGCCCTCCGGAGCCGCGCGTGCGCGCGCTTTCGTGCGGATGCGGCAAAGCTCGGGGAGCATGGAATGACTCGGGAAGAACGCAGAGTTTCGGCGCCGCGCGTCGTCAACATCTACGATCTGCGGCGGCTGGCGCAGCAGCGATTGCCGCGCGTCCTCTTCGATTATCTAGACGGCGGCGCGCTGGGCGAAGTGACCTTGCGCGAAAACACGCGCGCGTTCGAGGAAGTGATTTTCCGCCCGCGCAACGCGCTCTACATTCCCGAGCGCGATACGCGCACTTCGGTCCTCGGCAGCGACCTCAGCATGCCCATGCTGCTTGCGCCGTGCGGCTTCAGCCACATGTTCTGGCCGCACGGCGAACCCACGGCGGCGCGCGCGGCGGGCAAAGCCGGAATCGGGTACGTTCTCACCACCATGTCGGGCCATCGGCTCGAAGACGTGGCGGCGGCTACCAGCGGCCCGCGCTGGTATCAGCTTTATCTTGCCGGCGGGCGCGAGGCCGGCGAAGGCGCCATCGACCGCGCGCAAAAAGCGGGCTTCTCGGTGCTGGTGATCACGATCGACACCGGGACGTTCGGCATGCGCGAGCGCGACGTGCGCAACGGAGCGGGCGCGCTGCTAGGCTCGAACCTTTTTGCGAAGATTCCCTTCCTGCCGCAAGTGCTGGCGCATCCGGGATGGCTCGCGGGATTTCTGGCGTCGGGCGGCGTGCGCAAGCTGCATAACATCGTGGTGCCGGGACGCGGGACGCTGCCGCTTTCGGAAGCCCAATCGAGCCTCGCCAAGTCGGTCGTCACCTGGGATGACTTGAAATGGATTCGCAAGGCATGGCCGGGGCCGGTGGTGGTGAAGGGCGTAATGATCGCGGAAGACGCGAAGCGCGCGGTGGATGAAGGGGCGGCGGGCGTGATCGTCTCGAATCACGGCGGGCGGCAGCTCGATGGAGTGGCGCCGGCCTTGCGCGCGCTGGTGGAAGTGGTCGGTGCGGTGGGCGGCCAGACCGAGGTGCTTGTCGACGGAGGCATTCGCCGCGGCAGCGATATAGCGAAAGCGCTTTGCCTCGGTGCGCGTGCGGTGCTGATCGGCCGCGCGTATATGTACGGATTGGGCGCGGCCGGAGAGGCGGGCGTCCTGCGCGCGATCGAGATTCTGCGCGCCGACCTTGAGCGTGCGATGGCGCTGCTGGGGTGCAAGTCCGTTGCAGAGCTGAATTCGTCTTACGTGGACGTGCCGGCGGCCTGGTGCGCCCGCGCGCGAAGATAGCTCTTTACGAAGAGGCCTGCGAATTGAGGGCGAGATAGTCGCGCCGGTAAAAGCGGTAGGTCGCTGGCAGAATCAAGAGCATGCCGATCGACGCGAAGACGATCGAAATCGAAACCGACGGGCCGACCATGCGTTCGTTCTTGAACAGGTAGTCGTTGAGCAGGCCGGGCAGGAGCGGGCCCAGGCCGATGCCGCCGAGGTTCAGAACGAACATAAAAAGCGCCGAAGCCTG
>DATJRU010000286.1:0-3344 GCA_035504455.1 Vulcanimicrobiaceae bacterium
GCGCGCGAGCCGAAGATCCGGCATTTCGTCCTCGGCGAAAATCGCTGGCGGGACGCAGACGCTTTTCCGGCCGAGGCGAGCCATCCTTTCTATCTGCACAGCGGTGGCCGCGCCAATTCGCGCAAAGGCGATGGGTCGCTATCCGCGGTCGGGCCCGCCGGCGATGAGCCTTGCGACGTTTTCGTCTACGATCCGGAAGTGCCGGTGCTCGCGCCGGGCGGCGCGGCCGCGGCGAGCGGACAATTCGATCAAGCGACTTTGGAGCTGGGCAACAACGTGCTGGTTTATACGTCCGAACCGCTCGCACGATCGCTCTATATTCTTGGCTCTCCCCGCGTCGAGCTGTTTTGTTCGAGTTCGGCGGCGCACACGGACTTTACGGCGAAGCTCGTGCGCGTGAAACCCGGCGGCGCGGCGGAGTTCATTTGCATCGGCATCGCGCGCTCAAGTTACCTTTTCCGTGAAACGGGATATTCGGCGGACCAGATTCATCCGTGGATTTTCCTGCTCGAGCCGACGTCCTGCCGCTTCGCGCCGGGCGAGCGAATCCGCCTCGAAATCGCCAGCAGTGCGTTTCCACTCTACGATCGCAATCCCGGCACGGCGGTTCCCTCCTGCCGCGCGACGTCCTGGGACTGGCGCCGATCGACCCAGATCGTTTACCACGATGCCGCGCATCCGTCCGCGCTGCACCTGCCCGTCATCGAGCCCGGCGAGGCGGCGCCGTGACCCCCGATCGCATCGTGCCGATGGTCGAATTCGAAAATGTCGGCAAACGCTATCGCGGTGGCCAGCCCGTGCTCGGCGGCGTGAGTCTGAGTGTCGCGAAAGGGGAATTCGTCAGCGTGATCGGGCCGTCGGGATGCGGCAAATCGACGGTCTTGAAGCTGATTTCGGGTCTCACGCCGCCCGCGAGCGGGTCGATTAAAGTCGACGGCATGGCGCCGAAGGACGCGCGCGAAATCGTCTCCTACATTTTTCAGGATGCCACTCTGCTGCCCTGGCGCACCGTGGAACAAAATGTCAGCCTCGGCCTCGAGCTCGAACGCGTCGCGCGCCCCACGCGCGCGCAGAAGACGGCGGCGCTGCTCGAGCTCGTGGGGCTCACGCACGTGGCGAAATCGTATCCTCGCCAGCTCTCGGGCGGGATGAAGATGCGCGTCTCGATCGCGCGGGCGCTGGCCACGAATCCGCGCCTGCTCTTGATGGACGAGCCTTTCGCCGCGCTCGACGAAATGTCGCGCGACCATCTGAACGAGGAGATTCTGCGACTGCAGGCGGAGCAGAAGTGGACGGCCGTTTTCGTGACGCACTCGGTGGCGGAAGCGATCTTCCTCTCGACGCGGATCATCGTGCTTGCGCCGAATCCCGGGCGCATCCACGCGGAGTTTTCGGTCGATCTGCCGGCGCCGCGAATTGCGGAGTTGCGCGAGACGCCTGAATTCGACGCGCTCGCAGTGAAGGTGTCGCACGCGCTGCGCTCGGCGCTGGCGCCTGAAGGCGCGGCGGTGGCGGCATCATGAGCCCGGACGCCAGGCGGCGGCTGATCACCCTGGCCAACGCGGCGGCTGTCTTCGCGGCGCTGCTCATCCTATGGCAACTCGTGATTTGGATCTTCGGCGTCAAGCCCTACATGCTGCCGTCGCCGTGGGCCGTCGCGCGCGCGTTCGTGGATCGCTTCTCGACGATTCTGATCGCCGTGGAGATCACGGGCGAAGAGTCGGCCGGCGGTCTCATCGCCAGCATCGCCGCCGGAGTGCTCGTTTCTCTCCTCTTCGCGCAGTCGCGCTGGGTGCGCCGGATGCTTTACCCGTACACGCTGCTGCTGCAGACCGTGCCGATCATCGCCATCGCGCCGCTGATCCTGCAGTGGATCGGCGCGGGAACAGGTTCGGTGGCCGCGATCGCGTTCATCATTTCTCTCGCGCCGATCATCTTTAATACGACGCAGGGCCTGATCAGCGTGGACGAAAATCTGGTGAATCTCTTCCTGATGCACAACGCGTCGCCCTCGCAGGTTCTTTTCAAGCTGCGCCTGCCGCACGCGGTGCCGTCGCTTTTCGTCGGCATGCGCATCGCCGGGGGCATCTCCGTGGTGGGGGCTTTTACGGGCGAGCTGTACGCTGGATCGAGCCGGGTGGGCCAGGGCGGGCTCGGGTATTCGATCCTGTACGCATCGTCGCAGCTGCAGACCGATTATCTTTTCGCGCTCGTGCTGGCGACGGCGCTGCTCGGCTTCGCCTTCTTTTTTCTGGTGGTCTTCGTGGAATGGTATTTCCTGCACAATTGGCACGAGTCGGCCCGCATTCCCGACGCCGACTCCGATTCCTGAGCCCGGAGGGACTCATGCTGCGACTCGAAACCGAAACCGGCTGGTGGCTGGTGACGCATCCCGACCATGCGCGTCTCGCGGGCGCCTTCGCCGAGTGCTGGGGCAACGACACGTTCCTGCCGCCAGAGCCGCGGGCGCGCGTGCTGAAGGGCATCGCCAGCCATGACGACGGCTGGGCTGTGCGCGACGCCAATCCGCAAATCACGCGCCAGGGCAAGCCGAGCGCCTTCTCGGTCGAGCTCGTCGGAAAATATTCCGCCTTCGAGGAGATCGACCTTCGCGAGTATCTTGCGGTGCGCGACCGCGCCGTGCGCCTGATCGCGTCCGAGGACCCCTACGCGGCGGTGCTCGTCTCGATGCACACGTACAGCCTGCTGAGCGAGCACGCCGACCGCTCGACCATCGCGCCCGCGGAGTTGCCGCTGCTCGATGCGTTCCTCGAGCAACAAAAGGAATTTCAGCGCGAGCTTCGCAGGCGCATGGACGAAGATCCCGGCGTCCGTCCCGAACACAAAACCGACGCGGCGATCCTCGACCATTTCCGCCTGCTGCAGGCGAACGACAACCTCTCGCTCTTGACCTGCGTGGATTTTTCGCGCCCCGCACACCTGCTCCACCCACTGCCGTTGCGCGATGGAGGATACGCACGCGTCGAGGTACGCTCCGCCGGGCCGAGGCAATTCGTCCTCGATCCCTTCCCTTTCAAGGGGCGGTCGCAGAGCTTCGAATTCCCCGCGCGCCACGTGAAAGGCAAGCTTTTCGCTTCGGCCGGCGAGCTCGGCGCGCGGTTCGCCGCCGCGCCCATCGAAACGCAGACGGTCACGTGCAGCGCGTCGTGAGACGCTCCCGCATTGGTTCTGGGACACCGAAATAGAGGAGCGGCAGCGAGGGCGGCCTGACCGCCGCCTCCCTCGCCGCCGAATCCGAACTAGAACAGCACGCTGAGCGACATCTGAATCTGGCGCGGCGCGCTGATCGTCTTGTTGGTTACGCCAAGTCCGCTCAGGGTCGG
>DATJRU010000287.1:0-11784 GCA_035504455.1 Vulcanimicrobiaceae bacterium
AGCGCGGTGATCGCCTTGTCCTGGCTGATGACGCGGCGGTGCAGCTCTTCTTCGATCCGCAGCAATTTCTGCTGCTCGTCTTCCTTGATCGACGTCACCGTGATGCCGGTCCAGCGCGCCACCACTTCTTCGATGTCCTCGCGCGTCACGATTCCGGTCGACGAGTCGTCGATCTTCAGCTTCTCGCGCAGCACGCGCAGGTGTTCCTTCTCCTTGCGCTCTTCTTCCGAATAGAAACGCGCCTTCTCGAACTCGTGGTTCGCGATCGCCGTCTCCATCCGGTGCGTGATGAACTTCACGCGCTTCTGCACTTCCGCCACCTCATCGGGCAGCATCGCCTGGCGCAGCTTCACGCGCGCGCCCGCTTCATCGAGCAGGTCGATCGCCTTGTCCGGCAGGAAGCGGTCGGGGATGTAACGGCTCGAGAGATACACGGCGTAGCGAATCGCGTCCTCCGTATAGCTCACTGCGTGGAACTTCTCGTAGCGGTCGCGAACGCCTTGCAACACGCGAATCGCTTCATCCTCCGCCGGCGCCGGCACCTTGATCGATTGGAAGCGCCGCTCGAGCGAGCGATCCTTCTCCACCGACTTGCGGTATTCCGCCGGCGTCGTCGCGCCGATGCACTGGATCTCGCCGCGGCTCAGCGCGGGCTTTAAAATGTTTGCAGCGTCGAGCGATCCTTCCGCGGAGCCCGCCCCGACCAGCGTGTGCAATTCATCGATAAACACGATCGCGTTCTGGCTCTCCATCAATTCCTTCATGATGGTCTTCAGCCGCTCTTCGAACTGCCCGCGATACTTCGTTCCGGCTACGATCAGCGACAAATCGAGCGAGAGAATCCTCTTGTCCGCGAGGAACGGCGGCACGTCGCCATCCGCGATTCGCTGCGCCAGCCCTTCGACGATCGCCGTCTTGCCCACTCCCGGCTCGCCGATCAGGACAGGATTGTTCTTCGTGCGCCGGCACAGAATCTGGATGGCGCGCTCGAGCTCGCGGTCACGCCCGACCAGCGGATCGAGTTGCCCTTCCATGGCCGCTTGCGTCAGATCGCGGCTGAATTCTGCCAGCAACGATGCCTCTTTGGGACGGTTCACAGGTACCTTCCCCTCTCCCGCGCTTCGAGCCAGTTCCTCGCGCACGGTGGATAGCCGCAATCCCCGTTCCAGCAGGATTTCGGCGCCAAAGGATTTCTCCTCCCGCAGCACTCCCAGGAGCAGGTGTTCCGTTCCGACGTGCTTGTGGCCCAGACGCTCCGCTTCTTCAGCGGCGTAATTGAGGATCCGCTTGCACTCCTGACTGAGAGGAACTTCCACCGACGTGGAAATGCGCTCGCGAACCGTGATCCGCGATTCAATTTCCTTGCGGATGGATTCGATCGAGCCATGGGTCCGCAGAAAGCGATTCGCGAGCGCCTTGTCTTCGCGTAACAAGCCGAGAAGCAGGTGCTCCGTCTCGATGTACGGGCTGCCGTACTGGCTTGCTTCGTACCGGGCGAAGAAGATCACTCGCCGAGCCTTTTCTGTATAGCGTTCAAACACGGTTCACCCCACGCTCCCCGGGAGCCTAGCCCCAGCGCTCGTCGCGCGCGCCCCACCGGCCGCGGCGCTTGCGAGCACTTCTTCGCCCGGCGTCAGAGTCCCGTGCTCCAAGGTCAGAACGCGGTCCGCACGCCGTGCAAGTGACAAATTGTGTGTCGCGAGAATCGACGTCAGATGGTGGGACTGGTGCAACCCCTGCATGAGCTCGAAAATGTTCTCTGCGCTCCGTTCGTCCAAGTCGCCCGTCGGCTCGTCCGCCAGCAGGATCACGGGCTCGTTGACCAGCGCCCGCGCGATCGCCACGCGTTGCTGTTCGCCGCCCGAAAGCTCTGCCGCTCGCTGCCCCGCGCGGTCGCCGAGGCCGACTTCCGCCAGCCACTCTCCCGCCGTGCGCAGCGCCGGCCCCGCTGCCTTGCCGCCCGCCAGTAGAGGCATCGCTACGTTTTCCGCCGCGCTGAAATCCGGCAGTAGATGGTGCCGCTGCCATACGAACCCGACGGACCTGTTGCGATACTCTGCCAGCTCGGCCTCTCGAAGTGAACGGAGTGAATTCCCGGCGAAGTATACTGCACCGCTTGTCGGAGTGTCCAGCGCGCCCAGAAGATGCAGCAGCGTGCTCTTTCCCGCTCCTGACGGACCCACGATCGCGATCATCTCCCCGCGCTCCACCGTCAGATCGATCCCCCCCAGGGGCACGATCTCTTGGGAGCCCGAATAGAAGATTTTGCGAAGGCTTTTTGCGCGCAGGATTGCGCTTGTGGTTGAGACGTCCCCGAAATTCGAGCCGTCCGTTTCGACCGCCGCGCTCGCGTCTTTCTGCATGATCACACCGGTTCTCTTCACACGTTAGATGCCGAAAACCGCTGCCGATATGTCCTTGCTTTCCATCACATCCGTTAGACGCCGCAGGCCGTCCGAGAGAATCGCTTTCACACTAGTCCTAGAGTATTCCCTTCTGCGGCCACCCCGATTGCCAATTATTGGCATTCTCTAATCTAACGCCCTTTCATTTTAACACGCTCGCGCTTTCCGAACGAATCGAAACCCCTATCGAAAGGACTCATTTCTGTGATCGAAGTAGTGCCGCGAAAATCAGATGTCGAAGGGCTACTCGAAGCGAAGAATTTCCACCGGAAGGATGTTCGAAGCCGACCGCGCCGGCAAAACCGTCGCGGCAATGCTGATCAAAAGCGCCGCCACCGCAATCCAGATCGCGTCCGTGCCGTTCGAATGGAACGGAACGTACGGTATCGCGTACACCTCCGGATTCAGCGGAATCAATCGCCACCGATTCGCGATCCACGAGAAGCCGAACCCGGCCGCGAGCCCCGCGACGGTTCCCGCGATGCTGATCGCCAGCCCTTGCAGCACGAAAATCCTGCGGATCTGCCGCCGCCGCGCGCCCACGGCCATCAGCACCGCGATGTCCTTCGAGCGGTCCGTCACCGTCATCGTCAGCACCACCAGGATATTCAGCCCAGCCACGAACGTGATCAGCCCGATGAAAAGCGCGGTCACCAGTTTCTCGAGACTCAGCGCCCGAAACAGCGCCCGATTCTCGTCCATCCACGTCGTCGCTCTATAACCCGGGCCGGCTCTGCGCACCAGTTCGTCCGCGATTTTCCCCGCGTCATCCAGATTCTGCACGCGCACTTCGAGCAGGCTCACCACGTCGCCCACTCCCGCCAGCGCCTGCGCCGAACCCAGCGTCACGAAGCCCCAGTTCGCGTCGTAGTCGTAGAATCCGGAATCGAAAATTCCCGCCACGCGAAACCGCCGCGAGCGCGGCAGCATACCGAACGGCGTCAGGCTCCCCTGCGGGCTCGTCAGCGTGACGTAATCGCCCAGCGAAATGTTGAGTTCTTCCGCTAGGATGCGCCCGATCAGCACCGCGGGAATTCCGTCCGCATCCAGGGCAAACGTATTCGAGCCCGCCACAAGATGCCGCAGCGCGCCGCTCGCCTTGATCTCGAGCGCCGGATCCACTCCCTTGAGGACCACGCCCCGCGCGCGCCCGCCGCACGAAAGAAGCACGGTGTTGTAGATCGCCGGCACGATCGATTGCACGCCGGGCGTGTCGCTGAGCTTGGCCGTCAACTCGCGATACTCGCTGATTCCATCGGGACTGAGCGGCTTGATGTTCACGTGCGCCGTCACGCTCAGCAGCCGGTCGCGGATCGCCTGCCGGAAGCCGGTGTTCATCGACAGCGCCACCACCAGCGTGGTGACTCCCGCCGCCACGCCCAGCACGGCGAGAAACGTCACCAGCCGCAGCACCGCTGGCCGGTTCGGCGAACGCAAATACCGCAGCGCCACCAGCCATTCGAATGTCATTTGGGGCTTTCGCCAGGCGCCGCATCGGATTCATCGGCGCCTTCGGCTCGCAGCAAGGGGAAGAGAATCACTTCGCGGATCGCGTGCGAATCGGTGAGCAGCATCACCAGCCGGTCGATTCCGATTCCTTCGCCGGCCGTTGGCGGCAGGCCGTGGCTCAGGGCGCGAATGTAATCGATGTCCACTTCCTTCGGCGCTTCCAGTCCGCCGCGTTCCACCTGTTCGCGGAAGCGGCGCTCCTGATCCTGCGGATCGTTCAACTCCGAAAAGCCGTTCGCGATCTCCATGCCCGCGATGAAAAGCTCGAAGCGCTCGGTCAACGAGGGATCGTCCTCGCGTCGCTTTGCCAGCGGCGAAATTTCAACGGGGAAGTCATGAATAAACGTCGGCTGGATCAAATACCTCTCCGCCACAGCCTCGAAAATATCTCCGATGGCTCGTCCAAGCGGCTCGCGCTCGAAGTTCGCGAGGATCAGGTGCATCATCGCCTTCTCGGTCACCAGCTCCTTCCGGGGGCTTGCAGCGCCGCACTCCCACACCTCCGGCTTGCGAGGAGCGTCACTCGCGAGCAAACGGTCCAGCACCTCGATCGCGCCCTCGATCAGGCCTCGCAGCCCTTCTTTGGACGCAAGATCGCTTGCCTGCGCGGTCTTGCCCGGCGCCGTCGGCATATGCCGCAGAATCGCCTGGTGCATCGAGAGCCGCGTGAACGTCCCGAAATCGATCTCGAGCGCGTCGTCGCCTTCGCCGTATTTCACCTTCGTCGTGCCGCAAACTTTTTCGGCCACCTTGCGGAAAATCTCCTCCGTAAATTCCATCAGGTCGCTCGCGTCGCTATACGCCTGATAGAACTCGAGCATCGTGAATTCCGGCTGATGGATCGCGTCGATTCCTTCGTTGCGAAAATTGCGGTTGATTTCGTAGACCCGGTCGAATCCGCCCACCACCAGCCTCTTCAAATAAAGTTCGGGCGCGATCCGCAGATACAGATCCATATCGAATGTATTGTGATGCGTCACGAACGGCCGCGCCGTTGCGCCGCCAAGAATCGGATGCATCATCGGCGTCTCGACTTCGATGTAGTCGCGCTCGTCGAAAAAGCGCCGCAGCTCGCGGATGATCGTCGCGCGGCGCGCGAAAATATCGCGCGTGCGTTCGTTGACGATCAAGTCGAGGTAGCGCCGGCGGTAACGCTGCTCCGTGTCGGCCAGGCCGTGCCATTTCTCGGGAAGCGGCAGGAGCGCTTTATTCAGCAGCTCGAGCTCCTCGACGCGCACCGTCAGCTCATTCGTCTTCGTCCGAAAGAGGTAGCCCGAGACGCCAATGATGTCGCCCAGATCGAGCAGCTGAAACAGCTTGAACGCCTGCTCGCCCAGCACATCGAGCCGCGCATAGACTTGCAGCCGCCCTCCGTCGCCCGCCAGATGCGCGAACCCGGCCTTTCCCATCGGCCGCAGCGCCACAATCCGCCCGGCCACTCTCACCCTGACCCGTTCCGCTTCGAGCTGTTCGCTCGTTCGCTCTCCGAACTGCTCGATCACCTGCTTCGCCGTGTGCGTCCAGGCGAACTTGTGCGGGTATGGCCGGTATCCAAGGGCTTCAATTTCCGCGAGTTTCTTGCGGCGCTGCTGGTACTGATCGAGCGGCTCAAATTCCAACGGAACAATCCTTTCCATCGTGCCAAATTGTAGGAATCTGGCGAGTATAGCGGTCGCATTCCAAGAGCGTCAAGAAAGCCGGCAAGCGCTCGCGCATCACACCAATTCTTCGACGCCACGCGCTCGACCCTTGGACTTGATTGAATCAAAGAGGGTTACGCCCCTCGTTGCCCCGTTACCCGGAAACAACTGGCCAGATTGCGTCACATGATCCGATCGTCAATATCACAATGGCATCAGAAACGGTGCAGCCCCCAACGACCGCTCCGCGGAAGTTCCCATTTGAGTGTTATACTAGCGTAGCGATCTTGGGGGCGGTGTGGTTTTCACTAGGCGTTCGACGAATGGACGACCTTCTCCTGAGCGCCGCAGGGTAACCGAAGAGTGGTTCACGGCCCTGCCTCGCGAGAAGGCGCAGCTTTTCGACACAGTTGTTCGTCGCTGGGAGTGCGCTTACGCGATGATGAGCGTCGCCCTTGACGGAGCGCTGTCGCTGCGTGCCCGCGGCGAACTCGTTTGCGCGAGGCAACAGGTTTCCGTCGCCGCCGATCTCTTCGGCCGCCTTTCCTCCACGCTCGTAGCCCTGTGCGACACGCTTTCCACTCGCGGCAGGCACATCACGCGCGTGCCTCCCGTCGAGCCGCTGAACACCGAATTCTTCCGCGGCAACACGTGCCAGAGCGCCGCTTCATGGAACGGCATCCTTCACCACCTCCTTTTCGGCGATCGCTCGCGCTTCTTCCATAAGCTGCGGATTCTTTCGGACACGCTCGAGCAGATCGACCGCGAATTTCATGAGGCGGCCGGCGATATTTCCAAGGGCACGTCCGTCGAGCCCGCCGATTGCTGGACGACGCTCGATTATCTTCACTACGACTTCGCCACGTGTCTCCGCGAAACGGAAATCGTCCTGAAGGGTTTTCTGCGTTCGCTGCCCGCCGATCAGTTGTCGGGCCTGGCCAATGAGCTCGATGCGCCGCCTCCGGTCAAGCGCGTGAGGGCGAAACCGCGCCTCTCCGACGCGCCCGCTTAATCTTCCCTTGCGGCCGCTCTGGACGCGCGGCGCGATTCCGACGACAATAGAAAACTGAGAAGGTTTCCGAAAGCGCTTCGCGATTTCGTATCGCGGCTCACCGCAACCGCCCGCTAGATCCATTTCCAGGCAGCCAAGGTGCGCAACAGGAAACACGAAGGACAACTTCTGGAGGGGCGGACGCATCGCATGGTGAGGATGCGTCCCGACGGGTAGCGTGGCCCGAACGAGACGAAGTGACACCGGAGAGATGGCCGAGCCGGAAGCAATCCGGCTTGCCCAACAGGGTGATGGTGCGGCCTTCGAGCGGCTCTATCAATTGCACAGCCGCCGGGTCTATTCGCTTTGTCTTCGTATGGTGGGGAATACAGCGGAAGCTGAGGATCTCACGCAGGAAGCGTTCCTGCAGCTCTTCCGCAAGATCGCGACGTTTCGTGGTGAGTCGGCGTTTTCCACGTGGCTTCATCGCTTGGCCGTCAACGTCGTCCTGATGAAGCTGCGCAAGAAGTCCGGCAAGGAGACTTCGCTCGAGCAGGTCACGGAAGGCGACGAAGAGGCCGGCACACCGCGACGCGACTTCGGGGCCCCGGACATCGAACTGACCGGCTCGATCGATCGGGTGAACCTGCAGCGCGCCGTAGAGCAGCTGCCGCCGGGCTACCGGTCGGTGTTCGTCCTGCACGACGTGCAGGGTTACGAACACAACGAGATTGCTGAAATCATGGGATGTTCGATCGGCAATTCGAAGTCGCAGCTGCACAAGGCGCGTATGCGGCTCCGCGATCTTTTGCACGAGGCCGTTCGCGCGAAGGCCCGCGAGGAGCGCCGCGCGGCGGGAAGCGCTTCCGGCAGTAGCAGTGAGGTTTGAAGATGAATACGATCGATTGTAACGAATTCCTGAATCAGCTCGGCGATTGGATGGAAGACAACCGTTCGGCCGACGCGCGCGCCCACCTCACCACCTGCGGCGACTGCCGCTCGCTGGTCGCCGATCTCACGGCTATCGAAGAAAGCGCTCCCTCGCTTGCGCTCGATGATCCGGAACCTTCGCCGCGTGTCTGGCTCGCGGTCCGCGCGCAGCTCGAACAGGAGGGCCTGATTCACGACGGCCGCCGCGCTCCAGCGCCGGCTTCCGCGGGTTGGTTCGACGCCGTCTTCGGGATGATTCCGCGGCCCGCCTTCGCCGCGGCTTACCTGGTCGCTCTGATGGCCTTAGGAATGGTGCTCGTTGCGCCGGGCAGCCGTTACCTGCAGCGAGCAAATCCCCGCGCCGGCTGGCTCAACCGCACGGAAAACGCTACGGGACCGCTCAGCGCTCAACTCAATTCCGAACAGGACACCTTCTCGCTCAAAGACGCCGACCCCGTCGTTGCCGCTTCGCTGAATAAGAACCTCGCGATTGTTGACAACTACATCGCATTATGTGAAAAAAGCGTTCGCGAAGATCCCCAGGACGAAGACGCGCGCGATTATCTGTACGACGCATATCAGCAAAAGGCGGACTTGCTCGCCCAAATGAGCGACCGCGGAGACATCGGCCAATGAGGACTCTAGCAACCCAGCCGAGTTCGTTGCTGCAGTGGAAGAAAGCGACCCTCCTGGTCCCGAGCCTTTTGATTTTCAGCGCCACGTCGGCGACGGCCGGCGATCGCATCACCCAGCACTTCCGCGTCGATCCTCATCCCGTCGTCGCCATTCACAATCCCGGCGGCACGGTCACCGTGCGCGCCTGGACGAAGTCCGAGGTGATGGTGGTTGCGCAGCGGGCCACGCCGGAGGTAGCGTTCGATGCCACCCAGACCGGCAACCGCATCGATGTTCTCACGCACCCGATTTCCGAAAATGCCGCGCCCGGCGAAATCCGCACCGATCTCGAGATCAGCGTCCCGCAGGATACCGAGCTTCAAATTCACGACGACGCGGGCGGCGTGAACGTCTCGAACGTCCTCGGTGATATGAACGTCGAAACCATCACGGCGGGCGTCGATCTCGAGGACGCCGCGGGCTACCTCACCGTGAAGACGGTCGACGGCTCGTTTCAGTGCGTGCGTTGCAGCGGCCGCATCGAGGTTTCTTCGATCAGCGGGAACTTCCGCTTCATCGATATTCATAGTCCCTATGTGCGCGCGCAGACTTCGACCGGCAATATCCTCTTCAACGGCGAGTTTCTCCCGAATGCCACCTACCGCCTGAGGAATTACAGCGGCGTGATCGAGGTGCGTTTCTCGCCCGGAGATTCCTTCGCGCTCGACGCCCACTCCCTCAAGGGGCAGGTACACAACGAAGCGCGTCTCGATCCGCCCTCGCACCACCATTTCCTTCCTCGACTCGGCAACGCACTTTTCGGATCGCTCAACGCCGGGCGCGCCAGCGTCGAGCTCAGTTCTTTCGATGGTACAATCAACATTCTGAAGCGCGATTGATCGCCCGCGAAACAGCGCGTCCGATTTCGCGCCTGGGTTTGCTCCCAGTTTGGCATAATGCCTCGAATCTGATGCCGAACGAAAATCGCCAGCGAAGACTCGTCTGCCTCACCGGATTCATGGGCTGCGGCAAGTCCACTACCGCGCGCCTGCTTTCCAGCCAGCTCGGCTGGCCTAAAACCGACCTCGACAAGAACATCACCGAAGCGACGGGTGCCTCGATCGCGCAAATTTTCGCGGCGCAGGGCGAGGCCGAATTCCGCCGCATCGAGCGCGAACAGCTCGAGCGCGCCGTCGCCGAATACGCCGAGACGCAGCGCCCGCGGATTCTTTCGCTGGGCGGGGGGACCATCGCGCAACCGCAGAATCTCGCGCTGCTCCGCGAAAACGGCGCGACCCTGATCTGGCTGCAATGCCCGATCGAAGAATTGCTCCATCGCTGCGCGCAGGTCACGGACCGCCCGCTGTTTCGCGACGAGGCCAGCTTCCGCCGCCTCTACGAAGAGCGCGTGCCCGTGTACGAACTGGCGGACTATCGAGTGGACAGCAGCGTCGAGCCGCCGCGCGTCGTCGAACAGATTCTCGCGCTGGGAATTTTTCCGCAGGTGACGGTATGACTCGCGCGCGAACGATTCGTCGCATGCTCGCCGCTTGCATATTGTTTGTCGCGTTCTCTGGCAGCGTGGCGCGCTCGAACACTTCGTCCGGATTCACCTCCGACAAAGGCTCTTTCAAAATTCTCGTGAACGGGCAGCAGCTTGGAAAAGAAGAATTCAGCATCGCGCCCGGCGGCGGCGCGGGCGACTGGATCGCGCGCGGCGAATCGCAGCTCGCGGCAGCCGACGGCACTAAAACAAACGTCACCGGCACTCTCGAGCTTCGGCCCGACGGCACGCCCGTCCGCTACGAGTGGTCCACGCAGGGCGCGAAAAAAGCGAGCGCCACGATCACTTTCAACGGCCCGGTCGCTTCGATCGAGCTGCACGTGGGCGACGCGCGGCCGTTCACGCAGCAGCTCACTTTCGGCTCGCCGCAGATCGTGATCCTCGACAACAATCTGTACTCGCAGTACGCCGTCCTCGCGCACCTCTACGACTGGCAGAAGAAAGGCGCGCAAACTTTTTCGGTGCTCGTCCCACAGGAACTCACGCCGGGAACCATTACGGTGGAATCGCTCGGCAGCCAGGACGTCGACGGCAAAAAACTGGATGAGCTGAGCGTGAAAACCGAAGACCTTGAAGTGGACGTCTACCTCGATAACGGCCGGGTCGCGCGCATCGTCGCCCCGATGTCCAACGCAGAAATCGTCCGCGAATAGCCCGCAAAACCTGCCGCAAAGAGAGCAAGTGCTTTGCTCCCGATAGCTTCGTAAAACGGGATTGCGGGGCTCAAAAGGGCCGAATTTGGCGGATTCTGCCGCGCGGCCAAGTTTCCCGAGAACCCGGAAGGGCGCATCAGCTTGCCACCGCGCGAGTTTCCATGTTTTTTAACTGTTGACATTCGTTACTCTCAATGCAATATTTCTGTCGCTCGGCGGTTTTCTAGCGACATCGAATCAGAGCTGCTCGTCGTGCGGCGCTGATTTTTCCTTTCACTCACTCGGACAAATTGATTCTGGTTGCAGGAGGATCGATGGCGCAGACCATCGTTCAGCGGGAGCCCCGCAGTTCGGCTCGTCGTCTCATCACGCTTGGGATTTGCCTGATTTTGCTGTCGAGCCCGCTCTGGGATCAGCTGCCGTCGATGGCCGCGCCTCGACGAGCGCCGGTTCCTCGCCCGCAAAATTGCTTGAACCGGCCCACGCAACAGGATGGGTGCGTGGCGGGTCCCGGAGAGCAGTCGGGCGAAATCACGATTGCGCAGCCGAAGATTTTCCAGTACGAGCGCGTGAACACACTGCTCGATGGGCTGCTACGGGACGTTGAAGGTGTGTCGGTGGCCGACCTGACGGCGCTCGATCCCAACGCGGCGAATGGCGCGGCAGTGCGATTCGTGCAGTCGATGCTGGAGATCGGCGCGCAATACAACCAGGGCGCGGCCGTTTCGAATGCGCTCGCGCTGCAGAGCTATCAGGCCCAGCAGAGCGCCGCGTCCCAGCAAGTTGCGGCAAACAGCGCCTACCTCCAGCAGCTTTATCAGCAGCGCCAACAGGTGACGAGCCAGCTGCTGGCCGAGCAGCAGCTCGAACTGCAGCTGCAGACTCAAGCCGCGGCCGCGACGGGCGACGCAGCCACCACGCTGACGAACCAGGCGAACGCCGCCGCAAGCGCCGTCACCTCGCTGCAACAGGAACTCACGACCATCAATACGCAGATCACGTCGGCGAGCACGCTGCCGTCGGTGGCGCTGCCGACGCTGAATCCCACCGGTGGACCGGCAATGCCAGAGACGGCAAACACTTTTTCGGATTTTCTGACGAAGCTGCCGAGCGGGATTCAGCAGGATGTGAACGCGCAGCTGCAGTCGCCCACGCTGCCTGCGACGAAGCGCATGGACAATTTCATCACGCTGCTCTACGAACGGATGGCGCGCGAAATTTCGGCGCTGCAAGACGACGTTTTGCGCGATCCGCAGAACGCGGCGTACTTGGTGCAATTCGACGTGGGACTTTACCCTTCGCAGGATGACCAGGATCGCGTGGCGAAGATCAAGTTCACGCTGAACTGCGGCGGGTGCAAGGTCTATTCGATCTACCCGGGCCAAAGCAGCTACAACCTTGCGAACTACGAAGGCGCCAGCAAGCGGAACCAGTTCGTCTTCAGCCTTTTGACGCTTGTGGGCTTCGGCCTGAACGC
>DATJRU010000288.1:0-9424 GCA_035504455.1 Vulcanimicrobiaceae bacterium
GAATTTCCTTGCCGTGCAGGGGCTCGCGGCCGACAAGGATTTCCGCGTGCTCGTCTTCGATAAGCTCGTCGGCAAGCACGGCGATCACATCGGCGGCGAACGCGACGCGATGCGCGCACTGCTGCGCAAAGAGGCCGACGCCGCGTGCATCGTCGACGGCAATCACCCGGCGTTCATCCGCGAAGGCACGGTCCCTTCGGGAGCAACGCGCATCCTCGCGCAAACACCCGTCTTCGATCATTGCAATTTCACGGTTCTTGACGGCGCGCCCGCCGGCCAGATCGCGCGGTTTCGCGATTTGCTCTTGAGCATGTCGTACGGCGATTCCGAGGTCCGTCCGCTGCTCGATCTCGAACGCCTCAAGCGCTGGATGCCGGGCCGCACGCAAGGCTATGCCCAGCTCTCCGCGGCGCTCGACCGCTTTGGCACCGTCGATTCTTTCGTTGATAATCTAGTGGCGCGATGCCGATAGACGTCGATCTCGGATCTCTCAGTTTTGTCGATGGCGGCCACCTGCTCGTGAAGCGGGCGCTCCGCACTGCAGGCCCCGGCGGCTCGATCACCGTTGCTGGGACGTCCCCTGAACTCGATATCGATCTGCGAGCCTGGTGCCGCGACGCCGGACACGACTTTCGCCTTGTCCCTGCCCAAAATGGCCGCCCGGCGCATGCCACGATCACCAACGGCGGCGCCGAGGCGAATCGCTGGTCCGGCGCGCAGCAGGCGGGAGCGGCCGATGCTGGCGCGCCGGGCGCGGTCGTTCCCCACGCGCCGCGCCGCTGGGGACTGGCGGCTCGCGGCGCCACCGTCGAAGCCGGCAGCCCGGAATTCGATTTCCACCTCGTCGACAAAATCGAAGTCTGGTCCGACGATGCGGCGCGGCTCTACGCACAAGCGGTCGCCGCGCAGTGGGACCCGAAAACCGCGATCCCCTGGGACGCGCAGTTCACCCTCGATGATGACGTCGAGGACGCCGTCGTGCAGATCATGACGTACCTCATCGAGAACGAAACCGCCGCTCTGATCATCCCGAGCCGCTTCATCGCGCAACTCCATCCGCATTTCCGCGAGGTGATGCAGCTTCTCGCCGTACAAGCGGCGGACGAAGCGCGCCATATCGACGTCTTCACGCGCCGCGGCCTGCTGAAACGCGGGCAGCTCGGCCGTTCCACCATCGGTGGCCAGGCTTCGCTGAAGACGCTCGTCGACGAACCCGAGTTCGCCATCGCTTCATTCCTGCTTTCTGTGCTTGGTGAAGGCACATTCCTTTCGCTGCTCTGGTTCATCGAGCGATACGCTCCCGATCCGGTGACGGCCGCTGTGGCCCGGCTCGCCGCGCAAGATGAAGGCCGGCACGTCGCCTTCGGGATCGCCCACCTCACGCAGCACCTGAACAACGACCCGAGCTACCGCCCACGGCTCGCGGATGCCGTTCGGCGACGCCACGATGCCCTACAACACACCGCCGGGCTGAACGCCGAAGTATTCGACGCGCTGGTTCTCATTGCGGCGGGTTCGTGGCAACCCCAGGATCTGCGGGAGGGCCACCGCCGGGTGATGGAGTTGACACACGAGATGGACGAGGGCCGCCAAAAGCGGCTCAGGCGTCTCGGTTTCGACGAAGCCGAAGCGGCGGAGCTTTCGGGCCTGCACACCCGGAATTTCATGTGAGTCGCGCCGTGAGGCCTCGGACTAATTGAACCCGATCCAGCGCCCGCCCCAGCCAACCCCAAACCACAATCCCAGCGAGATCAGCGCAATCACTTTTGCGAGCGCGGGATGCCCAGCAGTCCACTTCGTTCGAATCGCGTAGCGGCGCACGGTGAACGTAAACAAGAGCACCAGGAAGAGGCACGTCATCTTTACCCAGAAGGGCCAGCTGTAATAACACTTCGTCGCTTCGGAAAGAAACAGCAGCGTGCCCGTCGCGATCGTCAACGTCACGCTCCCGATCAGCCAGGGCTCGGCTTCGTCGGCCAATTGATCGGCGGGCTGGCGCACCAGCCCGAATCCAAGCAATCGCAGATCGACGACCAAAACCGATCCGGCCACAAGCCCGAGGCCAATCAGGTGAATCGCCTCGATCACCGGAAACATCCACGTCGACTCGCGGATGCCCGTCCCGATCCGCCCCTGCTCGCACCATTTGAAGAACGACAGCGGCAGGCTAATCATTCGTCGCCGATGGCACGCAACCGGTCAGCGAGTTGATCACGGCCGGCTGGGGCTGCCGGTCGCAGTCGAACCAGTTGTACGCGATCATTCTTCCCGAGACGATGATGGCGATCCAAAGCACCAGCGAAAGCGCGCCGGCGATCTTGGCGGCCCTCGGCGGCGCGGCGTCCCGATCCCATGTTTCGACGCGCCGGTACACCTTCGAGTGAAAGATCCAGATGTTGATCCCGGCGAGCAGCAGCAGGAGCATCTTGAACCGGAAGAAAATATTCTGATACGTCCGGACGGGGATCGCCGAGAAAAGCAGCATCCCGCTGATCACCATTACGATGAACCCGCCGACCGTCCACGGCAGGAGCCGCCGCGACATTTCCGACACCGGCACGCGCCGCATCGTCCAGCCGAGCAGGCGAAAATCGAACAGCACCGCCAGCCCGAAGAATACGCACAGCGTCCAGACGTGGATCGACTCTACGATCGGGTATGCGTATTGCGACTCATGCAGGTTGATGCTCCAGGAACACGTCGACAGCCACTTCACGAAAGAAAGCAGAGACATTGGCGCCCACCGCCCACGAGGACCCGCGATTATCCCGCGCCGCCACCCGTGAGGCAAGAATGTCGGTACGCTCGCGGGAAGTTCCCGATTCGCCTTTGTCCGGACCCGCGGAAGTTCGGCGCTCGAACTCCCCGTGGCTCACTTGGTCGCGGCAGTCGAGCCTTCCGTCTTCTTGATGAACGCGGCGACGTTGTCGTGCAGCTCCTTCAGCGCGGCCTCGTGCGCGTAGACCATGTGCCCCGACTGGTAAAAGTGAAACTCGATGTTGCCTTCCAGCTTCGGCGGAATCGGCAGGTGCTGCATTTCGTAGATGCCCTCGTAGAAGGGCGTCGCAAGATCGAAATATCCGGCGTTCAGCATCACCTTGAGATCGGGATTGTATTTCATGGCCATCGCCAGGTCCGGCATCACGTTGGGGGCCTGCGGCAGCGGCGTGGGAGCGCCCGGCGGCTGGTGCAGGAAGTTCCACCACTTCGAGGGGTCGATCTCCGGTTTGAACACCTTGTTCTCCCCGTACTTCAGGTCCTTGCGCACGTAGTCGTTGAAAGCGGAGACGTAGGCCGAGCCAATCGCGGCGGACTGCGGATCGTAGTCCGCTTCCTTGCTGAGCGGGTCGATCGTCGGCCCCGAGAAACGCGTGTCGAGGCGCCCCGTGGTCATGTTCGCTTCGTCCTGCAGATTCTTTTCGAATTCGCCGCCATTGATGCGCAGATCGGCTTTCTTGATGTATTCGACTGGCAGTCCCGTATAGGCGTGGAGCTTGGCCGCAATCGCATCGCGCTGCTCCGGCGAGAGCGTCGAGCCGGCCTCGAGCGCCTGCGCGTAATCCGTCATGGCGAAGTGCTCCACCTCCTGCAGCAGCGCCTGCAAATCCGGATGCGCGTCCGGCAGCTTGTGGTGATACCAGGCCGTCGCGGCGTAGGTCGGCAGCGAGAGCTCGTAGGGCAAGTCAACGCCGGGATTGAACTCCGGGCTGTCCGCGTTGAAATCGAAATTCAGAATCTCGGAAAGCAGCATCACGCCGTTGAAATCCACTAAGCGATCCGTCTCGAGGATATTCGCCAGGACGGCCGAACGGGTCGTCCCGTAGCTTTCGCCGAAAAGATACTTCGGCGAATTCCAGCGGCCGTACTTCCCGAGAAACTGCGTGATGAAGTCCGCGAACGCGTTCGCATCCTCGTCCACGCCGTAAAACGCCTTTTCGCGATCCTTCCCGGCGATGCGGCTGAAGCCGGTGCCGGGCGCGTCGACGAATACCAGATCGCTGGCGTCGAGAAGGCTGTAGTCGTTGTTCACCACGGAATACGGCGCTGCCGGCGTGTGCGAGTCGTCGGCCGTCACCACGCGCCTCGGCCCAAACGCTCCCATGTGCAGCCACACCGTCGAAGAACCCGGTCCTCCGTTGTAGAAAAACGTCAGGGGGCGCGGCTGTCCCTGCGTGTCGGACTTGAAATACGCCACGTAGAACATGCTCGCCTCGGGCGTCTTCGCGTCCTTCTCGTTGTTCTGCGGGACGTCGTCCCAATCCTTCGTGTGTACCACCAGCGTGCCCGCGTAGGCGTCGTAGTTCACGACGTGCCCGCCGACCGTCACCGAGCCTTTGCTCGCCTGCTGCTCCGGCTTGAACTCTTCGGGCTCGGGACTCTCGGGCTTCCCTGTCTCCACCTTGACGGTGGCTGCAGCGGTTTGTCCTGTTGCCTGCGCTCGAACCCGAGCGGCCGGGAACGCGGGAATCACGATTGCGAAAGCGGCGACGAATAAGAAAAGCCTGCGCATCAATGGCATCTCCGTTGGTTTTGATAAGCGATGAATCACTGTAGCAGCGAAATACGATAGCACGACCGAGCCGGTTTCGGCTCTTTGCGCGGAGCCTGCGCGGCAACGAAAGCGGCATAAACTCTTGACAAGATTTGCGAAGTCTGGAACCGTGCCCCGGTGGCATGCGTCTCTAGTTGACAGGCAGGACGGGACATAAGGGGGGTCATCCATGAAAGTGAACAGACGAAAGCTGCTGTCCATGCTGGGCATGTCGCCGGCGTTGCTCGCGGGCTCCGCGGCTGAAGCCGACCAAAAGAAAAAAGGACCGCATGCGGCAGCGGGAAGCGAGCCGAAGATCACGGCAGTCAGTCCCAAGGGCACGCCACCCGCGATCCAGCTTTACTCGATGGCTCCCCGCGTAAGCTCCCTCGACGGCAAGACGATCTACGTGGTCGACGCCACGAGTTTCCTCGGCAGCGCGACTCTTCTCCACAAAATGCAGGCGTGGTTTGCCGAGAACATGCCGACCGTGAAGACCGTCTTCCGGACGAAGGCTGGCGTCTACGCAATGGACGACCCCAAGCTCTGGGCGGAGATCAAGGCCAACGCGTACGCATGCGTGATGGCCATTGGGCATTGAGGAGGCTGCGCCCCAGCGACCGTGAGTCACTGCGTAACGATGGAAAAGATGGGCGTCCCCGCGATTCCGATGTGTACGAAAGCGTACACGGAATTGGCCAACCTCACCGCTGCGCGCGAAGGCATGCCTCACCTGCGCCAGGTCTTCACACCGCACCCGGTCGGCGGCAAGACCGACGATGAACTCGCTGCTTACCTTGTGAATCCCGATCCGGTTTCCGGAAAGCAGATCATGAAAGAGATCGTCGACGATCTCACCAGGCCGCTCACCGCGGATGAGTCCAAAACCGGCATGCAATCGATCGGCGCGGGACCGGAAACATTCGGACCGGAGACCGCCGACAACTTGCAGGAAATTTTCATGAACAACGGCATGACGGACTACATGCCGATCATCGTCCCCACGGAAGAAAAAGTGCAGGCGATGCTGAAGGCGACGAGCCACAAGCCGGACGAAGTGCTCCGCACGCCGCTCCAGGGCGTGGGCTACACATCCGCCCGATGGGGATACACCGTGAGGCAGGTCGCCGTCAACGCCGTAATGGCCGGCTGCCGTCCGGAATTTTTCCCTGTGGTTCTCGCGATGGCGTCGGCCGGCCCGCTCGGGCTTTTCGGCTCGACAACTTCTTCGACGACCGCGATCGTGATCAACGGCCCGATTCGCGACAAGTTGAATATGAATTACGGCCTCGGCGCGCTCGGCCCTTTCGCGCAGGCCAACGCGACGATCGGGCGATCGTGGACGCTCATGGGGAAAAATCTGACGAACGGCGGCATCCCGGGCGACACCTACCAGGGCGGGCAAGGCAACAACATCGATTACAACAATTGCGTCATCGTCGAGGACGAGAAGAACAGCCCGTGGACTCCGCTTCACGTGCAGTTTGGCTTCAAGCCCGAGGACAACGTCGTCAGCATCTTCGGCGGGCCGGACGTCCGCCAGGGACACGGCGCGCGCGGCGCGGGGGCGCTGATCGCGATGTTCGACGAGCAGATCAGCTTTATGTTCCAATCCATGGTCGGCGGCGACGGCGCGCTGGTGATTTTGGATCCGCTGGTGGCCAAGCGGCTCGTGGATCAGGGCTACGACACCAAGGACAAGCTGCAGGCGTGGCTGTGGAAGAACACCGTGCGCACGGCCAAGGATTTTCGGGAGTCGTTCCTGGCGTCGTTCCATTTGTATCCGCTGGCGCTTCAAGGACGCGAGCCGTACGCAACCTGGTATAAAGTGCCGGAAGACACGCTGATTCCATTCTTCCCGAGGGCCGAAGACATCAACTTCGTGATTTGCGGCGGCCAGGCGAACGCGTTCTTTCAGGTGGCCAACATGGCGCATGGCAGGAGCGTTTCGATCGATAAGTGGACGTAGACGCGCGGCGATTGGTTTTTCCAGAGTACAAGTGAACGACGCAAAGCGGCGGGGGTGTTGTGTGAGTGAAGCGAAATTCTTGCGGCGTGCCGCGACGTTCCTCGCGGCCTGTACCTTGACTTTGAATCTGTTCGCGGCTTCACGGGCCGCCGGCCAGGAAGGCGCGCCCCCGGCGCCGGCAGCCTCTCATGCCCCGCCTGTCATCGACGTCGCGCAGGGCAAGGATCTGTACGATACGAACTGCTCCACCTGTCACGGCGTGGACGCCCGCGGCGAAGACGGCCCCGACCTGCACGGCGTTCCAGCGTCGCTGGGTGACACCGCCGTTGAAAATATTATCCGGCGCGGAATCCCGGGGACCGGGATGACCGGCTTCTACAACATCACGGACCCGCAGGCGGCCAACATCGTCGCCTACCTCCGCACGCTCACGGCGGACACCACCGACACTTCTCCGGTTTCGGGCGATCCGCACAAAGGCGAGGCGATCTATCAATCGAGCGGCTGTTCCGCCTGCCACATGATCGCCGGGCAAGGCGGCAGCATCGGCCCGGAGCTCACCCGCATCGGCTCGATGCGCGGCCCGGCGAGCCTCAAGCAGCGATTGCTCGATCCCGCCGCGAATCTGCCAACGGCGGGCGGCGGCGGAATGATGGGCAACAGCTGGACGGAATACGCGATGTATCGCGCTGTCGAAAAAGACGGGCACGCGATCGAAGGGATTCGCATCAGCGAAGATTCATTCACGATTGTCCTGAAGGACGCGACCGGAAAATTCCACGCGCTCTGGAAGCCGGACCTTCGCTCCCTCGAAAGGCAGCCGGGGAAAAACATCATGCCGAGCTTCAAGGACACGCTCAGCGCGCAGCAGCTCGACGATCTTGTCGCCTATCTCCTGACTTTGAAGGGAGCGCAATGAAAACCGGTCTCTGTGCGATTCTCGTTGCCTCTTCCCTGTTTCTCGTGCCGTCGCGTTCCTCGGCGCAGGACGTGACCTACCAGCAGCTCCTGCACGCGGACAGCACGCCGCAAAACTGGCTGATGTACGGCGGCGACTACAGCTCGCAGCGCTTTTCGAAGCTGACGCAGATCAACCGCGTGAACGTTCACAGCCTCCGCGCCGCCTGGATGTATCAGCCGAATCCGCCGGTGCAGCCGGTCGAATCGTCTCCGGTCGTCGTCAACGGGATCATGTATCTCACCGAGCCGCTCGGCACGGTGGTCGCTCTCGATGCGCGCTTCGGCAGCCCGATCTGGAGCTGGACGCCGAAGCTTCCCACCACGCTCTACACCATCGGCGTGCATCGTTCGAATCGCGGCGTGGCCGTGTACGAGAATACGGTCTACGTCGGCACGCTGGACGCTTACCTCTACGCGCTCGACGCCATCACCGGCGCGGTGAAGTGGAAAGTTCACGTCGACCAAAATAGCCAGGGATACGCGATGACCGCTGCTCCCCGCGTCCTCGACGGAAAAATCATCGTCGGCATTTCCGGCGGCGATGTCGGCATCCGCGGTTTCGTCGATGCGTACGACCCGAAGACGGGCGCTCACCTTTGGCGCTGCTACACGATTCCCGCTCCCGGCGAGCCCGGCTCGGAAACCTGGGGCAAGGATATGGCGGGCACCGGCGGCGGAGGCACGTGGGGCACCGGTTCGTACGATCCCGACCTCAATCTGCTCTACTGGGGCGCCGGAAATCCCGCTCCCGATTACAACGGGGCGAATCGCGCGGGCGACAACCTCTACACCAATTCCCTGCTCGCGATCGATCCCGACACCGGAAAAATGAAGTGGTATTTTCAGTTCACGCCGCACGACACGCACGATTGGGATGCGATTCAGATTCCCGTGCTCTTCGACGGCACCGTTGACGGCAAGCCGCGAAAGCTTCTGGCATTCGCGAACCGCAACGGATTTTATTACGTGCTCGATCGGACGAACGGCAAGTTCGTCGCGGGTCGCGCTTTCGTGAAGCAAACGTGGGCCAAGGGCCTCGACGAAAACGGGCACGCCATCGCGCTTGCTGATATCGAGCCGACTCCAAAAGGAAACCTCGTCTATCCCGACGGCCACGGCGGCACGAACTGGAATAGCCCGTCGTACAGCCCTCTCACAAAACTCTTCTACGTCTCGGCGCGCGAAACGGGCGCGTACACCGTCTCCGGAGAGCCGAAGGTGAACTTCCCCAGCTTCGGTGGCGGCGGCAGAATCAATCTTTCAGGGGACCAGGTCTACGGCGCGATTCGCGGCCTCGAAGCCACGACCGGCAAGATGAAGTGGGAATACAAGCTGCTCGCTCCCGCCGAAACCAGCACGCTCGCCACCGCCGGCAATCTCGTCTTCGCCATGAGCAACGAAGGCAATTTCTTCGCCCTCGACGCCGAGACCGGCAAGCTCCTCTGGGAATTCACCATCGGCGGCTCCGACGCCGAATCAAACCCAATCACCTACGAAGTCGACGGCAAGCAGTACGTGCTCGCCGCCGCCGGCACCACCTTCGTCGCCTTCGCCCTGCCGTAAGGCAAAGCGAAAGTTCAGAGTTGACAGTTTAGAGTTGAGAGTTCGGAGTTCAGAGGCGCTTGCGGGATGGGGCGGTTACCTTGCGCACCCTTCGCGAACGACGCGAAGAGTGCGGAACCCGCAGCCCTCGGTCTCCCATCCGGGTTGGCGATCCCCTTCTCCCGCCTTCTATTTGTGTTTCGCTTTTGTTTCTCTTAACTCCCCGTGCTACGCTAGCTCATCTGGCAATGGCAACCCGTCTCTCAGACATCGTTCCCCTGCTATCTCTCGACGGACTGCGCGGAGAACTCGCGGAGCTTGAGTCCGGCTCCTTCGTAAATCTTACCGACGAAGAATTGAAGGAGAAAATACGGCTCATACACGACGCTTTTACGTTTGCCGCTCCGATCTACGAAGCGGGA
>DATJRU010000289.1:0-2230 GCA_035504455.1 Vulcanimicrobiaceae bacterium
GACCCCCTAAGAACGCTGCCGCGAACTTCGCAAGGCCTACCAGATCAGACTTACTTTTTGCCACGGCCCGCCGCTGTCGATTCCGGCTTGATCCACGACATCTGCGCGCGCAGCTCTTTGCCGACCGCTTCGATCGGGTGATTCTTGTCGCGCTCGAGGAGCTTGGCGTACTGCGGGCGTCCCGCCTGATTCTCGAGCACCCATTCCTTGGCAAACTGGCCGGTCTGGATTTCGTCGAGGATCTTCTTCATCTCGGCGCGAACGTGCTCGTCGATCACGCGATTGCCGCGCGTGAGATCGCCGTATTTCGCGGTTTCGCTGACGAACTTGTGCATCTCGGCGATGCCGCCTTCGTAGATCAGGTCGACGATCAGCTTGAGCTCGTGCAAGCACTCGAAGTACGCCGATTCAGGCTGATAGCCCGCGTTCACAAGCGTCTCCCATCCGGCTTGAATCAGCGCCCGCGCGCCGCCGCAAAGCACAGCCTGCTCGCCAAAGAGGTCAGTCTCGGTTTCTTCGCTGAAAGTCGTCTGAATCACGCCGGGGCGCGTGCCGCCAATCGCGTGCGCGTAGGCAAGCGTGCGGTCGAAAGCGTGCCCGGACGCATCCTGGTGCACGGCGAGTAAGCAGGGAACGCCGCGGCCCGCTTCGTATTGCCGACGGACGAGATTGCCGGGGCCCTTTGGCGCGACCATCGTAACGTCGATATCTTTTGGCGGCGCAATCTGGCCGTAGTGAATGTTGAAGCCGTGCGAGAAAAGCAGCATCGAGCCGGCCCTGAGATTCGAGGCGACCTCGTGCGTGTAGATCGCGGGCTGCGCCATATCCGGCGCGAGCATCACGATCACGTCCGCGCCTTCCGAGGCTTCGGACGGTCCGACGAGCTTCCAGCCGTCCTGCTCCGCTTGCGCCCACGACGCTCCGCCGCGGCGCAGGCCCACCACCACGTCAAGTTTGCTGTCGCGCAGGTTCAGCGCGTGCGCGCGGCCCTGGCTGCCGTATCCGATCACGGCGATGCGTTTGCCTTCGAGCGCTCGCGGGTTTGCGTCCTTCTCCCAGAACATCTTTGCCATTTTGTTTTTCTCCTTAGGAAATTGCCGAAATCTATGCGGCGTTCGTCACCGCTCCTTCCGACGCCGATGAAACGAGTTTTGCGTATTTCGCCATGACGCCGCTTGGATAACGCGGCGCGGGTGGTTTCCATTGCGCGCGGCGTTCGTCGAGATTGGCTTCGACGTCGAGCCGCCGCGCGCGGACGTCGAGCGTGATTTTGTCGCCGTCGCGAACGAACGCGATCGGGCCTCCGTTCGCCGCTTCGGGCGCGACGTGCCCCACCATCAGGCCGTGCGTGGCGCCGCTAAACCGGCCGTCGGTGATCAGCGCGATCGAATCGCCGAGCCCCTGGCCCACGAGCGCAGCAGTGACGGCGAGCATCTCGCGCATGCCTGGGCCGCCCTTCGGGCCTTCGTAGCGGATCACTACGACGTCGCCCGCCTTGATTTCGCGCCGCTGCACAGCCTCGAAGCACGATTCCTCGGAATCGAAAACGCGCGCCGGCCCAGTATGCAAAAGGCGTTCGTGGCCCACGAGCTTCACGACGCAGCCCTCCGGCGCAAGCGAACCATGCAGGATCGCGATGCCGCCCTCTTTCTTCAGCGGATTCGCGAGCGGCCGAATGACTTCCTGACCGGGAGTTTCGCGCGCCTCGCGAATTTCTTCGAAGAGATTCCTGCCCGAAACCGTCAGGTTGTCTTCGAGCAGCCCCGCTTCCTGCAAACGCTTGCCGAGCAGGCCCATCCCGCCCGCCGCAGCCATGTCCGGAGCCGTGAAGCGGCCACCGGGTTTGAGGTCGGCTAGCACGGGAGTCTTTTTCGACAGCCTGTCGAATTCGTCGATGGTGAGCGGCACGCCCGCGTCGCGCGCAATCGCGAGAAGATGAAGCACGCCGTTCGTCGAGCCGCCGCTCGCCAATACAGAGGTAATCGCGTTGCGAAGCGCCGCAGGCGTAATGATCTGTTTCGGACGAATATCTTTGGCAAGAAGCCGCATCACGAGCTTGCCGCAATCGAATGCGACCTGCGCCTTGCGTGGATCGACGGCGGGAACTTCGTTCGCGCCCATCGGCGACATGCCAAGAAACGTGATCGCGGTCGCCATCGTGTTCGCCGTGAACTGGCCGCCGCACGCGCCCGCACCGGGACACGCGCTGCTTTCGAGCTCGCACACTTCC
>DATJRU010000290.1:0-6906 GCA_035504455.1 Vulcanimicrobiaceae bacterium
CGCGCCGCGGGCGAAAGCTTCAGACCGGAGGGAGATTGTCGTCACATGAGCCCCGCAAGCTCGCCTCAACTCAGAGGCGGATGTCAGCGGGGTTGATTAGAGAAGGCCGGAAATGGGACTCCGCAACAACGGAGATGAGGCGAGAGGGCTTACGGATAGAATTACAGACGGTTAGGACGGTCGATATTTGGCTTTGGGGTTACAGGTCTGGGTGCGACCGCCTTCTGGATTTCGGGATCCAAACTAACCTGGAGGAACCACCCTCAGCGTCTCACGCAGCGCCTGACGATATCGACCCAAAGAAACGGCCCGATGAGCACGGGCGAATAGCACCCGGCCCACGCCGGCCGCGCGAGCTTCGAACGCGATAGCCCTAAGGTGACTCGGATCTGAGCGAGAGATTGAAGGCCAGCGCTTCTGCGGCTGCGGCCGGCAGCGGTATCCGCTCCGCCGCTTTTTCGGTGTGCGCTTCGTCAGTCTGATATTTCTCGCCCATCAGCACCTGAAACCACCGCTCGCGATCCATGACGACGCGATACTGCTTTTCGTCTTGCGTGCCGCCGACGTAGGGGAGGAAAACCTCAATGGACTTCGCGACCGTCTCGGCTTTGGCCCCGATGCGATCGACGCGCCCGGTCCGTTGCTCAAGCGTGCTCGGATTCCAGCTCAGATCGTGGTGGATCACATAGCGGCAGTTGAGATGCAAATCGACGCCCTCGGCTAGGACGCTTGAGGCGACGAGAATCTCAGGAAAGAACGGCGTATTGAACGCGAGCATCAACCGTTGGCGCGTCTCTTGTTTGACCAATCCGTTGGCGAGCCGGATGTTCGGCATCGCGCTTATTCCTTCGATTTGGCGCAGATCGTCGTCAGTGTCCTTGTGCAGCTCTCCTCGAATGCCGGGCTGCACCCGGTTCAACGCTTCGAGGTATTGGCTGCGCTCGTCGGGCGAGCATCTTTTGGCGATAAACTTCAGAAACGCATCGATCTGTTCACCAAGCGATGTCGTCTTGAATGCAGCCTGCAGCGTGGCATCGCCGGAGCGCGCCTGAACATCGAAGTAACGGGCAACAAACAAGGGAGTTCGCACGAAGCGGCGGACGACGTCCTGTATAAGCTCTCGCTCGTCGTCGGCCAACTCCGTGAAGGGTGCGAGCCGTCGCGCCACCTCATCATAGAGCGGCTGGCGCATGCCGCTGTCCGCATCAAAACGCGCGCCAAAATCCGTTACGGCCTTGCGGACGTTTCGGTCGTCGAGGCCAAGCCTTTGCGCGGCGTCGTCCCAAAGCCGTTTCTCTAGCGCGGCAGAAAGATGTCGCACCAGCGCTCTTCCCGTTTCGCGGTAATGACAGAACACCACCACCTTCTCGCCTTGATTCCATAGGTCCAAGACCCGTGCGACGAGCGGAGCAATCTTCGGATGCCGGGCATAAGCCGTCTGATCGGGAAGCGCGGCTGCCAATTTCTGAACGTAGCGGTTCACGCGCCCGTTGGACGCGGTGGTGCCAGATGTCTCCTCCTCCTCCTCCTCGTCACGCTCGGCGTGGTTGCTTCGGGTTTCAAGAAAAGCTTCGTAGCTCGAAGCGAGGCCTTCGGCGAAGGTGGCGCGCCCAGCATTTTCGGCCTCGCGAACGACGACAGCCTGCGCACGCGCGGCGAGCAAGAATGGCAGCAAGGCATCTTCCTCCACAGGAAGGCCGCCGTCGCCAACGCCGGAAAGCGCTATCGCTCGGCCCACGCGCCGTGCCCGTCGCGGTATCTGAGTGCCCGGAAGCGCGCGGTCGCGCAGATGCCTTACCACCCATTTGCGGAGCGGAACCTCTGCCTCCTTCATGGCGCTTCTAGTCTGGGCGAAAGCCCTTAGCAGCACTTGAACGCGCTCGGGTTGCGCCGTGGGATTGGATTCGGCGGCGAGCCACCATTGCTCTGCAGTGAGCGGACCCAGATTCGCATCCGCAAGATCGTCTTGACGGAGAGACGGCCATCGCTTGTCAAGCTCGGCTGCGCGGTGCTGGGCGCGGTCCAACATGTCGCCGAGACTCTTCACTTCCTCAACGAACTTCTCCTTGGTGCTTTGCAGCAACGTCTTCCAAGCAATGCCCCTGAATATCCCGATCACATTAATCAGCTCGTGGTGGCCGAGTTGAAACGGCGTCGCTGTCAGGAACATCATCCGCTCGAACGCGCCATCGAGGGCGCCTGTCACGTCGTGCGCATCCTCCTGGGCCTCGTCGGACACAAAGAGCGACGGCAATCTGCGACCGGGATTTTTCAGATGGTGCGCCTCGTCGAGAATCAGGAGCGGCGAGCGAAACCTCGCCCTGGCAAGCGTGGAGGGCCACATCGTCCGGAGCGCCACATTGATTGCAACACGCGTGTGCTCCAGGCGTTTGTCGACCAAGATGGTTTCCCGGGCCGGCAGTTCTCTCAGGCAGTTGCGGAGCTCCGTGACTACGATGTCGCTGGAATCGAGGACTTTCTGGATCGCGGCCGGTATCGGATCGTCTTTGAGGTGGAGTTCAGGCCACGCCTGATAATGACTGTTGATGACAATGCGCCATTCCCGGGTGGGCGTGTTGAGAAGTTTGGCGAACAAGTGAGGGTCACTGTAGGACGATTTGGTTCTGAGCAATCTGGCGGCAAACCTGGGCAGCGCGGTGCGGCGCTCGCCCAAGTGCATGCCGTGCATCGCCCGCTTGATCACCGCGAGGCGGACCCAGTGATCGATGTTCTGCACATGGAAAGCCCCATGCTTGAGGAATATGATGTGCGGGCGGTTACTGGCTTCGCTGTCGATTAGCCGGAAGAAGTCGAGCGCCGAATGCGCAAGTTCGGCGCGAAGCGTCTGGTCTTCCGGCTGTTTGATCGCAAGGCGCTTGAACTCACGAAAATCGCGCGGCCATTTTTCGTGTAGCGATGACGGGACCATGATGACCACAGGATGTCGGCCGCGGTCGGCAAGGGCCGTCATCATTGCGACACCGAGGGCGACGAACGTTTTCCCCATGCCGACTTCGTCGGCCAGCACGACGCCAGGCTGGATGGCGAGGCGCCGCAGAATTTCGCCAACGGTGCGCTGTTGGCGAAGCGCGTCATGCTCGCTGATGCGATCGTTTTTGAGGTCAATACGCGCATCGAGATCGCGGATGTCGAAAGGCCACGTCACGCCAGCATCTCCTCAAAGGCCACCTTGACATAGGCGGCGAGGCTCGTTGGCGCGGGCGCTTGCAGCGCAAGCTTGTGCAGGACCTGCAACGTGTCTTTGACCTCAGGAGCAATATCGCCGGACCGCAACGGCGCGTGCGGCTTCCAAACCACCGCCCGCAATGTCGTGGCGACCTCCGCGATCATGAACGCGGCTCCGTCCGGATCGTCATTGGCGAGACGTGTGGCGAGCGCGACCGGCCCGATCGGCCCTTGCAGCCGCCAACGCAGCGCGTCGATTGAGGCCATCGGCTGCTGCAATCGCTCGCGCATGCCCTCCATGGCCTGCGCGACACGTCGCATCCGACGGAGCAGGAATTGGCTCGTATCGACCTTGCGGTGGGGATCGATTTCAATGGTGCTTGCGGGAGCCTGTTTGCTCTCCCGGCGCTGCAGGATTCGCACAACGACTTCATGCAACGGCCGTGCGGAAGTGAGAATTTCGATCAGCTCAGCAAGCGATAGGCTTCCGAGCTCGTCGGGTGGCGGCAGAGCTGACATATTCGCGACATTGACAACCCACGGCGCGATCTGCTCGCGCCGCTTCTCGTCTTGCCAATGGACCTTGAGCGAACTCGGCGGCCGCTTCGCGTCCCAAGGAATGACGACGAGCGCTTGCTTGCCGCCGCGAATCCAGTCGGCGCTGGCAAGAAGAGAGGCTCCTTCCTTGGACCAAACTTCGAAATGTAACGGCACGGCGCCGCCGATTTCAAGTTCGAGCCGCCCGCCGTGGGGATCGAGGCAGAAGAGAGCCGATCCGAACGCAGCCGGGAGCACGGGAGCATCCGGGTCTTCGGCTGAATCGGCCTCCCCGCCCAAAAATCGAACGTTCGTGAGGTCGTTGAGCGGGATCTGCTCAGGCCAGGATTCGGCGCAAAGCTTGCCGAACCGCGAGGCGCAATCGCGTATCAGGTAGGCAATGTTTAGTTCAATGTTGTGCCGCGGATGAAGGCCAAGCCCGGCGGCGGTGAAATTGCTCGACCCTATCATGCAGAGCGCGCGGTCGTCTCGCTCCAGCCATACCGACTTGGCGTGCAGCGGGCGATCTTCGTCCTTGCCTTCGATCGTCACGCGCTGAGGCACAATGGCGAATTCGTGCTGGAGCGACGGATGAGAGGATTCCTTAAGCGTTTGCGGCAGGTCGATCTCGACGATGCCACTCGGCAATGTCCGCCCCGGCGCGGAAAAGGACAGGGTCCGCTCGCCGCGGCTGGTGAGAATACCGGCAAGAGCCGCTGCGGTGTCGATCGCCTGTTGCCCCTCATCGAAGAAAGGGCTCAAGACCGCCGCTAGGTCGGGGCGCGAGCCCGCCCACTGCGCCGTCAGTTGCTCGATGACCGTCTTGCCGCCCGGGACCAAGGGAATGAGAGCGCAATCGGCATCCTCGCGCTCGGCGGGTGGCATCGAACGCGCGCGTTGTTCGATGGACGCGAGAAACGCGGCCAGCGCGGTTTGCGGACCCGCGCCCGGGCGATCGAAGCCAGGGGCAAAACGGCGCACGCGATTGAGGAAGCTTGCGCATTGAATCAGCAGATCAGGGGGTGGATTGCTAAGCGCTCCATAATCGAGAACGGCCATTACCTCCTGATTGCGCCGGTAGGCCGGCTCCGTAACATTCGCCGAGCCGATGAGGACGCGAACGCGATGCTCCCAAGCGAGCAGCGTCAGCTTTGCGTGCAGCACGCCTCCGCGCGGAAGGGCCACCGGCAACATGTACCAACGCAGGCTGCGGTCTGGCGCCGCGTGGGCGCCATCGACCAGGACGCAGGCGAAGCACTGGGAGAGTTTCTCCTCCCGCTCGATCAGATAGGCCTTGGCGGTTTCGTTCGGATTGCTCTGGATCGACAGGAACCGCGCGAGACACTGTTCTTCGAACAATTCGGCATCGAAGGTGAAGGTGGTCGTCACACAGCCGAGCGCGCGGCCAAAGCCATCCTCCCCGCGCCAAAGGTCAAGCAGGCGCGCGCGGGTTCGCTCGATGATTGACGCCTGTTCGCCCCTCACCGCAGGACTCCGAGGTCGGTGAGGAAGGCTGAAAAGGTTGGAACGCGATACTCGTGCACATAGTCGCTTGGCTGATCAGGCAATTCGGGCAACGCGTAGCCTGATCGGATGACCACCTTGCCTCGGTGTCCGCGTTCGAACCAAGGCCGCTTCCCGTTGGGCGGCTTGTTTTTCTGCACCTGTTCGTGGTGGTCGAGGACCGCATCGAACAGCTCGCCGCCGGTGCGAATCTGTTCAAATCGAGCCAATGCCTGCGCAAGCGTTCCCTGGGCGCTCTCCCATTCGAGCAGCGACGGATGCGAGCGGACGCGAGTCAGGCTGGGATTGAGGGCTCTGAGCGCTGACTTAGCGGCCTTTGTGGAGGAAAAAGCCTGAGCGTCCACGGGCGCCGCCCCGTTTATCGATGCGCAGTGACGCAATCCGTCGAAAGCGACCGTAATCGTGCGGCCGAACGTTTCGTAGGCGTCGATGGCCGTCAGAATCTGAGCAAGATCGGGAGAGACTTTCCGGGTCAGCTTGCGCAGAAAAGCCGGCTCATGCTGGCGCTCGCTGACGCCACCTTCCGCGATGAGAGTCTCCTTGAGGCGCGCAATCATATCCTCCGGACCGGAGCGCAGGAGAATGCGATCGAGCAGGACCTTCGTCTCGTTGCGTCCCGGTGCAGAAGGATCGAGGCGGCGCGCGAGGTCCTTCCAAAACTCGCCCGTTTGATAGGTCGTGTGGCCCTTCTCCAAGCCCTGAGCCACGGCGCGGCGAAGCCGGTCCCGGAAAGGATGGCTTGGCGCGTCGATAAAGCCTTCGAGGCTCTGGTCCTTGGCCCAGGCCGTGACGAGTTCGTAGCCGCCGTCGTCGAGACGCCCGTCGTCGGTGAGCACGCCGATGCCACTCGCGAGCCGGCGGAACACGCCGGTGAAGCCGAAGGCGCTGGGGGTCTTGAGATAGGAACTGGCGCTGACCGGCCGCTGGTTGCGCAACGCTCGCTGCACCTTCTGGACGCCTGGAATGCCGGAAATCCCGGAAAGCGAGTCCGCGGCGCGGATAAAGGACTCGACCACGAACCACTCCCAAACCAGCCACGGAGGCGTCTCCTCGTCCGCCGCTACCGTATCGCTATCCCAGCCCTCGCAGACGCATGCGCCGACGGCCATCGCCGTCACGAAGCGCGGATGACTCATGCGTACCGTAACGGCCGGCAGAAATCGATTGGCGAGCCGTTCGTATCCGGGCTGGAGTCCCAAGGGATCGATACTGCCTTCGCTCTCTTCGGAGGGATCGAATTCAGAACTGAATGGCGCTCTCAGCATGGGGGATTCATCGAACAATTAGGAATTGGGCTGCAGGGTGGATTGAAGAGCGATGGCCTCGGCGTGGGCGAAGAGATTCAGGCGACGAAGGTCATCGATCTTGGTCCAGGCGCCTTCCAGAAGTTCGGCGCCGTGAACCACCAGCGCCAGGCATTGCGCGCGGCTCACGGCGACGTTGAAGCGGTTCGGGTTGAATAGAAATTCCGTGCCGCGCGGCGCTTCGACGCCTTTCGAGGTCGTCATGGAGACGATCACGACGGCGGCTTCCTGGCCCTGAAACTTGTCAACGGTGCCGACCTGCGCGCCTTGCGGCAGGAGCTGCTTGAGGAGGTTCACTTGCAGGTTATAGGGCGCGACCACCAAAATATCCTCAAGCGTGATCGGCGACTCGTTC
>DATJRU010000291.1:0-13542 GCA_035504455.1 Vulcanimicrobiaceae bacterium
TGAAAGTTTGGGCCGCGGGCTCAGGTGGGGAAATACGTTTGATCGTGGAGGACGGCGTCGACCGCGTTGAGGAGCATTTGGCTGTTGCTGCCCTTGGTGACGAAGCCTTCGAGGCCGAGGCTTTTCGCGAGGTTGCGAAAGAGGTCGCTGGTGTGCACGGAGAAAATGACGATGGCGGTCTGCGGGCGGAATTTCTTGATCAGCTGAGCCGCCGTCAGGCCGTCCAACTCGGGCATGCTCCAGTCCATGATGATCAGATCGGGCTGCAGTTTTCGCGCTTCTTCGATGGCCTCGCGCCCGTTCGAGGCTTCTCCGACAACTTCGACGCGGCCATCTCCAAGGAGGACCTGGCGGACGCCTCTGCGCACGGACTCGTGATCGTCAGCAACGAGGACGCGCGCATTGGCGCGAGCCGCTTCGGGGGTTGCGTCGATAAACTTCTGCCCCCGCCGATCGAAGACGAAGTAGTCGCCCGGCTGCGCGGTGGCCGTTTCGCGCGCGCACTCCATGGCCGATTCAAGGGTCGAATAGCTTTCGAGGCACACGGGCCGGCCGCCTGGAATCTTGCGGAATACTTCGAAGGGACCATTGGTCATGGAAACTCCCGGGCTGGGCAGCGTAGGTCATCCAACGAAGTAGATTCCCCCAGCGCGGGCAAAGGCATACCGGGAAGACTGTAGGGGCTCGTATCAGTTAACGGCTGTGTTAAACGAGCGCGGCTCGCCCAAGTGGCTCGATTCGGGCCGAGGTCAATCGCGAGCTAGTCGCGCACGTTCCACACGTAGAGGAAGTCGCCGTCGGTGGCGGTGGCGACGCGAATCTTGGCCTTGCGCGTGGCGCGATTCAGGGCCGAGCGGACCTTTTCCTTCGACTCAGCCAAATCCGCGAGCGGGACTTTGATGGCGGCGCCGTCTTTCAATTGATCGAGGTCCTCGAGGATGCTCGTGACGATCGTTTTGTGCTTGCCGTTGCGCCCCTGGGGGACGTCGGCCTGAATCATGGTCTTGAAGTGCATCGACGATTTCCTTGCAGCGGTCTTGCCCATGACTCCCTCCCGAGAGACTGCTTCACTAAACTAACGTAGCGTTATCGTATCCACTCGTAAAAGGATCGTCAAGCAAAAAAGAGGGCCGAATGCGGGCCGCTGGACGTTTGCAGAGCCACGCCCGCGGCAGGGAGCTCTTAAACGAAGGGCGGGAACGCGCTAAGCGAGAACTCGCGCGCTATTTTGAGGACCAAAAGAGCTGACCCGTATTCCCCTGGGGCTGCTAGCTTGGTGTTGCGGTGGAGGACTGAGATGCTCAACCACGGAACGCATTTCGAGCAGGTTCCACTCGAGAGTCTGCGCAAGATCCTGAAAGACAAAACGCCTGGCGCCAAGAAGACGCCGGAAGACCGCGCGGAGCAGCCGGCCGATGCGGTCGAGAATTCCTCCGGCACGAAACAGACGAAAGGGGGAGAGTGAGATGGCATTCCCCGCATTCGATATTTTCAGGGCGGAAGCCGACGGAAGCGTGCTGTGGCGGGAGTCCGCGGAAACCATTGACGAGGCGAGGCGCCGAGCCGCTGAACTGGCGGCTGCTGCGCCGGGGGAGTACTTCATCCTGAGCGTACACACGGGAAAAAGACTAACGGTAGGCAGGGATGAAGAAGCCCCTGGGGCGGCTCTCGCCCTGGGGCCAGGAGCCTAGCGATTCGGAAGCCGCAGGATCACGACGCGCGCTCCGGGGCTTAGTGTTTCGCAGCGGTTGCGTCTTTCTGCCGGCGGTAGGTGATCTCGACGACCTGCGGATCGCCTTTGCCGGGCATGATTTCGGCGCGCGAGACGTAGGTGTCCGCATCGGCTCGGCGGATGATTTGCCGCTTGGGCTGGCCGTTCAGCGGATTATCGAATTCGATTCCTTTGGGCGTGGCGCCGACGAGCTTCAGCATCGTGGCCTTGGACGTCTCCCACGGTTCCAGCGTCGGGGTGAAGTGCCGGATATAGAGGTTGATGCCGTCGGGCTTTTCGACGAGCGCGAAGAGCTCGAGGACCAGCGTATCCCCGTTGTCGACCGTCTGAAACATGCCCAACATCACGCCGCCCTTCGCGGGCATCCAGACCTGCTGAGCGACGCGCGGTCCCCAAGCGCCCTGCCAGCGTCCCACGAGCCAGGCGAAATCCGCGAGGGAAGGCTTGGCCTGGGCGGCGGTGGAGGGCGAAGCGACGGGTGGCTTTGTTGCCTTGGGCGCTGGAGCAGGCGGAGCCGGGCTGGAATCGTTGACGGGAGCGGGCGTTGCGTCGTGCGGCGCGGCCGGAGGATCGGTGGCGGCGGAAGGCGCAACCGCTCCCGCTCCTTGCGCGTCTTGCGCTCGAAGTCCGAGGGCCGGAATCAACACGAGCAGCGCGCAGACGATGCAGGCTCGCAAGCACACGTCCGCGCGAAGAATTTTCGGAACCGCCATCCCTCTGTCCCCTCTGTGCCGATGTTCGCCTGAAACGTTACACCATGACAATGCCAAAATCTCTTGCATCCCATTTCCCGCTGGCGGCGTCGCATAGTGATGAGGCTCCCGGGGAACGCGGCGACGGGGAATGCTTTGACGCCTCTCAAGGCCTTGTACCATAATGGCCAGATTGGCCCACTTATGAAGACAACTTTACACGCAGGAGCGGCAATCATTCTATTCGGCGCGACGATGGGCGCCGCCAGTCTATCCGCCCAAGCCGCCGCGGGACCGCAGGCTCCGGCGCCGCAAGCTGCGCCGTCGACGATGGCCCCTAGCGCAGGGATGGGCACGCCGAAAGCCGCCGGTGAATCGTCCCGCGCGGACGCCTACTACTATTTCACGCTGGGCCACCTCCAGGAGCTGGATTACGAAGCATCGACCAGCGAGGACATGGCGGAGCAATCGATCGCGTCTTACAAGAAGGCGCTGGAGATCGATCCGGATTCGATCGTCACGAAGGAGCGGCTCGCGGAAATCTACGCCGCCTCGCGGCATACCCGGGACGCCGTGATCGAAGCGCAAGAGGTTCTTAAGGCTGACCCGAATAATGTGGATGCGCACCGGCTGCTGGCGCGAATTTACGTTCGCACGCTCGGCGACGTGGGAGCGGGCGACGTCCAGCAGGAGAATATCGAAAAGGCCGTGGCGCAGTTCCAGGCCATTCTGAAGATCGATCCGACGGATACGTATTCCGCCTTGTGGCTCGCGCGTCTTTATCGCTTCGAGAACCGGCACAGCGATGCGGAACAGGTGCTGCGCGCTTTGATCCAGCGCGAACCGGACAACGGCCCGGCTCTCGAGCAGCTGAGCCAGTTGCTGATCGACGAAGGCCGCTCGCAAGAGGCGATCGACCTGTTGACGCGCTCGGCGGGCGATTCTTCGTCGCCGGATATCTACGATCTTCTCGGCGACGCATACACGCAGGCGAAAGATTATCCGAAGGCCGAGGACGCGTATCGCAAAGCCATCGGCCTCGATCCGGATGATCCCGGCCATCGCCACGGGCTTGCGCAGGCGCTGCTTTCGGAAAACAAATACGCGGCGGCGCTCGAACAGTTCAAGAAGCTGGCGCAGCTCGAGCCGGGCACCGCGGAGAACTACCTGCGGATGGCGCAGCTCGACCGGCGGCTGGGGCAGTTCGACGACGCGGAAGCGAATCTGCAGCACGCCAAGCAGCTCGCTCCCGGCAGCATCGAGATTCTTTACAACGAAGCGCTGCTTTATGAGGACCAGGGGCGGTATCAGGATGCGGTGAAAATCCTGAGCGACTCGATCGCCGGCGTGAAGAGCCAGGCCAACGGCCAGGCGCCGAGCCCGAATGCGCTGGCGATCCTCTACGAGCAACTCGGCCGCGTTTACACCGAGGCGCAGGACTATCCGGACGCGATCGATACGTTCGAGGAAATGGCCAAGCTGGGCCCCGACATTCAGAAGCGCGCGGAAGTGCTGCTGATCAACGCGTATCGCGACAGCCACGACGTGGATCGGGCGATCGTCGAGGCGAAGAAGGCGCTCGACGCGTCGCCGAAGGATCCGGACATCACCGTAACGCTCGCCATGCTGTATGCCGACAAGTCGGACACGGCCAGCGGAAATCAGCTTTTGCAGACGCTTCTGCAGGGCAACGCGAACGACCAGCAGGTCTATCTCGATATCGCTGAAGTCGATCAGCGCGGCCGCAAGTATGCGGATGCCGAACAGGCGGCTACGAAGGCCGAGGAACTGGCGCAAGCTCCCGACGACAAAGAGAAGGCCTGGTTTACCTTGGGCGCGATTTACGAGAGGCAGAAGAAATACGATCTGGCCGAGCGGCAGTTCCGCAAAGTGCTGGCGGCGAGCCCGGACGATGCGCCGACGCTGAATTACCTCGGTTACATGCTGGCGGATCGCGGCGTGCGGCTGGACGAGGCAACGCAGATGATCTCGCGCGCGGTGAAGCAGGAGCCGAGCAACGGCGCGTATCTCGACAGTCTTGGCTGGGCGTACTACAAGCAGAATAAGCTGACGGAAGCGGAAGAGTATTGCCGCAAGGCGGTCGACCGCGAGGGGCACGACCCGACGATCTTGAGCCATCTTGGTTCGGTATACGTCAAGCTCGGCCAGGACGAGCGCGCCGGGGAAATTCTCGAGCGCTCGCTCGCCGAATGGCAGAAGGCGCTGCCCGCCGACTACGAAGCGGAAAAGGTGAGCGAGGTGGAAACCGAGTTGCGCACCGTGAAGCGCCGCCTCGCGCAGAAAGTTCCTGCCGGCGAGGCGAAACCGCAGTAAGCTCCCCGGATGCCAATTCCCAGAAGTACCCTGACGAAGAGATCGGTGCGCCTGCCGGCGTTCGCCAAGGTGAATTTGTGCCTGCACGTGATGGGAAAGCGGCCAGACAATTACCACGAGCTGCGCACAATCTTTCAGGCGATCTCTTTGCACGACACGCTCGAGCTTTCGTTACCTGCGCAGGTATCTCGCAAAGCGCGGAAACGAGTCGAAGAAGAAGCGGGAGAGCCGGCAGACCTTGTCCTTGGCTCTAACGACCGAGCAATGCTCACTCCGGACAATCTGGTTTTGCGAGCCGTCAACGCGATTCGAGAGGAGATCGGCTTTGAAGGCCCGGTTTCCGCGTACCTGGAAAAGAAAATCCCGGTGGCGCGGGGGTTGGGCGGAGGATCGAGCGACGCGGCCGCGGCGCTGATCGGCATGCTGCGCCTAACGAAGGCGAAGGTGCCGCTCGCGCGTTTGATGGAAATCGCGGCAGGACTTGGCGCGGATGTGCCGTTCTTTCTTTTCGGGGGACGCGCGCTGGGGGTGAATCGCGGCGACGAAATCTACCCGTTGCCGGACGCGCCCGCGCGCACGATCGTCGTCGTTTCGCCGAAGGGGATTGGCGTGGCCACGAAAGACGCCTATCAATGGCTGGCGCCCGAATTGACAAGGCTCGCGAAACCCAATAGAATTTGGGAGTTCTGCGCTCTGTGCTGGAGCCGGCAGGAAGGGCTTGCGAACGATTTCGAGGAGCCCGTTTTCAGCCGTCATCCGCGCCTTCGAGAAATCAAGGACGGATTGCTCGAGCGAGGAGCAGCAGATGCCGCGCTGGCGGGTAGCGGGTCGGCGGTGTTCGGAGTATTCCGAAACCCAGCGCAGGCGCGCCGAGCCGCTCGTGCGTTCCCGGAAGATTCGGTTTTCGTAGTCGAAAGCCTATCCAGGGAAAAATACGGCCGTGCATTGGGCTGGTCCGCCACGGCGGGCTGAGCCATAGCGGCATGCTCTTGTGTGATTGCTTGACCGGGGGTGGGCGATTCTGGTCGAAAGCAACAACAACAATCTGAAGGTGTTTTGCGGCACCGCGAACGTGGCTCTGGCGGACGCGATCTGCGCGCAACTGGGCGTCTCGCGCGGCCGCGCCGAGCACGGGCATTTTTCGGACGGCGAGACGCGCTACCAGATTCTCGAGAATGTGCGCGGCGCCGATGTTTTCGTGGTGCAGCCGTGCAGCTCGCCGGTGAACCACCACCTGGTGCAGCTGCTGTTGATGATCGATGCGTTCAAGCGGGCTTCGGCGTGGCGGATTACGCCGGTGATTCCGTATTACCCGTACGCGCGCCAGGACCGGAAGGACCGGCCGCGCGTGGCGATATCGGCCAAGCTCGTGGCGGATTTACTGGAGACGTCGGGATCGAGCCGCGTGCTTACGCTCGACCTGCACGCGCCGCAGATTCAGGGATATTTCAACGTTCCGGTGGACCACTTGTACGGCGCGCCGGTGATGGTGGAGCACTTCCAAAAGAAGAATATCGGCCCGGTCACGGTGGTTTCGCCGGACGCGGGCGGCGTGGAGCGGGCGCGGCTGTTTGCGAAGCGGATGGACGCGCCGCTGGCGATCGTCGACAAGCGCCGCATCGACGTGAACGTCGCGGAAGTGATGCACCTGATCGGAGACGTGAAGGGCCGCGCGGCGCTGGTGATCGACGACATCATCGACACGGCCGGGACGCTGGTGAAGACGGCCGAGGCGCTGCTGGAAAACGGCGCGACGAAGGTTTTCGCCGCGGCCACGCATCCGGTGCTTTCGGGGCCCGCGGTGGAGCGGATTTCGAAGTCGGCGATCGAGGAAGTGATCGTGACCGACTCGGTGCCGCTCAACGACGCGGCGAAGAGTTTGCCGAAGATCAAGGTGCTGAGCGTGGCGCCGCTGCTGGCGCGCGGCATTCAGTCGATTCACGAGGAAACTTCGATCAGCGAATTGTTCATCTGAGCGGGAAGCAAGAAAAAGCAGATCCCTCGCCAAAGTCGGGCTCGGGATGACAGAACCAGGATTTAGCGCCAAGGAATAGAGGAAAGGGATATGGAAACGTTCACAGTAGAAGGCACGATTCGCGAGGAGCGCGGCAAGAACGCCGCGCATCGCACCCGCCGGACCGGGATGGTTCCCGCGGTTCTTTACGGCGGCAAGAAGGACTCGATCGCGCTGTCGGTCAACGCGAAGCAGGTGGCGCGGATTCTGCGCTCAGAGACGGGGCACAACACGATTTTCAGCGTGCGCATCGCCGACGGCGAAGAGAAGGCCATGCTCAAGGATTGGCAGGTCGATCCGCTGAACGGCGCGTTGCTGCACGTCGATTTGCTGCGCATCGCCATGGACGTTCGCATGCGCGTGCGCGTGCCGGTACACACGTTTGGCGAGCCGCAGGGCGTGAAGCTGCAGGGCGGCATCTTCGAAACCGTGACGCGCGAAGTGGAAATCGAGTGCTTGCCCGGCGACATTCCGGAAGAGTTCAAGGTGGACGTGACGCCGCTGATGATTGGCAACCAGTTGCGCGCCGGCGACCTTCCGATCGACGAGCAGAAGATGAAGCTGCTGACCGACAAGACGCGCGTGCTGGCTCACGTGGTGATCCTGAAGAAGGAAGAAGAGCCGACGCCGGAAGCAGCCGTTACGGCCGAAGCCGCGCCCGCCGAGCCCGAGGTCATCAAGAAGGGCAAGAAGGAAGAAGAGGGCGAAGGCGAAGCCGGGGCGGAGGCGCCTGCTCCGAAGGCCGAGAAGAAGAAGTAGGCGGCCCGGCGGGAATCTGCGCCGGGAATTTTCGGCGCGTCGACGAGCGATCGGGAGCGCGATAGATGAGACTGATCGCCGGCCTTGGCAACATAGGTTCGGAGTACGAGTGGACGCCGCATAACGCGGGCTTCTGGGCAATCGACTCGCTGGCGGAACGGCACGCGATTCGAGTGAGCCGGCCCGAGGCGAAAGCGGTGATCGGGCGCGGCACGATCGCCGGCCAGGAAGTGATCCTGGCCAAGCCGCAAACGATGATGAATCTGAGCGGCGTGGCCGTTCGGATGTTGCTCGAGAAATACGAGTGCGAGCCGTCCGAGACGATCGTGCTGATCGACGAAATCGATTTGCCGTGGGGCATGCTGCGGATTCGCGATCGCGGCCGCAACAGCACGCACAACGGCTTGAAGTCGATCATCGCGACGCTCGGCACGGATGAATTCATCCGGGTGCGGATGGGCGTGCAGCCGGAGAAGATCTGGGGCGACCGCAAGGATTATCTCCTCTGCACGATCCGGCGCGACGAGCGAGTGATCGCGCAGCAGATGGCGGTGGAAGCGTCCGACGCCGTCGAGTTGATCCTAACCGAGGGATTGGCGAAGGCGATGAACAAGTTCAATCGCAAGGTTTCGAACGAGGAAGAAGAGAAGCAGTAGACGGGGAATCGAGAGGACACATGGAAGAACGTTTGTACGACCTGATTTTCATTTTGCGGCCGGATACGCCGGAGCCGGACATCGACAAAGTGATCGCCACGATCGAACACGCGGCCACGGAAAAGGGCGCGAAGGTCGAAAAGGCCGACAAGTGGGGCCGGAAGCGCATGGCGTATCGCGTACAGCGACTGCGCGAGGGATTTTACGTGTACATGGTGATTCGCTCGAGCAACGGCGACGTGGTGAAGGAACTCGAGCGCCGCTTGAAGGTGGCCGATCCCGTGATGAAGTACCTGACGGTGCGGCTCGACGAAGAATTGAAGCGGCAGGAGAAGCTGAAGAAGCACCGCGAGCGCCGGGCGGCGCGCCGTCCGCGCAAGACGGTGCCGGGCGCGGCAACGCCCGCCGCGCCGAGCGGCGGCTCGGAGCGCGCGACCGCGCAGTCGTAATACGCGGGAAGATTTTCTTCAGGGGGTAATGCCCATCGTGTGTGGGCGCTTGTTGTCGGGCGTGAAGGTCCGACCCCCTAAAACCGAATTCCGAATCAGAAGAGGGAGAGATCGAAATGGCAGAAGAACACGCACCACAGCAGCCCGCGCCAGCAGCAGCATCGTCCACGCCCGCAGCGCCGTCCGGTCCACCGGCTGGAGCGCCTTCGGGACCGTCAGGTCCGGGAGGTCATTCAGGCCCGCCGCGCTTTGGCGGCCCGAGGCCGCAAGGAGGCCGCCCGGGCGGCCCCGCGAAGCGCGGCAAGCGGAATTTCGTGCGCAAGAAGAAGGTTTGCCGCTTCTGCGTCGATAAGGCGGATTTCATCGATTACAAGCGCGCCGAGATTCTCGCGCCGTTCATTCAGGAGCGGGGCAAGATTCTCCCGCGCCGCATGACCGGCACGTGCGCGCGGCACCAGCGGTGGCTCACCGTGGCGATCAAGCGGGCACAGAATATCGCGCTGCTTCCGTTCGCGGCGGAGCTGTAAGCCGGGGCCGAAAACAAGAGCAGATCCCTCACGCTACTCGCAAAGACGCGGGTGGGTTCGGGATGACAGGCTCAGGGCCGGCGCGGCGCGGTAGCCCTGAGGCACCGTGAGAGCCTGAGGAATTCGAGGACAAGGAACATGCAAATTATTCTGCAAGAGGATGTGGAGAAGCTGGGGAACCGCGGCGAAGTGGTAGAAGTGGCGGAAGGCTACGCGCGCAATTTCCTTTTGCCGCGCAAGCTCGCGCTCGAGGCCAGCGCCGGAAACATGAAGCGGCTGGAGAAGATGCGCGCCGCATTCGCGAAGAAGGAAGCCGTCGAACGCGGCGACGCGCAGAAGCTGGCCGAACTGCTGGCGAGCGTGCACCTGGAACTCGCGCGCAAGGCCGGCGAAAACGATCAGCTCTTCGGGTCGGTGACGAACGCCGACGTCTCCGAGGCGCTTGCGGCGCAGGGCTACACGATCGACAAGCGCAAGGTCCAGCTTACCGAACCGATCAAGACGATCGGCGAATTTGAGATTCCGGTGAAGCTGCATCGCGAAGTCGGCGCCATGATCAAGCTGACGGTGAAGAAGGAAGAATAGTCCGCGCAGTCTCGTTGAAACGAAGAGAGATTCTTCGGGCCTGCAAAACGGTCCTCAGAATGACGGCGCGAGCGAAATATTTGCCGAGGGCGCATGCTTGTAGCGCCCTTTTTCTTTTGCACCACAGCTGAGAATTTCCACCGACGCGCAACTATCCACAGGGCGGATGTTATTGACGTGTGAACGCGCCGTGGGCAGAATGCACGACGCTCGGGGCGAAACGCGTCAGCGTTCCATCCACCGAACAAGAAAACACAGCGAGGGACTTCACGGCGCGACGGCGCATTGCTGCTGGTGTGCCTGCGCGAAAAGCCCCCTTGCGCTGCGAAAAGAGATAGGCGAACATAAAGCGAATGGCATCGGACACCACTCTCGAACGACCGCTCCCGCAAAATATCGAAGCTGAACGCAGCATCCTCGGCGCCGTCCTGCTGGATAACCACGCGCTCAACGCGGCGGTGCAGATCCTGAAATCCGAGGACTTTTTCCTCTCGCAGCACCGGCACATTTTCGAGCGGATGGTGCAGCTCAGCGAAAAGCAGCTGGCGATCGACACGATCACGCTGATGGAGGACCTGAACCGCCGCGGCGAGCTCGAAGCGGCCGGCGGCGTGGCGTATCTTTCGTCGCTGGCCGACGGGCTGCCGCGCGTCACGAACGTTGAGCACTACTCGCGCATCGTGAAGGAGAAGGCCGTCCTGCGCAACCTGATCCACTCCACGGCGGCGATTCAGGAGCAGGCATTTGCATCGGGCGAAGACGCCGACGTGATCCTCGACCGCGCCGAATCGAAAATCTTCCAGATCGCCGAAGACCGCGTGAAGGCCGGCCTGATCGGCGTCAAGGATCTCGTCAAGGACGGCTTCGAGCGACTCGAGAAAATTTTCAGCGAAGGGCGCCGCATCACGGGGCTGGCGACGGGCTACTCGAATCTCGACAACGAGACGGCGGGGCTGCAGCCCTCCGAGCTGATTATTCTGGCGGCGCGGCCGTCGATGGGGAAGACGGCGCTCGCGCTGAACATCGCGGAAAACGTGGGGCTCCGGAACCGCGAGCCGGTGGCGATCTTCAGCCTGGAAATGTCGAAGGAGTCGTTGCTGCTGCGCCTGCTCGCGTCCGAGGCGCGCGTCGACGCGCACAAGTTCCGCACCGGCCACATGAGCCGCGACGACTGGGGCAAGGTCACGAAAGCGCTCGGAAACCTGGGCGAGGCGCCGATCTGGATCGACGATTCAGCGTCGTCGACGGTGCTGGAAATGGGCGCCAAGGCGCGGCGGCTGAAGCGCGACCGCGGGCTTTCGCTGATGATCGTCGACTACTTGCAGCTCTGCGTGCCGACGAGTACCGGGCGCCAGAGCAACCGGCAGGAAGAAGTGTCGGGGATGTCGCGCGCGCTGAAGGGGCTTGCGAAGGAGTTGCAGGTGCCGATCATCGTCCTTAGCCAGCTCACCCGCGCCCCGGAACGCGAAGAGCGCAAGCCGCAGCTTGCCGACCTGCGCGAATCGGGCGCCATCGAGCAGGATGCGGACGTGGTCCTTTTCATCAACCGGCCGAATTTCTACAAGACCGATTTGCCGGAAGAAGATCGCGCCAAGGCCGAGCTGATCATCGCCAAGCAGCGCAACGGGCCGACCGGCACGCTGAACTTCGTCTTCCTGTCGCGCAATACGCGCTTCGAAGAGGCCGCGCCGGATGCGTGGAATTCAGGCGGGGAAGAGTGAAGGGCAACAGCGTGACTTGTGATTCGTGACTTGTGATTCGTGACTCGTGCGGTGTTTCCGCGCGGCCACGGCGTGTCTTGTGGGCCTCGCTTCGTAGTATGTACCGCAGCGGCATCCATACGCTAAGCCCCGTGTTTACAGCGCTTCAGGTTGCCGTCCCCGCTCGGCACTCAATCTGCAGTTAATCCAAAGCGGCATGTTTACCCAAAGGGTGAGCGGCGGCGTTCCGGGACGGAATTTAATCGCGCGAGTGGTGGCGGTCTGGCATCCTAGATGAAAATGGGGAAAACGATTCACGCGAACGGCAGGCCGCTGTGGGCCGAGATTTCGACCACGGCGATCGCCAAGAACCTCGCGGTCATCCGGCGCCACATCGGGCCAAAGCCGAAGATTCTGGCGGTGGTAAAGGCGAACGCCTACGGCCTCGGCGCGGTGCCGGTGTCGAAGGCGCTGGCGAAAGCGGGCGCCGACCGCTTCGGCGTGACCTGCCAGAATGAGGGCATCGAGCTTCGCGAGGCCGGGATACGCAAGCCGATTCTGGTGCTGACGGGATTCTGGCCGGGGGAAGAGAAGAGTTTCATCCGCCACGGGTTGACGCCGACGGTGACGCGCCTCGATGACGTAAAAAATCTCGAACGCGCTGCGAAAGCAGCGCGCGTGAAATCTCCGCTGAAGTTTCACCTGAAGATCAATACGGGCATGAACCGCCTGGGATTGCCGCCCGAGCAAATCGACGCATTTGCGAGCGCGTTGGCCGATTGCCGGCACATCCAGCTCGAAGGCACCTTTACTCATTTCGCTTCCGCCGAAGATTTCAGCGCGCAGCAGACGGACGACCAGGAAGCTGCGTTCCGGGCGAGCCTTGAGCGCTTGCGTGCGTTGCGCGTTTCGCCAGGAATCGTTCACATGGCGAATAGCGGCGCGATTTGCGCGCGCCCGAGCACTTGGGCGGACATGGTTCGCCCCGGCGCGATTCTTTACGGCTACTATCAGTCGTTCGATCCGCCGCAGAAGGGACAGGAAGTGCGCGAGCGCCTGCCTGTCGAGCCGAGCCTTTCGTTGCGCGCGCGGATCATCAGCTTGCGCGATTTGCCTGGTGGGCAACCGGTGGGATATAGCGCGAAATTCGTGACGGCGCGGCCTTCGCGCATCGCGGTGATCAATGCGGGCTACGCGGACGGCATTCTGCGCCAGCGCACCAATCATGGATGCGTGCTGGTGCGGGGCCGCGGCGTTCCGATGGTCGGCACAATCTCGATGGATTTGACGACGCTGGACGTCACCGATGTTCCCGAGGTGAAGCTGGGCGACATCGTCACGATTTACGGGCGCGACGGCGGGGCGGAAATTCGCGTCTCGGACGTGGCGCGCGAGATCGGCACCGTCACTTCGGACCTGCTCTGCGCGCTGGGACGGCGCGTCCCCCGGTATTACGTGTAGTTGCTGCTCCGCGCGGCCGTATCCCTCGAATAACAGCTTAGTTAGCACGGGATGTACTCACTGGTACTACCGCTTCATTGCCCGGCACGCGCCGTCCCTTCCTAATTGCGAGAGATGGAACCGATTCAACCAGTCGGTGTCCAACTGTCTAGAGTCATGAAACGCCCACACAGCCTGCTGCTCGCCTTCGCCGTGCTGCTGCTTTGTCCGGGGGTGTTTGCGCAGGCGGCGCCGCTAAGCGAAGCCGAGATACTGGGCCGGCTCGCGGTGGGCTATTCGCCGAGCTATATCGCCCAGCTCGTGAAGACGCGGGGCGTGACCTTTTCCCCAACCGCGGACTTCCTCGATGAAGTGGAAGCGGCCGGCGGCAGGGGCATCCTGATCGAGCGGCTTTCGTCCGCGGAGGCGGATTCGTCGGCGCCTGTTGACAGTAGTGACGAGCCTGTCGATCACCTGGCGAAGTGCGCGGAATTCATTCACGAGGGCGACGTCAACCGTGCTGACTCGGAATGCCATGCTGCGATCGATGAAGATCCTCTCAGTCCCTGGCCTCTAATCGCGACCGCATACGCGATGACGCAGGGGTGGAATCTTTGGCCGAACGCGACGCCCGACCCGCAGACTCGGGAAGAG
>DATJRU010000292.1:0-4097 GCA_035504455.1 Vulcanimicrobiaceae bacterium
CCAGAGCGAATATCAGAGCTCGTGCGCGACCGTGGTCATGCTGGATTGCTCGCACTCGATGATTTTGTACGGCGAGGACCGGTTTACTCCCGCCAAGAGAGTCGCCATGGCGCTGGCGCATCTGGTCCGGACGCAGTATCCGGGCGACACGCTGTCGCTCGTCCTCTTTCACGATTCAGCCGAAGAACTCCCCGTGTCGCAGCTGGCGCGCGTCAAGGTAGGCCCGTACTACACCAACACACGTGAGGGGCTGCGGCTGGCGCAGCGCATTCTGGCGCGCCAGCGCAAGGATATGAAGCAGATCGTGATGATCACCGACGGCAAGCCTTCCGCGCTGACGCTCGAAGACGGACGTATCTATCGGAACGCGTTCGGCCTCGATCCGCTGGTGGTGAGCGAAACGCTCGAAGAAGTCTCGCGCTGCAAGCGGCAGAACATCCTCATCAACACCTTCATGCTGGCGTCGGATTACGGGCTGGTGCAGTTCGTGCAGAAGGTAACGCAGATGTGCAAGGGCAAAGCCTACTTCACCACGCCGCAGACGCTCGGCGAGTATCTGCTGATGGATTACATGCAGCGCAGGATGAAGACCATCCACTAGGACTCGCCGTCCAGGCGGAGGCGCTTCGCGCTCAGGAGCCTGCTGGGGCGACGTAGCGCACGTGGTAGCCGCGGGGCGACGCGTAAAACTGGGCTTCTTCCAGGAAGTGCGCCAGAAAGTGCTGATGCGCGGCGCGGCCATTGATGGTTGCAATCAGCATTCCGCCGTGGTGGCGGGATTCCGGATTCTGTAACAGTGCCTGAGCGTAATTCGCCAGAAACGCCGCCACATCGCGGGCCACGGCCGAGCGTTCCGGTTCGTCTGCGGGCAGGAAGACGTGCAGTCCCGGATTGTTGCGGCGCAGGTAGGCGGCCAGATCGCCATTCCGGAGGACGACCATCGCTCCCACCGAACGCGTCAGCGATGCCGCCGGATCTTCCATGGCGGGCCAGGGAAGAATACCGCCCCAGGGATTCGCAGGGTCGGCAGCGGCCAGAACGAGCATTTCCGGCTTCTCCGGCGACCGCGCGCGCAGGGAGCGAAGCAGTTCGACGGCAGCGGGCTGAGCGAACTGCGCGGCGCCCAGCCCCGCAACGAAGTACCCGCGTCGAATTTTTCCCTGAGCTTCCAGCGCCTTCAGGACTTCGTAGACTGCGGAGAATCCGCCAGGCACGTTTTCGAGCGCGGCAGATTCGCGCGTGACGATCCCGTAGCGCGTGAGAAGCTGCTGCGCCAAAGCGTGGGACCACGTCGTCTGGGCCGCCGGCGTGGAGCGGTCCGGCGCCGGAACCAGCGCCCATCGGCCCTGCGCGCTCGGAGGCGTGGTGCGGCGCGAGCGGAATGCGGCCTGGTTGTGAACGCGCTTGCTCGATCGCGATGATTCCGGTTTAGCCGTGTAGGCGCGCAGGGCGTGGAGCGTGTCATTGGTGACGAGGCCGCGCCAGACGAGCGACCACAGAGCGTCAACCGTGTCGCCCGGATAGCCGCCGCCGATCGCGTCATGCAGCTGCGCAAAAAACGTGGCGCCAGAGCGCGCAAGCTCCGCCAGGGTGGCCTCTTCGCGAGGCGCGAGCGGCTGCGATGGACCCATGCGCGGAGGGAGCAGGCCGGCGATGCGATCCGCAAGATAAAGAGCGATGCGGCCATCGCGCTCGCCAATCGGGTCAACCCCGCACCAAACCACCTCACCCGCGGCGATCAGCGTGTCGAGATCGGCCGGCGAATAACGGGCGATGCGGGCCGAAAGAATTTGCGATTCGAGAAGGGAGGCCGGCAGGGGCGCGCCTTGCAGGGACTCGATGGTATCGAGCAGAGCATCGAGGCCGCGGCGCTTCTGCAATACGCCATGCCAGTGGGTCGCGAATCGGGCGAAGAGTGGCGGCTCGGCGGGCTCAATCTCCTTACGCAGCCTCGAAAGCGATCTCGTGCGGATGAGACGCAGGGCCTCGGCATCGCAGAATTCGCGGTGCGTACCGCCCGGTCGAAAGGCGCCCTCGAGCACGCGGCCGTCCCGCCCGAGCGAGCGCAGTGCGTCTTCGACCGCCGAGGGCGCGAGCCCAAAGCGGAGCGCGGCTTCCTGGCAAGTGAATGGGCCATGCGTGCGCGCGTAGCGGCGAACCAGCTCCAGCACTGGAGCGCCGACAGGCTGCAGAAGTGACCCGGGCAGGCCCGAAGGAAGCTTCACGCCGAGTGCGTCCCGATAACGCGCCGCGTCCTCAACGGCGATCAGGCGGGACTCCCCGGCAATCGACACTTCGATGATGCGGCGGGCGCGCAGCAGCTTCGGGATGGCGTCGAGCAAGTCAGGCGATGCGAGGCGTTCGGCCACCTCGTCGCGCGTGAGGTCGCCGAGCCGGAGCAGCAGATCGTGAATTCCATCGGCCGAGCGGACGCGATACGACTCCCCGAGTAACTGAAGGTGCGCTTCGACTTCAGAGATGGCGATGGGGTCGAGGAGCTCGCGCAGGTCCGCTTCGCCCAGCAGATCGCGGAGCTGCGACTGATCGATGGAGAGCGCGGCGGCACGGCGCTCTGCGAGGGGCGCATCGCCATCGTAGATAAAGCTGCCGACGTATCCGAAGAGAAGCGACGCCGCGAATGGCGAAGGTTTCTGCGTGTCGGCGATCTGCACCTGAATGTCGCCATTCTCGATCGAGCGAAGAACATCGACCAGCGCCGGCATATCGAAAATGTCGCGCAGGCACTCGCGATGCGCTTCGAGAATCATCGGAAAATCGGGGTAGCGCGCGGCGACGGCGAGCAGGTCGGCGGCGCGCTTGCGCTGCTGCCAGAGGGGAGCACGGACGTTCACGCGGCGGCGCGGCAGCAGCAGCGCGCGAGCAGAGGCTTCCCGAAACTTGGCAGCGAAGAGGGAAGTACCGCCGAGCTGGCTCACAACCAGATCCGTGACGGCGACCGAGGCCGGAAACAGCGGAGAGGTGTCGGGTGTCAAGCCGGTATCCGGAAAGCGAAGCACGAAGCCGTCGTTGGTGGCCATGGTTTCAACGTGCGGTCCACCCGCAGCCTCGATCTGCGCGGCGGCAGCCATCGCCCAGGGCGTGTGTACGCGGCTGCCGAAGGGCGTGAGCACGCAGACGCGCCAGTCGCCGAGATCGTCGCGAATGCGCTCGACGACCACGGTGCGGTCGTCGGGCACCACCGTGGTCGCGCTGGCCTGGTCGGCCAGAAAGCGCAGCAGGTTTTCGGCGGCTTGTGCATCGAGATCATGCTCGCGCACGAGCCGGCTGATGGCGGCATTGGGCGGCAGCGCCCGCAGCTCCCGGACGAGAGCGCCGATGCGGCGGCCGAATTCGAGCGGCCGTCCGGCAAGATCGCCATGCCAGAAGGGCAGCTTGCCCGGCCTTCCCGGCGCAGGCGACACGAGGACGCGGTCGTGGGTAATTTCATCGATGCGCCAGGTGGATGCGCCCAGCGCGAAAATCTCTCCCACACGCGATTCGAAAACCATTTCCTCGTCGAGCTCGCCCACGCGCACGGGCTTTTTGTGCTCGCCTGAGAGAAACACGCCATAGAGGCCGCGGTCCGGAATCGTGCCCGCGTTGAGGATCGCAAGGCTCTTCGCGCCCTCGCGCGGCGTGAGCAGATTGGTCGCTCGGTCCCAGGTGATGCGCGGACGCAACTCGGCAAATTCATCCGACGGATAGCGGCCCGAGAGCAGATCGAGAACATTTTCGAGTGCAGCGCGGCTAAGCGTCGTGAACGGGGCGGCGCGGCCGACCAGGGCGTGCAGGTCGTCGACGGAAATCACCGGTTCGCGCGGACGCTGGCCACGCTGGCGTGGGAGCGCGAGCTGCGGAGGGTGCGCCACGATGGCAACGATCTGTTGAGCAAGGACGTCCAGCGGATTGCGCAGGAGGTTCGTTGCTTCCACGTGGCGATCGTGCATGGCCCGGGTGATGGCGGCGCAGGCGATCAGATCGGCGCGGTATTTCGGAAACAGAATGCCGTCGCTCGTTACGCCCACGCGGTGCCCGGCTCGGCCGATGCGCTGCAGGCCGCTGGCGACGGAGGGCGGCGACTCGATCTGGATGACGAG
>DATJRU010000293.1:0-4941 GCA_035504455.1 Vulcanimicrobiaceae bacterium
GGACGCGCGTTCACTCCGCCTTCACCGTTGAAGCTCGCGTGGCCGCCGTAGTTGTTCACCACGGTGCGATCCACGTACACATTGCGGATCACGGTCCTGTTCACGTTGACGACCGCGGTGTTGTAGGCGAAGTGCCCGCCCACCCAACGCCCGCCGACGAAGCCCACGCCGCCGTAGCCGAACCCGTAGTTAATGCCGCCGTAGAATCCCACATGTGGTCCCCAATATCCCGCATGCCATCCGTAGACTCCGCCGGCGAAGCCCCAATAGCCCGGTGTCCACAGGAGGCCGACGCGCGGCGGCGCTACCCACACGCCCGGCACCCAATAGTAGCCCGCAGGTCCGTACGCCCAATAGCCCGGCGTCCAGATAAAGCCGTCCTGCGGACACGGAGGTTGCGTGTAGACCGGCAGCGCCGGCGGTCCGACGTGGATAGCTACGCCGACACTGATTTGCCCGAAGGACGTACCGGGCATTGCGAAAGGTATGAGACACAGCACCAATAAGAGTAGAAGATTGCGCAGTCGCAAGAACGTTCTCATGTGTTTAGCTCCTCCCCAGCCTATTAGACCTCATCTTACCCGCCCCAGTGACGCGAACTGTGATCCGCGTAACCCAAGCGTTATCCTGGACCTACGAACAGGTCCGGTCTCCCTAATCGCTTGATTTAACACGACAAATGCCGGAATGTTGCGCCAGAACCTGGTAAAATCGCGTTTCGCACCCTGTGGATAACTCACCTTTCCTTCGCTGGATTTCAACAGGTGACTTCGTGTAGGATGGCCGTCCCTTCCCAGGCGGCCAAAACTTGAACTGAGGATCTGGATATGAACCAACAGCTGGAAAAGCAGACTTACGCGGGAGTAGTTTGCAGGTGCTGTCGGCAAGCGATTCCACTTCCGGCAATCGTGATCGGCATGACGGCCGAGATTGAAAATGACCCCTCGGGCCAGGAGAATCCGCAGGGCCGCGTTTTCTCGCTTCGTTGCCGCGCCTGCGACAAGGAAATGCCGTACCGCGTGGTCGATATCGTGGATTTCGAAGGGACGCCGCGGCCACGCATCTGGTCGGCTCGGCGCAAGTCCGGCCACGCCGCCGCGGGTGGCGATCTGTCCCGCGCCGCCAGCGCCTGACCTTCCGCTCTCCGTCAGGTCCGCAAGGTTTTGTTCCGGCCCGCGTATCGCAGTCCACAGGCCGCCGTGAGCCGTGCGGTCATTGGACCTTGACTGCGTAGCACTGCGCCAATCCCAGGGAGCGACACCATGCACAGAGTTCTCGCCCTGTATCCTCCGCCGAAAGATCCAGCCCATTTCAAGAAATATTACGAGGAGAAGCATCTCCCGCTCGCCGCGCAGATGCCCGGCCTGCTTTCGAGCCGCCACTCCTTCGCGATCGAGGGCATAACGGGGCCCTCGCCGTATTTCTGCATCTGGGAAGGCGAATTTGCGAACGAGGCGGCGATGGCGGCTGCCTCGCAGTCTGAGATCGGGCAGAAGGTCGCAGCCGATGTCGCGAACTACGCCACGGGCGGCGTCACGATTTTGCACTTCGATGTCGCGGAGCCGTCGCACAACGGTTCGCGCCCGGCCGGCACCGACACGTTCGCCGCCGGTCTGCAGCTCCGCCGCGAAATGTTCGGCCTGGCGCTCGCCGAGCAAGCCGTCAACTCGGCCACCGACTTCACTCGTCCGCTGCAGGAAATCGTCACGCGCTACTGCTTCGGCGAAATCTGGACGCGCCCTCCGCTCGACCGCCGCACCCGCAGCCTGCTGACCATCGCCACTCTCATCGCGCTCGGCAAGCCCGTCCAGTTGCGCGCCCACGTGCGCGCCGCCATCACCAACGGTGCCACCAAGGACGAAATCCGCGAAGTCCTCCTGCACGGCATGATCTACTGCGGCGTCCCTGCCGGAGTCGACAGCTTCAATCATGCCGCCGAAGTCCTCAAGGAAATGGGCCTCGAGTAGCGCGCTTGAATTTAGGATCTGCCTTCCGAGTACGTCGGATCGAGCTGTTTCTGTAGGGGCGCCGCTCGCTGCGCCCGCCTTTGCGACCCAGCAGCTTCTACATCAAAATTCGCCGCGACCACTGACCCTGCCATCCCTCCCGACCGAGGAAAGGAGCGCAGCTCCGCGCGCCTTGCCTTCCCGTGCTTCTGGGGGCGCGGGACGCAGCGAGGGATCTGCTTTTGATTTGTGAGCGCGTCGCCCAGGCAATTCGCTTTTTTAGGGGATCGGACCTTCCAGGTCCGACAAAAGTCGCGCGCGAAGCGCGCTTCCTTCTCGCCCTGAGTGACTTGGCGAAGGGTGCGCAGCCTCACCCGCGGCATGTGGTGCTCTTCCGACTCCGCGTTCAACCGCCTTGATGCTTTCGGGCTCGCGCTGTTTTTCTCGCGTCTGCTCGGTACAATGCGCTATCCACGGAACGCTTCCTTCGGAGGGTAACATCATGCGCGTCGGATTTATCGGCATCGGAAACATGGGCTGGCCCATGGCGGCCAACATCGCGAAGGCGGGCCACGATCTCGCCGTCTTCGATCTTGACGCCGAGCGCAGCGCCCGCTTCTCGCGCGAGCACAACGCCCGCGCCGCATCGAGCCTCGCCGAGATTGCGCAGAGCGAAGCGACGATCACCATGCTGCCGACCGGGCAGATCGTCCGTCGCGCGCTGATCGAGCAGGAAGACGGCGCATTCGCCAAAAACCTGCGTCCCGGCGCGCTGGTGATCGACATGAGCTCGTCCGAGCCCATCGGCACGCGCGAGCTCGGCAAAGCCCTCGAACGCGACGGCGCAGTCTTGCTGGACGCGCCCGTTTCCGGCGCCGTCCCGCGCGCGAAGACCGCCACGCTCGCCATCATGATCGGCGGCAACGATCGCGCCGCGATCGAGCGCGCCAAGCCGCTGCTGCGCGCGATGGGCGACCGCCTCTTTGAAACGGGCCCCTTGGGCACCGGCCACGCGATGAAGGCGCTGAATAATTACATCGCCGCGGCCGGATACACGGCCGTCGCCGAAGCGCTGCTGATCGGCGAGCGCTTCGGCCTGAACCAGGAAGCGATGGTCGACATTCTCAACGCCTCGACGGGACGCAATTTCACCACGGAATTCATGGTGAAGGAGCACGTACTCTCGGGGAAATTCGCCACGGGCTTCGCGGTCGGCCTGATGGCCAAAGACGTGAGGATCGCGGCTGATCTCGGCGAAGCGGTGAAGCTCGACGCGCCCGTGTCGCGCCTCATCCGCGAGCGCTGGGCCATCGCTCGAGACCGCATCGGCGCAACCAACGATACGGCCGCGGCGATTCTCGGCTGGAAAGACAACCTCCCGGACTAGCGTAGCAGGGGCCTCGCGTCCGGCGTTTTTCCTGTTCCGCGCGCAGCATGAATCCCGCTCTCGTCGGGCCTTTAGCTGGCTCGAATTGGCAAGAAAAAGCCGCATTCGCGCGCTTATCTCGGAGGTCGTTGCGCTTTCGACCGCAAAGTGATAACAAGGTGCCAATCGGAGTGTGGATATGCTATCGGTCGTAGCCGCCGCGATTGGTCTCGTCGTCTTCTTCGCCTTCGTGCTTTACCTCTGCGTGCGAAGCCGTGGAGAAAGCTCCGGCGCGGCGTGGGATGCGCCTCTCGACCTCACCGCCAAGTCTCCTCTAGGCCGCTGGCGTTACTGAGCCGAGCCGCGCTGCCATGAAGGAAGCGAAATCCGGCGGGCGCGGTTCTTCGGCGAATCGCAGCGAGCCGGACGAAAATCGATGGCGCGATCTGCTCATCATGGTTGGAATCGGAATACTCATCGTGGCAGGAATCGTCATTGCGGCAATCTGGGAGGCGAGATAGGTTTCGTCGGCGCGCAAACGCCGTGGGCGCGACACATCTCCTCAACGCGCGGCAACGCGTTTCTTCGGCGGCCAGCCCCAGGTCCACACATTACCGGCGACGACGACCTGCACCGGAACCGCCGCGATTCGCGCGGCTGCCTTTGCGACCGCGGCGCTCTGCTCGAACATGGTTTGCCTCTCTCCGACCGCGGATGTGGCGAATGGAACGGCTTTCCCTTCGTGCGGGATTAACTCGACGTACCACGCGGAACCGCTCTTGCCCGCTCCTCTTTCGCGCAAACGGATGGCGTCGATCTCCGAAAACCGGAACGTCGTGCGCTTTTCCCTCCTGGCCAATTCGATCTGCTGGAGCGGGGCATCGAACGTCACCTGATCGAACTTTGCCTGCGGTCCCGTGCCCGCTACCCAGCGATGCCAAAAGTGCCAGGCCCGCGCCTCTCTGGTGCTGTTGCGGAGCCGAAGATAGCTCCCCGGGCGGTTTTCCTCGACGACAAGCGTTCCTCGAAAGGCTTCTGGGGGACCGAGGTTGTCGTTGGCCACAATTTCTTCGAGGACGGCGTGCCGGCCTTGCCGGGCGAAGATCGCGATCAGCAGGGCGATCATTACCGCGATCAACACGGAGGGTCCGTAGAGATCGAACCAGCCACCCGGCATCAACAAATAGAGCGAGCCAGCCGCAAGCATAGAGTTCATCGTAGGGCGATTCTGAGAGACGATCTACGTGTTTGAGTTGCAGGCGTGCTTATCGAAAACGATCATAGCGCCTCCGGCGTCATCCCGCCGCGAATCACTTGTATCCTCGAAGACCCGACAGATCCTATGCAACACTTGACCCGCAGTTGAGGATGAAAACTTCACCCGACCCAAATCTGTCCTCGAGGACAGGGCATATCTCGTCCGCGACGTGCTAGCGTGGATGCGAGATATGTTTCAGACGATCGCATCTTCGACGAATCGCCGGAGCGACCGGGAACGCAGCACGATCCGAACACTGCGCGCGGTATGGTTTGCCACGAGCCCGCCTGCCGGACAGGCAGGTCACGAGTCACGCCTTCCGATTTCACCACTCACTACTCACCGATCACTACTCACAAGCTCCTTGCACT
>DATJRU010000294.1:0-3262 GCA_035504455.1 Vulcanimicrobiaceae bacterium
GGGAAGCAACTGGAACGAAAAACTCGATGCTCCGCGACTCGCGGCTTTATCCTGTCCGCGCTCCGGGGCGACGGCTCGCTAAATCAGAATCAAATCGCCACGCTTCTCGGCCTCGATCGGACTGTTACGCACCGGGCCATCAAGTCCCTGGCTCAGGAAGGACTCGTTTCGGAGCGAAGCGCAAAATCGGGCCGGGCGATTCACGTGCAGTTGACTCGCAAAGGAAACCAATACAGGGAACGGTTGATCAAGGCTCGGGTCGCCGCCGATGAGAATCTCCGGCGTCGGCTGACCGCAGATGAAGGCGCAACACTTATTCGGCTCCTGAAACGAATTGCCGAAGTGAAATTCTAAAAGTCGGCTTCCTCGCCCATTCGGACGGATCGTCCGCCTCCAAAGACTAGCCAACAACTTCGCACGCGTCGCCTCCCGGATTGGTCCGCGTCACGGTGAGCTTCCAGGGCCGCACCTCGGGCATTCCTCGCGTCACTTTTCAGGTGTCGTGACATTTGCTAGACTTCTGTCAGGAGCAGAGATGAAAACGAAAACTCGCATGCGGGTGAACGAAAATGGCCGTGTGGTCATCCCTGCTTCCTTCCGCAAGGCCCTGGGCATCAAAGCCGGCGATGAGGTGATCCTGCGAATCGAGAACGACGAGTTGCGCATCACCACGCTCAAGCGCCGCATCGAACGGGCCCAGCGTCTGGTTCGCAAGCACGTGAAAGAGGGCACGTCGCTCGTGGATGAGCTGCTCGCCGAGCGCCGAGAGGCTGCCCGAAATGAGTAGGATCGTTCTTGACGCCTCGGCTTTGCTCGCCATCCTGAATCAAGAGGCCGGAGCCGACAAACTCACACCCTATCTTCTGAGCGCGGCGGCCAGTAGCACGGTGAATTTGGCCGAAGTTCAGGCGAAGCTGGTCGATCGTGGCCTTCGCCCGGACGATGCCTGGGAAGCAACCCTCAGTCCGATCCGTGAAGCCGTGAGCTTCACCCCCGAGCACGCACGAATTGCCGGCGACCTCGTTGGACAGACCCGCGCCCACGGCTTGTCGCTGGGAGACCGGGCCTGTTTGGCTTTAGGCCTCTCGCTGAAAGCGCCGGTATATACGGCGGACAGATCCTGGAAGAACCTGAAATTGGGCGTCCGAATTCACGTGATTCGCTGAGCCCCTCGAACCTTCACTGGTTAGTTGCCGCATCAGGGAGCGATGTCGCGGCGCCGCGCACAGCCGAACGACTACCCGGCAACATCATCCATCGTGCGCCATTTCGCGCGTGCCGTTCTTATTTCCTGCCCTGGGCGGTGATCCAGCCTTTCGACGCGAGCGCGTCGATCTGAATGTCCGCGAATCCCGCCGCGGCCAGCAGCTCGCGATGCTCGTCCACGGTAAGCATCTTCATCCCCGTAATCGGCGCCTGCTGTTCGCACAGGCGAGACATCAAGGCGTCCGCGCCCTTGTACACTTCCGCGATCAGCAGCACGGTGCCGCCCGGTTTCAACACCCGCCGGATTTCGCGCAAGCCGGCGCCGATGTCCGGCCACCAGAAGTGCGTCTCGACTCCCGTCACCAGATCGTACGTGTCGTTAGCGAAGGGAAGGTTCCCGACGTCGGCCAGGCGAATTTCGACGAGCCCGTTCCGAATTGCGTCCGCGTTGTAGCGCCGGGACGCTGCAACACTCGCCTCCGAGTAGTCGATCCCGTGGACCTTGCCCTGCGATGCCATAGCCGCCAACTTGCTGATGGTGCGCCCGCCTCCGCAGCCAGCGTCCAGCACGGTAAATTCCGGCTCGATAGTGACGTGCCTCAAGCCCCAGTCGGTCAGCGTCGAGTGGCTCTTGTTCATTCGCCACAGCGTCATGCGCCCGACGAGTCCCGTCGGCTTCTTGGTCTGCGTGTCCCGCGGCGTCGTCATGCGATAGGCGCCCCACTTGTCCTGAAAAACGCCCTCGGGATTTGCTCCCGGTGACGCTTCAGCCATGATGCATCGCTCCGCAGCCGATGAACGCTAGTTGCCGGGCACGTAAAGCTCTGCGCTGGCGACCGCGCCGCTGTCGTCCGAGCCGCCCGCGACGAGCACCTGGCCGTTGTTCAGGAGCGTCTCCGTCTGCCCGAAACGCGCCACGTTCATGCTCGCCGTCGAAACGAAGGCGCCGCTAGTCGAATCGTAAAGCTCGGCGCTGGATAACGCTGCGTTGTTTGCCTGCCCGCCCGTAACCAGCACTGTTCCGTCGCCTAGCAGCGCCGCGCCCGCCACAAGGCGTGCCGCGTTCAAGCTGCCGGTCGAAGTGAACGCGCCCGTCGAAGAGTTGTAGAGTTCCGCGCTCGCCAGCGGCACAACCGTGCCGTTGCTGGGCAACGTGCCTCCCGCGATCAGGACCGCCCCGTTGTTCAGCAGCGTCGCCGTGTGGTAATAGCGCGCCGTGTTCAAGTTGCCCGTGAACGTGAAGGCTCCCGTCGAGGGATCGTACAGCTCGGCGCTCGCCAGCGTGCCGTCTTCGTTGAATCCGCCGGCCGCGAGCACCATGCCGTTGTTGAGAAGCGTGGCCGTGAAAATTCGCCGCGGTTCGTTCATCTGACCTGTGGGCGAGAACACGCCGTCCGCAGGGTCGAAGATTTCCGCACCGGCCAGCGCGCCCGGGAACCCGTCGCCGCCGGCGACCAGAACGCTTCCGTTTTGCAGCGTCACGGCGGGAAACAACCGCCGGGGTACGGCCATGTTCGCATAGATCGTGAACGCGCCTGTCGAGGGATCGTAGAGTTCCGCGCTCGCCTGGTAGCCGTCCGAGTTGTAGCCGCCGATCACCAGGACCGACCCGTTGTTCAGCAACACGGCGCTGGCCCAATAGCGCGGCGTATTCAGGCTGCCCGTCAACGTGAACGCTCCCGTAGCCGGATCGTAGATTTCCGCGGTGGCCAGAGCGGTGCTGGCGTTCTCGCCTCCCGCGATCAGCACCTTGCCGTTCTGCAGGAGCGTCGCCGTCGGAACGTATCGAGGCGAGCTCATGTTGCCGGTGAAAACGAATTGAGCCGGAGTATTTACGGGGCCGGTGCCCGAGCCTCCGCTCGATCCGCCGCATCCTCCAAGAAATGCGCAAACGAAGGCGAACTGACACAACCAGATCGAGAAAATGCGGCGTGACATGGCTGGGGCCTCCACGATCGCTCGCGATGAAACAAAGAGCCTATCCGGCGAGGATCGACACGATAGCACATCTGTCGCCGCTTTCAAACGCCTCGGGCACGTAGCGAGTCTGATAATG
>DATJRU010000295.1:0-3316 GCA_035504455.1 Vulcanimicrobiaceae bacterium
GCACGGCCAGAATGCCGCTGCTGTAGCGCGTTTGCGGGATGGTGGCGCGCAGCTCGAGCAGCGTCGGCAGGACGAACCAGAAGAACTGCGTGAGCAGCAGCGTGAGCGGCGCGATCATCCGGCGGAAGCCGTGGCGCAGGACCAGGTCGTTGAGCGACATCCAGGCGCAGAAGGCGAACGCGCCGCCGAGCGCGATGCGCAGCGGGATCGTGAAATTCGGGGGCAGGCCGAGCGAAAGGATCAGCGGGTCGGACGAGCCGCCCGTCTCGAAGCTCGCTAGCAGCATCACGTATGACGCCACGAAAGCGGCGCGCAGCCAGCGCGACTCGCCCTGCGTGAGCGACGCGCCGCTACGGTGCACGAACATCTTCATCAAGCCGTAGTTCTGGCCCGCGTAGTGCCATGGGCTCCAATAGATATAGAGCGTGAAGATCCACGGCACCAGGCGGTACGACGTGTGCAGAAGCACGCCCGTGATCACGAGCAGGAGAGTCAGGTGCAGCGTGAAGAATTTGTATTTTTCGAATTGCTCGCGGGTGCGATAGGCGCGGTACACCGTCGCCATGAAGTGCGGGTAGTTGAAAACGATGGCGAGGAAATAGAAGCCGACGGCCCACGAATGCGCGTGCGACGGCGAGAGCCACGCGGTGACCAGCAGCAGCGGAGCGGACCACGCGCCGCAGCCGACGATCAGGTCGAGCCACGGCTGGTAGATCCACGGCCTGCCGGGACGCGAGGCGGTGGGGGCCGATGCTGCGATTGTTTCGGCGTGGGCGCTCATGCTGGCGTTGCTTTCAACGCCAGTCTACTTGCGTTTGCAGCGCGGCCCGCGGGGCGATGGCGGGGTCTTGCTGAAAGCGTAACTTCGATTGCTAGGGTGGAATACGGGCGGATTTCGACGCGACTGGCGCCCGGCGCTAGCGTTCTTCGCGCCAGATGCCGAGCTTTTCCTGGGCGATGCGGTCGGAGAAGCTGAACAGCACGGATTCGCTTTCGGCGCGGTGGCGCTGCGTCGCCCAGCTCGGGGCGACGAGCACGTCGCTCTCGTTCCACTCGAAGGACGCATCGCCGATGGTGCTGTGGCCCCTGCCTTCGACGACGACGAAAACGGTTCCCTCGGTGGAACGGTAGGGCGCGGTTTCGAATCCGCGCGGGATCAGCTGGATCGCGGCGCTCATCGTCGGCATCACCGCGCCGCCGGTGAGCGGGTTCGCGTAGCGCAGCTTCACCGCGTGGCATCGGTCGAGTGGGCCATTCTTGTGCAAGGCGGCGAGCGTCTCGCGAGCGCGTTCGTAGCGATAATTCAGCAGCGGAGAGGAAAGCGATTCCGGCTGCGCGCCGTCATGCAGCAGCGTACCGCCGTAGCGCGCTTCTGAATCGCCCACGGGCCGCGCGGCGGGAGATTCTCCCTCCTCTTCGTGCGCCTCGGAAAAACTGGTGTCGAACAAATTGACGATCGGGACGTCGAGGCCGTCGAGCCAGATCACCGGATCGGGGCCCTCGTTGCCGTGCTCGTGCCACGTCCATGCAGGCGTGAGAACGAAATCGCCGCGCTGCATGATCGTGCGCTCGCCGTTGACGGCCGTGTAGGCGCCCGCGCCTTCGAGGAAAAGCCGCAGCGCCGAGGCGGTGTGGCGATGCGCGTGAGCGCGTTCGCCGGGCATCAGAAGCTGCAGGCCCGCGTAGAGCGAGCCGGTAATTTTCGACTGGCCGGGCAGGCCGGGATTCTCGAGGATCAGCACGCGGCGCTCGGCCTCTTCGGCGGTGAGGAGCGAGCCGGCCGCGAGCAGGTCCGGCCGCACCGCAGCGTATTTCCAGTGCACTGGTTTTGCCGCGGGCTGCGGCGAACGGGTGACGAGCCCGGCGAGGCGCTCCCAAAGCGGCGCAAGATGCTGCTCGCCGATGCGCGCGTAGAATGCCTTCCGCGCTTCGGCCTTTTCGTCGGCAGTCGTTCGTGACGTCGCGCTCATGATTTCAACCTCGCTCGCTATTCGGCCGGCCCCAGGCTCGGCTCGTGCTGGCGGTAGGCGCTGGCGCCGCGCGAGAACGCGCTCAGCAGAATCGATACGCATGCGAACGCAGCCACCGCAGCGCCGAAGAGCAGCACGCCGCCCGGCTTCCATCCCATCGTCAGGAACATTCCGCCAAGCAGCGGCCCCACGATCGAGCCGATCCGTCCCACGCCGAGCGCCCAGCCGATGCCCGTCGACCGCACCGCCGTGGGATAAAAGTTCGCGGCCAACGCGTTCAGGCCGCCCTGCGCGCCAATAATCATGAAGCCGGCGACGAACGTGAGCAATAGCACCACGCGAAACGGTACTGCCAGAACCGCCAACATCGCGAGGAACCCGCCCGCCAGCACGTATTCGGCGAACAAAATCACCCCGGCGCCGCGCCACTTGATGAAGTAGCCCTCGGCGATGCAGCCGAACATTCCGCCGAAGCTGACGAACGCCGACGCGGTCGACGCATGCGCGGTCGTCATGCCGTCGGCGCGCAGCAGCGCGGGCAGCCAGCTGCCAGTGAAATAGATCAGCAGCAGGTTCATGAAGTACGGAATCCAGAGCAGGATCGTCCCGACGGCGCGGCCCTCAGTGAAGAGATGTTTCACTGGGACGCCCGAATGCTTTTCGTCGGCCGGCGTCGAAAGATCGATATTCGCCGGCGCCGCCTCGGGCGCGATGCGCGCAACGATTCGGCGAATCGTTTCGGGAGCTTTTCCCTTCACCGCGAGAAAGCGGATCGATTCCGGCAGCAGCACGATCAGCAGCATCGAAATCACGAGCGGCAGCGCCCCGCCGATGTAGAACATCGCCCGCCACCCGTGATGCGGAATGACGGAGGCGCTCGTCAGCCCGGCTACCGTCCCGCCGAGCGGCATGCCGATGAAAACGATCGGCACGGCAATCGGCAGCAATCGCCGCGGCACGTATTCGGACGCCAGCGCGACCACATTGGGCATCGCGCCGCCGAGGCCCAGTCCGGTGACGAATCGCAGCGCCCAAAGCGCGTTGAACGAAGCGACGTGCGCGGTGAGCAGCGAAAACACCGAAAAGCTGGCCACCGAGACGATCACTGGCCACTTGCGTCCCCAGCGGTCGGCAATCGGCCCCGACGCCATTGCCGCGATCATCAGCCCGATCAAGCTCGACGAAAAAATCGTGCCAAAGTGGCTGACCGGCACGCGCATCGTTTCCGCAATCGACGGCGCCGCGTAGTTGATGATCTGCGCGTCGAACCCGTCGAGCACCAGCACCAGCCCGCACAGCGCCACAGTCCAAACCTGAAACGCGCCCAGCGAATGCCGGTCGATAAT
>DATJRU010000296.1:0-7770 GCA_035504455.1 Vulcanimicrobiaceae bacterium
GATTCCAGGCAGCGGGCTTACGATTCCGTCCGACTTTCAGATTCTTTGGATCACACGCCCGCGCGAGTTGTGGCCGGACAACAACAAGCCACAGAAAGCGCCGCGCAGGTAGGTCGGTCCATATCCAATTCTACGCAGCGGCTCGTCGCAGGGTCAAGGCGAAGCTCGGAGCGAAGCCCTGAGGGTTTTTTGCGGGGCGACGATGAGCAACCATTCGAGCCACGCGGCGGACGAAAGCCTTACGGCAGAAGCGGCCGTGAGCTACATGAAAGCATTGGCGGCCGGACGTTCACCGCTTCGGATAAGCGGTGAAGATGTAGTCGGTGCGCGCGGCGAGCGTGTGGCAGGCGGCGCCGCACTTGGCATCGTGACCCACGGGCGGCTTGCTGTTCTCGTTGGCCGGCGCGAACGTGCCGGCTGCGGCGTTGTAGTCGAACGTCGCGTAGCCCCAGCCGTGAGTGTCCGGGAATCGCTTACTATCCTTGACGATGAACTCGACCGCGGTGAGGTCGCCGGGAACGGTGTCCGGGGTGCTGGCGGAAAAGGGAGGAGTGGTCAACTTTTTCGGCCTCCACTCGAGCTTCACGATCTTCGAGCCGTCGGGGAAAGGCTTGCCGTTGGCGGGAACGCCTTCGCGGTAGGCGTTGATCATCACGGGATTGGCGACGATTACCCGGATCACGTTGGAGGAGTCGGTGAGGCTGGGGGCGACAACCTGCCATGTCTCGTAGCCGCGGATCTCGGAAAACGAGAGACCACCCGGTATCTGCAGCGTGTAGCGATCTTGCTTTTCCTGCGCGGAGCTGGTGCGGCCGGACGAAACGGCGAGCGCGAGTGCGATGGTCACCATCACCAAGGGTAGGATCCTCTTCATGGCTGATTCCTCCGCTGCTGATTCAAGTTGAACTTGGTCCCGATTGGAATTGCGAACAGATCCTCGAATTCAGGTTGGTCAATGGATGCGGTCGAGGCCGGAACGGTCGCAGAGAAAAAACGCCAATCGGGAGACTGGCGTTCCCAGAAAAAAACGAGCCGGGGCGGTGGGGCCCCGGCTCGTTGTAGAGCGGTGATTACGCGGAACGGGAGACGCGGCTAGCGACCGCCGCCCTCGCCGTGGCCGTGGCCACCCTGGCCGAAGTCGAACAGCTCGAAGAGGTCGCTGATCGCCGGGCCGTTGATCGGCACGTACGGGTTGATCGGGAGTGCGATCGGGTCCGGGTCGTTGTCGCGGCTGCGGTAGCTGACCGTCGGTAGATCCCAATTGCGCTCGATGAACTTGAGGATCGAGACGTGATCGGCGTAGTTGTGCGTGACGCGGCCGCCGACGGTGTAGGGCGAAACGGCGATCAGCGGGATGCGCGTGCCGTCGCCGAAGAAGTCGAGCGGCTGAACGTAACCGGAATCGTAGTAGCCGCCGCCTTCGTCGAAGGTGATGAAGATCACAGTGTTCTGCCAATACTCGCTCTTCTGTACCGCCGTGATGATCTTCTGCGTGAAGCCCTCGAAGAGGTCGAGCTTGGAAGACGCCGGATGGCCGTCGGTGAATCCGCTCGGCTTCACGAAGGAGACGGCGGGAAGCGTGCCGTTCGTGATGTCGGAGTAGAGGCCGTCGGGGCCGCTGATGTCGTCGATATGGGCGTCGCGGATTGCTGGATTGCCCATGATCGACGTGTCGTACTGAAACGGGTTGCAGATGTTGCAGTACTCGTCGGGATATTTGATTTCGGCGGTGCCGAGTTCGTTCAGCGAACCGACCGCACCATAGTTGACCTCGTACTTGTCTTCGGGAATGCCGAGCTGCGTGTTGCCGGCGTAGTCATTCCACTGGTCGCCGTAATACTTCCAGGAAACGCCCGCCTTGAGCATCGTGTCGCCGATGCTCGGCGTGGAGGACGGCGGAACGGTGAAGACCGTGTTGAGCGGGCTATTGTCGGTGAAGGCGTTCTCGCCCTGGCCGAAATAGCCGGGGTTGTAGTTGTTGAGCAGATAGTAGTGCCCCGGCTGGCAATTCGGATTGACGTGGACCGACTTGAGGTACGCGAGAACGGGCGCGACGCCGGGCTGCGAGGGATCCGAGCAGTCGCTGTAGGAACCGCCGCCGTAAGCGGGTGAACCGTAGGAGCCGCCACCGTAGCCGTCTTCCGTGTACCAGTTGTTGGCTGGATTGCCGGTGATCGTCTTTCCGGGGTTGGGATTCTCAACCTCGTCGAGAACGGTCGGAGTTTTTTCCGACGTCGTGCCGCCCGTCGGTACGAGATGCGGCGGCTGGGTCGGCTTGCCATTGGCGTCGCTGAACCAGATGGCGTCACCGTGGCCGAGCATGATGTGATTCGCGCCTGTGCCGCCGTTGACCGACTGGTGGAAGTTGTCGCTCATCGCGTAGGTGTCCGCGAGGCTCTTGAAGTACGGCACGTCGCCCTTCTGGACGTTGTAGAAGCCGAGGGCCGTCGAGCCTTCACCGGTGGTCACGCCGCTGGGCGAGTAGTTGATTCCGAAATCCGTGGGCTGGGGCAGGCCGTTCTGGCCCGCGCCTTCGGTCACTTCGACCCACGAGAAGAGGGAAGCGTCGCAGCCATTCGGGTATTCCCACGACGCGTGCGAAAGGCTGCAATCGAGCTGTTGCCACATCTGGTAGAAGCGATGGACAGGGCTCGCGGCGTAGTCGTCATAGGAGAAGCCGCTGCCGGTCAGCTGAAACGGGCCCGGCGGGAGCGAGTTCACATCGGCGATGCGATCGTCCGGAGTCTGCGAACTCTGGCCGGTGCCGCCCGTGAGCAGAAGGGCGCTGTAGGAAGGATCGAGGCCCGCGTCGGAGGCTTCCGCGTCGGCGAGTTGCTGCGCGGGCGTCAACGGAGCCATGGTGATCGGGTCGGTCGTCGGAATGTAAGAAACCTTCGGGCCGCCAACGAGAGGAGCCGGCAGCGTGCCGTTCGGGAACGACTGCTTCGGAGGATCGAGCAGGAATGCATCGGGCGTCTGATCGAGCGCGGCCTTCTGCTGGAACTTGTAGAAATTCGGCCCGGGCGTGCCGTTGGCGTTCACGATTCCCTGCGACAGAAGATTCCACGTGTATTGCCCGTGCCTGGGCACGTAGGTTGCGAACACGTGATCGTAGCTGCGATTCTCGCCGATGATGACGATCACGTGCTTGATCGGAGTGCGCGTCTCGTTGTCGCGGGACTCTTTCTCCGACTGGTGTGGCGGGTTTGGCGCTGCATTGGCCAAGGATGCGCCGATGGTGAACTGAAAGAGCGCGAGAGAAGCGAGCCCCACTCGCAGGCAGTTCGCCGCGGTTGACGCAACGTGCTTGAGATGCATTTACCCTCCGTGTTCCTGGAAATGTGCCGCTCGGGCGGAACGTTGATAAACGTTTTCTATTGCCCGAAGATTTTGTTTTTATGAATGGAGGGAGACACCGAACGTACTAAGGGGAATTCCGTAGCCCTTCGGAGTCGATTTCAATTTCCCTGGTAGGCTGGCCGCGCTGGGGCGCCACAGAGGCGCCGCACGACATGAGACGGAGATCTTTCCGGCGCGCGCCGGCCGGAAACGCGATCGTGCGCGTCCTCCGCCGGCAGCACGCGGATCATTCCCATCATGCCGTTGTCTTCGTGTTCCAGAAGGTGACAGTGGTACACGAAGTCGCCGATCACATTCGGATCGCGGAAATCCAAACGGATTCGCACGCTCGGATACACCAGCGACCTGCCGTCGTAATAGGGCACGTTGACCGTGTCCCGGAGGAACGGCTCATTTACGGGTCTTCCCATGTAATCGAGCAGCATGAAATGGAGTTGATGAATGTGAAACGCGTGCAGCTCGTTCGACCGGTTCTCGATGATCCAGTCCTCCACGGTTCCTTGTCGCGCGACGATATTCGGCACGGCCGTGGCCGGATCGAATGCCTTGGGCGTTTGTCCGTCGACGGTGATGTAGAACTGAGTCGCGCTGTTGGGATTGTTGGGATCGTCGAGCTTTTCCGAAAAATACAGGCGGCGCGTGATCACGGGAGCCACGCTGCCGAGCCACGGCAGCTTCGAGGGAGGCAGCGGCTTCGGCGAAGCGGAGAGACGCGAGTGCGGCTCGGGCGCGTTCTCGGACGCCGCGATCGTAGCCAGCGCGCGGTTGGGATCGTTTTCGCCGCCGGGCCCGGTGTCGACGGTTCGCGTGACGAAAAGTCCTGGTACGCCCGCCGGTGGACCCGTGACGATGAACTCCACGCGCGCGCCCGGCGGCACTCCGAGATGCGTTTGCCAGTCGACGAAATCCGCCGGCGCTCCGTCTTCGTTCAACGGCACCCCATCGAGCGCAACGAGGCCGAGCGGCTGCGGCTGCCGATCGAAGAGGACCTGCAAATTCAAGTAAGTGATCGCGGAAGCGTTGAGTACGCGCCACAATTCCTTTTCGCCCGGCTTCATCACGATCGAGGCGGGCGGATAGTCGGGGTAGGGAACCGGCACGAAATTGATCGAGAGATCTTTCGCGGGTTTGCCGAAACCGGTGCCAGTGTTGGCGGCGTCGCCGTCGCGATCGAAAAGCATGCGCGGCACAACGGGTTCCGATTTCGAGGGCGGCGCGTCCGGATTCAGCAGGTCACGATCGCGGATCACGAGCACGCGCTCGGGCAATCCCGCAACGGCTTTGTCGGCGCGCTCGATGCCTTCCACGATCAGCGCGCCCGAGGCGCCTCCCAGAACCTGCACCTTCGTGAATCCGTGAACGTGCGGGTGATACCAGTACAAGCCGGGCGGCTCATTTTCCGGGATGCGAAATCGATACTCGAACGGCGGATCGCCCGGGTCGATCAGTGTTTTGAGCACGTCGTCCTGATGGCACACGGGCGGCACGGTGAGGCCGTGGAAGTGTAGGTTGGTTGAGGTGGACGTCATCACGCGGCCGCCGCACGGTCCCGCATTTTTCGCGGGGTGCATGCCGGCGTCCATCGGAGCGGCCTGGGCCGCGGCGCCGGATTTGGTGAGGTCGTCTTTCAGGCGAAGGATGAGCAGATCGCCGGGGTTGAGCCGCAGCGTCGGAGATTCGTGGCCGTGCTCGTCGACGTAGCAGTAGCGCGTCGAGCCGTCCGGCTCGGCGTGGTTGTGAATCGTCAGATCGACGCGCAGCACTCCGTTGCGGCTGCGCAGGTCCGGCGGGTCTTGCACGACGCCGCCGGGCGACGGGCGCGCGCAGATGTCGTGCGACATTTCTTGTGCATGAAGGACCGGCTGGAATTGCGCCAGGATGAAGACTGCACACACGACCACAAGCAGCTTGTTCACTTTTGAGGGCCCGTTTCCAATGATTGCGCTGCGTTCGCCTCTGCTTATCCGGCTGGACACGCCACCGTGCACCCCGCAAATCAATCTTCGATGAATGGCGCCTTAAAGTACGACGACTGCCGGGCGCTCGCGCCGGGCGCAGCGCCCCCGCAAAATTATTTTGCCGCGCCGGGCGTTTATCCGAGCGATACGCCTTTCCTTTGTTATAATTAAGACGCCCAGTCTGCGCTCGCCTCACGAGGCGCGGAGCGGAGTCGTTCATCTGCATGGCGGCCTCGGTCGCCTGGAGCGTCTGTCCGGCCCCCCACCCCGTGATGCCCGTGTGTATCTGCAGGGTCTTGGCTTCGCCAACTGGGTCGCGCTTTGATGCGGCCGGCGTTCGTCGAGAAAAACCTTTCACCCCGGGCGCGCGAGCGCCGGAGCAGCCGTTAAGGATCTGCTGTGAGACTCAGTCTGCGGTTGATTCTTTCGCTGGTGATAGGAATCAGCCTCGTCACGTTCATCATCTCGCGGAATCAGGTCCGCTCGGAGAAGCGCGGCCTGCGGACGGACCTCGAGCGCCGCGCCGAGATTCTGGCGGAGAGCCTCGGCGAGATCGTCGAGCCGGCGGTCGAGCGCGGCTCGCACATCCAGCTTCGCCGCATTGTCGACCGCTTTGAAGATCGCCAGCGCCTGGCCGGCGTGATCGTGTACGACCCCGACGGCCGCATCCTCGCCGAAAGCACCAGCCTTTCCGACCGCATCACCCCGCCGCCCGTGCCGCTCGAGGCCGTAAAAGCGCAGCCCGACGGCGTGAGCAAGTTCCTCACGCTCGGCGACCGCCCGATGAACGCCTACTACCTCGGCATGTACGACGATGACGCGAAAATGCGCGGCGTCCTCGCCATCTTTCACGACGCGAGCTACATCGAGGCGCAGAGCAATCGCATCTGGCGCGAGACGATCTGGCACGTGGTGGCCCAGGTGCTGCTGGTCGTGTTGCTGACGGTGCTCATCATCCGCTGGACCATCGTGCTTCCCATTTCGCGCACCGCCGAATGGATGAAGGATCTTCGCGGAGGCCGCGTCCGTCCGCGTCCGCCGCTGCCCAACGAGGACTTTCTCGCTCCGTTTTCGCAAGAAGTGGTGAAGTTCGCGCGCAGCCTCACGGAAGCGCGTGCCGCCGCCGAAGAGGAGGCGCGCCTGCGCGAAACCGGCGAGTCCCTCTGGACGCCCGAGCGTCTCCGCATCAGCGTGCAAGCGAAAGTGCTCGGCTCGCTCTTCGTCGTCTCGAACCGCGAGCCCTACATGCACGAGCGCCGCGGCAAGAATATCGAGGCGGTGGTCCCCGCAAGCGGGCTCGTCACCGCGCTCGAGCCGGTGTTGCGCTCCTGCGACGGCACCTGGATCGCCCACGGCTCGGGCGAAGCGGACCGCGAGGCCGTGGATCGCCACGACCGCCTGCGTGTGCCGCCCGACAAGCCGGAATACACGCTGCGCCGCGTGTGGCTCACCAAGCAGGAAGAGCAGGGCTACTACTACGGGTTCTCGAACGAGGGCCTTTGGCCGCTCTGCCACATCGCGCACGCGCGCCCTCTCTTCCGTACCTCCGACTGGGAAAGCTACCAGGAGGTGAACCGCAAATTCGCGGACGCCGCGCTCGAGGAGATGGCCGGCACCGAGCGCCCGCTGCTCCTGGTGCAGGACTATCACTTCGCTCTGCTCCCGCGCATGGTGAAGGACGCGCGCCCCGACGTGCGGGTCGCGATCTTCTGGCATATCCCGTGGCCGAATCCGGAGGCGTTCGGCATTTGCCCGTGGCAGCGCGAATTGCTGGACGGGCTGCTCGGCGCCGATCTCGTGGGCTTCCACACCCAGTCGCACTGCAACAATTTCCTCGAGACCGTCGACGCGACGCTCGAGTCGCGGATCGAGTGGGAGCGCTTCTCGGTCAGGCGCCTCGGCCACCGCACGTTCGTGCGCCCGTTTCCGATCAGCGTGGACGGGCGGGAAATGCAGTCCGATCCGGGCGACCTCGCCGTGTCTCCCTACGAGCTCCGCTCGTCGCTCTTCAAGAACCTCGGGATCGAGGCGAGCTTTCTCGGTCTCGGCGTCGATCGCATCGACTACACGAAGGGCATCATCGAGCGCTTCCGCGGCGTGGAACGGCTGCTCGAGAAATATCCGGCGTTCGCCGGGAAGCTCACCTTCGTGCAGATCGGCGCGCCGAGCCGCACCACGATTCCGCGCTACCACGATCTTTTCGAGGAGGTGCAGGCCGAGGCGGCGCGCATCAACGCGCGGTTCCAGCGCGGGAACTGGCGCCCGATCGCGCTGCTCACGCGCCACCACAGCCACAAGGAAATCCTGCCGTATTACCGCGCGGCGGATTTCTGCATGGTCACGTCGCTGCACGACGGGATGAATCTGGTGGCGAAAGAATACGTGGCCGCGCGCGGCGACGACGAGGGTGCGCTGATCCTCAGCCAGTTCACCGGAGCGGCGCGGGAGCTGC
>DATJRU010000297.1:0-3625 GCA_035504455.1 Vulcanimicrobiaceae bacterium
TCGACCATCATCAGGTCGGCGAGTTCGTCGATCACGATCACCAGGTAGGGAAGCGGCCGATGCTCTTCCTCGGCGTTGTCGAATAGCGAGAGCGACTGGCTCTTCTCGAACGTGCGATTGTACTGGTCGATATTGCGCACCGAGCGGGCCGCCAGCAGCTTCAGCCGGCGCTCCATCTCGCGCGTAGCGTTGCGCAGGACGTTCGCGGCCACCTTGGGGTCAGTGACCACCGGCGTAAACAGGTGCGGAATATCGGCGTAGAGCCCGAGCTCGAGCTGCTTGGGATCGACGAGCACGAGTTTCAGTTCATCGGGCGTAGCCTTGTACAGCAGTCCCATCAGCAGGGAATTGAGGAACACGCTCTTGCCGGTGCCGGTCGAGCCGGCGATCAGCAGGTGCGGCATCTGCGTCAGGTCGGCGGCGCGGATGCGCCCGATCAGGTCCTTGCCCATCGGCAGCGTGAGCTTCGACGGCGAATGCGAGAACTCCGGCGCTTCGATCACGTCGCGCAGCGCGATCACTTCGCGGCGCGCGTTGGGCACTTCGATGCCCACGGTCGATTTGCCCGGGATGCGCTCGATCAGGATCGATTCGGCGCGCAGCGCGAGGCAAAGATCGTCGCCGAGCCCGGTGATGCGGCTGTATTTGATCCCCGCTTCCGGCTTGAATTCGAATGTGGTGACGACCGGCCCCGGATTGATCTGCGTGATGTGCCCGGAGACATCGAACTCGGCGCACTTCTGCTCGATGGCGCGCGCGCATTCCTTCAGCTCGGACTCATCCATCTTCTCGCTGCGCTCCGCGCTGTGCAGCAAATTGGCGGGAGGCAGCTTGAAAGCTGCGTGGCCGCGCGCCACTTTCGGCTCGGCGACTTTCTTCGGCGGCGGCGCTACGTCGGGCTCGTGAAACTTGATTACGGCGGGCCCGCGCTCGGAAAGCATGGGCTCGGCGCGCTGCGCGAGCTTTTCCTTCTCTTCTTCCTCTTCGTCCGCTTCCTGGATTGCCGCTCGCCGGTTCGCCTGATTCACGGGTGGCCGCCCGGCAATCTTGATTTCCTCGACGCGCTTCCGCAGCCGCGTCGCCTCGCGTTCTTCGCGCCAGTCCTTGAACTGCGCGATCCACTTGCCGACCATGCCCTCGGGCGCAAGCGGCTGCTTCATCCAGTCGACCGCCGCGTGAAACGAGAAACTCGTAGTGAGAAATAGCGCCGTAAGCAGCGTCGCGATCGCCACAAGGTTCGCGCCAACGGGATTGAATCCGGCGCGCAGTCCCTCGGCGAGCACCGTGCCCAGCAATCCGCCCGGCGGCAGCGCGCCGCGGACAGCCGGAAGATGCACCAGTGTCATCTCGGCCGCGAGCGACGTGAGCAGCAGGCCCGCGCCGATCATCTTGGCGATGGGCGCGTCAATCGTGTGGCTGCGGAACCACCGCAGCGCTACCATGCAAATCGCAACAGGGAACAGAAACGCGGCGTACCCGCTGAACTGAAAGACCAGGTCGGCCAGATGCGCGCCGACAGGCCCGATCCAGTTATGGACGGGCGTAGAGCCGATCGGCCCGGCGGATACGTTGAACGACGGGTCGAGCGGCGAATACGAAAGCAGGCTCAGCGCGAGAAACACGGCCAGGCTAAGCCCGACGAAGCCAATAAGCTCGTTGAGGCGTTTGTTTTCAGTTGGTGTAAGGACGCGCACGAAAGTCTCCGTTTAGCTTTGATGTCTCCAGTGCCAGTGAACGTTGCGGACCATCGGAAACACCAAGCTGCCAAGGCACAAATGGGGAAGGCTCTCGCACCAGGTGGGTCGCGCGGGCGCTATCGCGCGGAGCCCATGAGGAGGAACGCGAGTGCGGCGATGACTATAGCAAAGAAGCCTGCTCGGGGAATAGGGAACTTCGCCGAGTTTCCGAGCGATTGCGCAAAGTGGAACCTTGCGGCCCGAGCCGCGGAAATCAGGAGGCAGGGCCCCTGGGACTCCGCTCGCGAGGATCGAAGAAGCGCGTGGTATGATCTGCCCGCCGGTTGCCTTGGGGAAACCGAGGGCCGGGAATGATCCGCCGTAGCGGAGCTGACAAAGCTTGCCGGGTACCAGCCAGCCGTACATCGGATTCGAAGGCCCAATCGGCGCCGGGAAGACGACCCTCGCCCAGCTGCTGGCGCTGCATCTCGGCGCAAAGCTGGTTCTGGAAGATGTGGACGGCAACTCGTTTCTTCCCGATTTCTATGGAAATCGCGAACGATGGGCGTTGGCTGCGCAGCTCGCCTTCCTGATCTCGCGCCACGAGCAATTGAGGACGATCCCGGCCTTTCGAAACCGCCCGGTCGTCTCGGACTACACCCAGGCAAAAGACCCGATCTTCGCGCGCACGCTGCTGCACGACCGCGAAGTGGAACTCTACGAACGAGTGAGCGTCGGGCTCGACGCCAGCGTCTTTCCTCCCGACCTGACGGTATACGTCGACGCACGCAACGACGTCCTGCTCGACCGGATTCGCCGGCGCAGCCGCCCGTACGAAGCCTCGATCGACGCAAAGTATCTCGACGCGCTGCGCGACGCCTACACGCGCCACCACAACTCCACGGGACGCCTGCAGGTGCTGAGCTTCGATACCTCCGACCTTGATCTGCGCTCGGAACCCCAACTCAACAGCATGTACAAGAAGATTCTCGCCGCCGCGAAAGCACAGTGAATGGTGAGCAGTGATTGGTGAATGAGTGTGGTTGTGTGCGCGATCGAAGGGCTGGACAAGGGACGAGTCAGCGGGCAGCACGCGCAGTAATCTGGCGGCGCTCTCGTTTTCTCTGCGGATCTCTGCGTCTCTGCGGTGAGACGGCTTTCCGCTCACTCAGCTTCTGCGAGTCCTCTGTGCTCCTCGGTGCGCTCTGTGTTGAATACACCCGCCAATAAACCTCGCACGAGCCACGTGCCGCCACGAATCGCCGCATGCCTAAAAGAGCTTGATCGCCAGGTCGCGCGGGCTCGCGCCGGTAGGCACCAGCGTGACGAGGCTCGGCTTCGGCTCGTTCGCGCGAATCACGCCCAGATCGTCCGACTGCGTGTCGACCACCAGCAGCATGTCGCCGCCCGGCGTCAGTTCGGACGTCTGCGGCCCTTGCCCCACGGAAATCGGCGCGCCCGCCTGCCGCACTCCGATGGCCACGGGCACGATGTGGCCTGCGCCAAAATCGGAAACGTAGAGGACCTGCGAATCGGCGGTCAGCGTCGCGGCGGCTGGAGCGGAACCGAGAAGAAGGAAATCGCCCACTTCATTGGTTTGCGTGTTCACGACGACGAGGCCATGCGTCCCGCTCGACGGAATGTACAGCTCGCCGCCGTCGGGCTTGAGCACGAGATCGTCGGGCGTCCCGCCGAGCGCAAGATTCGCCAGCAGCGCGCCGCGCTTCAAGTCGACGACGGAAATCTGGTCGGTGGTTCCGGACGTGAGAAACGCCTTCGATCCATCGGGAAGTATCGCGATCTGCTCGGGATCGGGCGCAACGGGAATCACGCCGCGCGATGCGAGCGTAATGGGATCGAGCAGGGAAACGGTGGCGTCGTCGCGATTCGATACGAGCAGCAGCGAGCCATTCGGCGAGACGCGCGCGATCCACGGCCGGCGTCCCGCG